>CAKZWV010000014.1 GCA_937922005.1 uncultured Clostridia bacterium | reverse complement strand
CGATGGACCAGACAACTCTTGAAACCGCCATAGCTGATCTCCAAAAACGATATCGTATGGAAAAGCTTGTTGTCGTCGCCGATCGGGGATTGAATAGCAAGGACAACCTTTACTATCTCTGCCAGCAGGGACATGATTTTGTGATGAGTTACAGCTTGAAAAAGGCTCCCCGGGAGCTGCAGGAGCTAGTTTTTGATCCTGCAGGCTGGACGATTAGCCATGACGAGCAAGGAGAGATGGTAGGTAAGCAAAAACGCCTGACGCATATTTTACAGGCCCGGCGTCTTCTAACGGACGAGGAACGATCAGCCCTACCGATTAAAAAAGGCCGTCGACCGATGTACACTACAGATTCCATTTCCGTTGCTGTGCATCTAACATGGCAAGCAGACCGAGCAAGAAAAGACCAGGCAGACCGGGAGAGAATCCTTGAAAAGGTAAAAGATGATCTGGCAACGCCTGGGAAAGTAAGAGCCCAAGCAAAGCGAGGAAGGAGTCAGTATATTGAATATCCGGCAGACTACCAGGACGCAGAACTAGATGAAGAGAGGATAGCTTGGCAAGCCAAGTTTGACGGTTACTATGCCATTATTACGAATGACATGAGTATCTCAACAGAAGAAGTCAAAAAGATCTACGGCGGACTATGGCGAATTGAAGAAAGCTTTCGGGTAACGAAATCTGATCTAGAAGCTCGTCCCGTTTTTGTGTGGACTGACGACCATATTGAGGGTCACTTTGCAATGTGTTTCTTAGCCTTATGTTTTCACCGCTACATACAGTATCTCCTGCGTCAAGAAAGAAAAGAGATCTCTTCAGGTAGAATACGCCAAGCTCTATACGATGTACAAGTAGTTGTACAGGGGACCTATCCTTTGGTAACGCTCTCACCAACTCATCTCAGTGCAGACCTGCTAACAATCTGGGAAACGACCAATATGCAACCACTATACAATTACATGACGCTTTCTGATTTCAAACGAGTAACGAAACTCGACTTGTCAGTAAACCTCATGGTGTAAGAGGACAAAAAAACGAAAGACAGATGTTCAAGAAAGTCGACAACCAAGGCCTTTATGGCCATTTTTTTTTTTTGTTTACCGAAAGTCAGGATTGGTCAGATAGGAGCAAAGCAAGGTTGGTATAGAAGCCATCTTGATTCACGAGCATCAAAGAGACCATCTGTTCCGAGCTAAAATCAACTTTCCTGAGTGAAAATTCTGCCTGAGCAGCCTTAAAGCTAAGCTTTTGCTCTGAAGACCGCCGGCTCTCAAAATACTCGCCGTCCGGGTCTTCCCCCATGGGCATTGCTTGTGCAACAAATTCTCCGTCCTGGTAGGCCATGTGTCTTCTCCTTTCCTGGGTCCCCTATAGTCTAGGGGATGGCATCTCGGTCGTCAATTCAAATTTGCGAACAAAAAGCCCGCCCTCATCTCCTGTCTGGCCCCATTCGAGGCCCTTCAAGGAAAGTGAGAGCGGGTATTTTCTATGTCAGCTTATAGCTGACATTTTTGCTTGTGGGTTAGCCGTCTGTCCAGATTAAGGGGCAGAAAGCAGCTCACAAGCTTGGTTTTACTTACTAGGTCCTAGGCCTTCTTGCGAAGGATGGCTAGGACGGCTGCCAGGGCCATGAGGCTCAGAACGAGAGGCAGGGTATTCGTCTCACCGGTCTGAGGGACATTGTTGGCCACGACGGGATTATTGGCACCAGCTTGGTTAGCGTCGCCTGCGGGGGCATTGACGTAGAACTGGTTGCCAGGTCCGGCAGGAGCCATGGTCATGTTGCGACTCAGAGGAGCCCGGTTGGCACCCTGGTTAGGCAACATGCTGGTCGTACCGCCCTGGGTGTGGTTGCCCTGAGGACGATTGGAATCGGTACCAGGCCGCTGACCGTCACCACCGGTATTATCGCTGTTTCTAGCAAATTTAGCGGTAAAGACCGTAATACGATCGGCATTGGTCGACCTATCCCACTTGTCAAAGTGATAACCAGAGTCTGGTTCGAGCAAGGAACTAAGATCGTTTTCTCCCGCTTTCATGGCGTCATCCTCGGTCACACGGTAGGTAGTATTATAGTAGTACCTACGCTCCATATTATCCTTACCTAATCTTCCACCGTTCGAAGCTTTGAAAATGATGTATTGATAATGCGGCTGAGCCTCTTTTAGCTTCGCGATGAGTTTCTGGGATTCTTCATCCTTAGGATCATTTTTAATCTTAACGATAGGACCAAAGACGGTGACTTCAACCTCCTTAGGTTTCTCCCCTGGAACCTTAACCTCAACGGTGCCTTTAGCAATTCCAGTATTTTTGTACTGATCACCATTAAGGTCTGGCTTTTCTTTCCATTGATAATCTGTATCCTTAGGTAACTTATCATTATTCTTGATGCCATCTTTAGGATTAAGGTCGTTCGTGTCAGCATCCTTAGGGATAACAATTACGCCAGGATCTGGCTCACCAGGAATCTTACCATACTGCGCTGTAATAGTAAGCGTTTTAGTAATGACTGTTGAATCCTTGGTATCCCACTGGCTAAACTTGTAACCTATACTCGGTGTAACCGTCGGTATAGTCAAGTCCTTAACCATTTTTCCAGCTGTTGGGTCAACGTAGAAAATCCTTGGCTTTCCAATAGTTCCATGCTCATCTGCATCAAAGGTTACTTTTACATAGGTGTTGGGTGGTGTGACTGGATTCTTAGGATCTTCAGGATCTGGGATGATTGCTGAAGGCGTTGCGGATTTATAAACCGCTTTGACCGTGAGCTCACTCTTGATCTCAGTCGTATCTGGAGTGTCCCACTTATCAAAGGTGTTACCTCCAACACCAGTTGCCGTTGGCTTCTCTAGGTCAGCAATAGTCTTGCCAGCTTTAGGATCTACATAGAACTTCTTCGTTCCTGTAATTTTCCCCTTAGCATCTGTCGTGAATTCTACAGTAACATACCCATCAGGCTTATCGATTGGATTCTTAGGATCTTCAGGATCTGGGATGATTGCTGAAGGCGTTGCGGATTTA
>CAKZWV010000013.1 GCA_937922005.1 uncultured Clostridia bacterium | reverse complement strand
ATTCGCCGCCACTCAAGACAAAATCACCCAAAGACAGAGGTTGAAAATGATATTTTTTCACAAAGCGGGCATCCTGGCCTTCATAGTGGCCACAAAGAAGGACAATTTCCTCTTTACTTGCGATCTCTTCGACGGTAGCCTGATCGATCTTTCGTCCACCAGGTGAAAAATAATATTTGCTGATCTTCCCTGAACCATCTTCCCTGGTAGAAGGAGGCAAACTCAAGAAGGCTGCCTCTAAAACATCAGCCTTCATCAGCATTCCTACACCTCCCCCATACATGGTATCGTCGACCTTGTGGTAGGAACCTTGGCCGAAGTCTCGCAAGGGAACTAAATCCACCTGGAAAACGCCTTCCGCCTTGGCCCGTCCTAGGATACTCAAATCCGTATAGGCCGTAACGATTTCTGGAAAAAGGGTCAAGATATGAAACAGCATAAGTAAAATAAATTTCTCAACCTGAGAGAGAGTTGATCTCCCTAGCTCCCCCGATAGACCTCAAGAAGCCCCGGCGGCAAGGTTAGTAGGATTTTCTCGTGGTCCCGATCTACCTGGGTAATAACCCCTGGTAAGATGGGCACATAAATATCTTCTTGTCCAGAAAGATGGACTTGTAAGAGGTCATTAGCCGGATTATCGATGACATCCTTGACCACTCCTAGATAGGCTGGCTCTTGTTCATCGACCGAAAGATTATAGGCCTTTAAGCCTATAAGATCTGAGACCAACCAGCGGCCCGGACCAGGTTCATAGACTTCTTCCCTTGGAATAGCAAGGAAATAGCCTCGCAAAGCTGTTATAGCCTCACGATCCTCATAACCCTGCAAATGCATTCGTATGGAGTCCCCTTGGCCCTTCCCACCTAAGGGACTTACTCGGACTCTAGGGGCATCAGATGCAAACTTGCTGGGAAGGGAACCTGGCTTGGAGACTTCTCGATCCAAGAGATCTGCCTGGGCCTCCGTAAATAGACAAGCCTCAAAGACTTGGGTGCGACGGTCTGGATTATCACTTAAGAGCTCAGCCCAAATATCTCCTTGCAGGCCTGTCGGGCGACCCAGCTTGGCTACCAAGAAATACGGTAAGGGAGTCCCCTGTGATCCTTGTGCCATCTGTCTTCCTCTCTTTTAGCTTCCAAGCCTAGGCTTCTACGACATTGATCCGATAGGGACCTACATCGTTTCCACTCTTAGCCTTCACCACAGACCGGATGGACTTAATCCGGTTACCCTGGCCCCCGATCACTCGCCCCATGTCTTCTGCATCGACATAGATCGTATAGGTCAACCCATCTTCGCCTTCCGTCTCTTCAATCCGCATCATGTCGGGCTTGCTCAAAAGGGGAGTGATGATGGTTTCTAGGAGCTCAATCATTCGTTTGCTCCAGCCTTTTTCAAGAGGGCTTGAACGATCTCTGTAGGTTGTGCTCCATTTTTAATCCATTGTGCTGCCTTTTCCGTATCAATACGAATATCAGCCGGCTCAGTCATGGGGTTATAATAGCCCAGATCCTCAATGAAGCGTCCATCTCTCGGCGATCTAGAATCTGCCACGACCACCCGGTAGAAAGGTTGTTTCTTCTTTCCCATTCTTCTCAAACGAATTTTTACTGCCATAGTATCCTCCTTTAGATACAAGTCCCGACTCCTGAACTGCTGCAGGGAAGGACCTTATCGTATTCGACCTATTTTAAATTTTGGCTCATAAAACGGCTTGGTGCTTTCCAGTACTTTTATTCCGGAATATTTCCATCGCCCATCATCTTTTGCATTCTCTTCATGGACATTTTGCCCTTTTTACGGCCTTTTTTCTTGCCCATTACCTGTTGCATGACATTCATCGTCATCTCATACTGTCTAATGAGCTGATTGACTTCAACAACAGAGCAAGCACTACCCTGGGCAATCCGCTTGCGGCGGGACCCGTTGAGTATTGTGTAATTATTGCGCTCTTCAGGGGTCATCGCCCGGATGATCGCAATATTCTTGCGCATAGCCTTTTCACCGGCTTCCTGTTCTTCCTCGTTAATGCGGCCCGAGAGACCAGGGATAAAGTTGAGCAGATCCTTAAAGGATCCCATCTTACTAACCTGCTCGAACTGGTTCAACATGTCTTGGAGGGTAAAGCGATTATCCTGGAGCTTACGAAAACTCTTGGCCGCCTCAGCCTCATCGATATGTTCCTCAGCCTTTTCAATCAGGGTTAAGACGTCGCCCATCCCCAAAATCCTTGAGGCCATCCGTTCCGGGATAAAGGGTTCAAAATCGTCGATTTTTTCCCCGGTTCCGATAAACTTGAGAGGGATCCCTGTTACCTTGCGCAGGGACAGAGCGGCTCCGCCTCTTGCATCACCATCGAGTTTCGTCATGATAAAGGCATCTACACCCACTTTATCAATAAACTCTGTGGCAATGTTGACGGCTTCTTGACCAATCATGGCATCGAGAACCAGGTATTTTTCATCGGGCTTGGCAAGGTCATTAATCTCTGAGAGCTCAGCCATCAAATCATCATCAACCGTCATCCGACCCGCTGTATCAAGGATCACGACATTGGCCATCATATATCTGGCCTTTTCTAATCCTCTTTTTGCGAGGGCTACCGCATCCTTTTCCTCTGGCTCAATGTAGACTGGGACATCGATACTTTCAGCCAAGACCCGCAATTGCTCTTGGGCAGCAGGCCGATGGACGTCAAGAGAAATTAAAAAGGGCTTTTTCCCTTGCTTCTTCAACATCTTAGCCAGCTTGGCCGCTACCGTCGTCTTTCCTGATCCCTGGAGGCCGCAAAGCATGAGGACAGTAAAATTATCAGATCGAAAGCTGATCTTCGATTCATCCGTTCCCAGGATGCGTACCAAGGAATCATTCAATATTTTGATGATCTGCTGACCCGGAGTCAGGCTCTCGAGTACTTCAACTCCCTGAGCTTGATCTTCGATGTCCGCCATAATCTCTTTGACGACCTTGAAATTGACATCTGCCTCCAGGAGGGCCATCTTAATTTCTCGTTGAATCGCCTTCCAATCCTTGGCAGTGACTTTCGTTTTCCCTCGAAAACTGTCCGTCAATTGTGTCAATTTTTCACTAAGGTTCCCAAATAGAGCCATATTTTCCTTCTTTCACCTGGTTACGGACAGCTATCATTTTCTAGATAATTCTGAAAATTTTGGATAATCATGTCCAAGATCCGATTAGCTTGCGTAATATCAAGGCGTCCGATACTCGACTGGAGTAACTTCAGCTGCTCCATCATGCTATCCTTAAAATGCAAAATATCTAGGTTGTCTTCGTAATTCTCCATGAGATCTAGGCCCCGCTGGACATTTTGTCCGACGGCTTGACGGCTGCAACCGATTTTTTCACCGGCTTCCGCTGCAGTCAGATCTTGGCCAATCACCAACTCGCAGGAGCGCTTGACGGTATCCGTGAGGAGATCTCCATATACAAGAAGTAATCTTGACTGATAGATCTTTTCCTGTAATTTTTCTTCCTCCGGATTTACCCATCCTCCGCTCATTCTACTTACCTGTTCCACACTCTCCCTCCTTTCGGACTCTCCTAGCGAGGCTCCTTCGGATTAAGCGCTCGTACATTCTAGCAGACCCCGGCCACAACGTCAAGGCAAATCCTTGACAACTTTTGACATCTAACGAAGGCGGAAAAAGTACTATAAGCACTGATATATCAATCTTGTTTAAAATCCATTTTTAAAGATATTGTCGCAAGATTATATCTTTCCTTTTGTCCTGCAAGGATACACCTTGTCGTCCAGAGCAACGATTTGTCTTGCAAGAATCCATCTATCACTTGGAGCAAGCATTTTGGGGGGGAGGTGGATTTTACTTGCTACACAGACCAACTTATTGGTCTTCTTCCTCACCCTCAGCCTCGGACCCTTCCTCTGTGCTTTCCTCTTCCCCCTTATCGGCTTTTTTGTGGCTTAAAAGAAGAGACGGGTCAGGCAAGAGGGAATCCACGAAGAGGTCAGCTTTGAAGTCATCTAAATCTTCAATGCCCTCCCCAAGGCCCACCATATAAATCTTCAAGTGGGTATTGTAGCAAACGCTCAAAATAATCCCGCCCTTGGCATTTCCATCAAGCTTTGTCACAATCAACCCATCCAGGATGCCTAGTTCCCCAAAGGCATTGGCCTGGGTTACGGCATTTTGCCCCGTAGTGGCATCCAGGACCAGGAGATTTACGATCTGAGCCCCGGCCCCTTCTCTCCGAATTACCTTATCAATCTTCCCTAACTCGGCCATCAGATTTTTCTTGGTATGGAGGCGTCCAGCCGTATCAATGACCAGGAGGTCATAAGAACCAGCTTTAGCCGATTGAATGGCATCAAAAACTACCGCTGCCGGGTCCGCCCCCTGACGAGTCTTAATCAAAGGTACCCCAGCCCGCTGGGACCAGACCTCAAGTTGTTCAATGGCCGCTGCCCGGAAAGTATCTGCCGCACAAAGAAGAACTTTTTTCCCTTGGCCAGCAAATTGAGCTGCGATCTTCCCAGCGCTGGTCGTCTTGCCAGTCCCATTTACCCCCTGAAGGACGAGGATATTAAGGCCGGGTTGGAGGGTCAAATGCACATCTTCCACTGCCTCTGGATCCTCAATCTCTCCGCCCCGCTCATGGGCACCATCCTTGGTTTCGTTCATCCGTAAAATCCGCAAACTCTCCCGCTTGAGGGTTCCTAAAACGGCTTCGACACTATTGTCCCCCGTGGCCTTGATCTGATTTTTTACTTTTTCCATCAGAAGTTCTGTAACCTCCATCCCGCAATCTGCGGAGATGAGGATCATTTCAAGCTCATCCAGTTGTTCTTCATCAAACTTTCCTAAACTGGCCGCTATCTTGGTAATACTCCCGGTAAAGAACTCCCTTGTCTTCTCAAGCCCTTTTTTAAATTTATCAAATAGTCCCATATACGTTCTTCCTTTCCTTATTTCTCTTGCCTAATTATTTAATCCGGCTCTAAAGAGAGAATCGAACTCACTCCCTTTTCCTGCATCCTTACTCCATAGACTAGGTCGGCCGCCTGCATCGTTGTTTTCCGGTGGGTAATCACCACAAATTGTAGTTTTTGGGCATAAGAGCGGATATAACTTGCAAATTTATAAGCATTATCCCCATCCAAAGCCGATTCCACCTCATCCAAAATACAAAATGGCGAAGCTTTCAAACGAAAAATAGCAAATATCAAGGCAATAGCCGTCAAAGCCCTTTCTCCACCAGACAAAAGACTCAAGGATTTGAGTTTCTTACCTGGGGGCTCAGCCTGGATAAAAATGTCTCCATCTAAAATATGGTCGGGATCATAGGCAATCTCTGCTCGCCCACCTCCAAAAAGCTCTTGGAAGCAGCTAGCAAAATGCTCAGCAATCTCCCCAAAATGCTCCACAAAGGTCTTTTCCATGGTCTGGTCAAGGGCCACCAGGGCCTTTTCCGTACTCTCCTTGGTCTTCGTAAGATCTTCGAGCGAACGAGCCAGGACGTCATGACGTTCTTTTAACTCTCTGTATTCTTCTTGAGCCTTGGCATTGACCACTCCCAAGCCCCTCAGTTCCGCCCGTATTTTCTCACTTTTCGCCAAATAATCCTTGGTCTTTCCATCTTCCCACTGGAAGTGCTCCCGATCGCAGTAGTCTTGGGCTTCTAAAAAGCTCAAGTGATATTCTTCCCAAATACGTCGTTTCAGATCGGATATGGTCTGATTACCAAGGTCTTCTTGATCTTTAGCCCGACTAATCTTTTTTTCATAGTCGGCCTGCTGAAGGATCAAGGCCTCCCTTGCCCTCGCCTGGTCCAACTTTGCCTGGTGGATGGCTTGAATCTTGGTCTGGAGGTCTTTCACTTGGTCTGGAAGGGGGGCCCTTTGTTTTTCCAGCTCCCCTAACTCTTCTTGATAAGCCTTTACTTGCGAAAGGAGCTCTTCCTGTTCTCTCTGGGCTTGGCTAATGAACCTTCCTTCTTCTTCCACCTGCCTTTGGATGGCCTCCTGCATTTCAGCCGCTTCCTTTTTTTGCTCTTCCAATAGGCGGAGGGATTCTCGGATGGAAGAGAGCGAAATCTGGTTATCAGCCCGATCCTGGTAAAGGTCTTGCCTTTTTTTTGCTCCTACCCTATAGCGGTCATCTAAGCGCTGAATCTCGGCTTCAGCTTCCTCGATCTCCCGAGATAGGCGGGCAATCTCTCCTTCCTGCCGTTCAGCCTCTTTTTGGAAATCCTCCCCCTGGGTCCGATCGGCCCCTAGGGCATCCGCCTTAGCCTGCCTGTCCTTTTCTAAAGTCTTGACCTGACTAAGCCCCTGGTCAATCTGCATGGTCAATCTCAAATTTTCCTTTTGTAAGGCCTGCAGGGAAGCTTCCAAGGGGGCCCGGGCCCCTTGAACCTGGTCCAGGTCTCTGCTATGCGCCTGATAGCTTTGGACAAGTTCTTCAAGGGCAAGCTTTTTTTCTTCGATCTCTTCTTCTAGGTCCCGAATCTGCCCCTGGCGGTTGATGAGGTCAACTCCCGATCGTTTGGCCGTCAGACCACCTGAAACAGCGCCGCCCGCTAGGATCAGGTCTCCTTCTAGGGTCACAATCTTGAAACGCCTCTGAAAGTGCCGACTAAAAGCCTGAGCAGCCTCAAGGTCCTCACAAAGGACTACTCGACCCAAAACATAGTTGACCGCTGGCATATAAGGGGCCTCCACCTGCAAAAAGTCCACCAGGGGCCCTAAATAACCCGGTTCATGGGCAAATAATCTCAAGTCTCCCGGAGCTAAGGTCTTCGGATCTAAGGCATCTAAAGGCAAAAAGGTCGCTCTCCCACTACGACGCTTCCGCAAATAATCCAGGATCCGTCCCAAATCGCTTTCCTTGGCAAGGACAATATTGTGGACGGCCCCCCCTGTCGCATATTCCAGGGCAAGGCGGTAGCGGTCTTCGCAAGCCATCAGGCTTCCCAAGGGCCCGTAGACCCGGTTCCCTAAGCTGGGATCCTGGGTCACCCACTGCATGACCTCTTGCACAGCCTTCTGGTAGCCAGCGTATGAATCCTCGAGCTCCTGAAAATAGGTCTTGCGTAATTGTAAGTCCCGCAAGAGGACTTCCAGATCACCCTTACTAGCCCCTAGGCTATTCACTTTAGAAAGGAGGAAGGATTCCTTATTTTTTAGTTCTTGAAGGTCTTTTTCTGCTTGGAAGAGCTGGGTCTGGACCCCGTGCCTTTCTTCCTCCCATTCCTCCACTTGAAACCTTTGGCGGCTAAGCTGGCTTAAGAGCTTTTGATCTTCTTCCGTGCCTTTAGCCTGGGCTTCCTGGAAGATTTGCCAGCGCTCCTTGGCTAGAGCTAGGGTGTTTTGGGCCTCATAACGGGCTTCTTTTAAGGCATCTACCTGGATCCGGGATTGGGACAAGGACATCTCTTCTGCGCTAAAGCCCCGTTCAGCCTCTTCCAAAGCCGTTCCGATCTCAGCATCCAAGGCCTCATATTTAACAAGAGAAGCCAAAAGCTCCGATTTTCCCGTCCCCTGGTCCGACCGCCTCCTAGCTAGGTCTTCTTTCCTTTTTTGGGCAGCTTCCAGGCGATTTTTTGCTCCCTCTTCTTTCTCCCCCCAGGTTTTTCTAGCCTCTTGGGCTACCACCACCTTGGTCTGTAGGGAAAAACTCTGGGCCTGAATGGTCTCATCCTGGTGACGAAGGCCCTCAATCTTTGCTTCAATTTTAGCCAAGGTTTCTTCTTGATCTGTCTGCTCCTGGCCTACCTGAGACAATTGCTTAAGGACTTGGTCTAATTCCTCCTGTAAGAGCCGTTGATTTTCTTGCCCCTTCAAAATATTATTTTTTGTATCCCTGATTTCAGAGAGCCTTGCAGCCAGTATATGAAACTTCAACTGGTCAGAAAGGTCTAAAAATCTCCGAGCTTTAGCTGCGTCCTCTTCTAAGGGGGCCAGGCGGGAGGCTAGCTCCGTCAAAAGATCTTGACTTCTCGTGTAGTGATCAAGAGTTTTGACCAGATACTGGTTGGCCTCCGCCTTTCTTTGTTTAAAGCGCACCAAACCACAGGCCTCGTCAAAGATCCTCCGGCGCTCGCCCGGCGAGACGCTCAAGATGGCATCGACCTGCCCCTGGTTAATGATGGAATAACCATCTTTGCCCAAACCGGTATCTGCAAAGAGCCTCGTCAGATCTTTCAGTCGACACTCAGTCTGATTAATCATATACCGACTTTCCCCCGACCGCAGGTAGCGGCGTGAAATCTCAACCTCGTCATAGTCAAGGCCCAGGCCATGGTCAGAATTATCCAAACGAAGCTTGACTTCACAGGCTCCCAAAGGAGGCCGCCCCTCGCTGCCATTGAAGATCACATCGGTCATCTTCGTTCCCCGCAAGCTCTTGGCGCTTTGCTCCCCTAAGACCCAGCGAATAGCCTCCAAAATATTGGATTTTCCACTGCCATTAGGGCCAACAATGCAAGTTACCCCATCGTTAAAGTGGAAGGTAACCCGGTCGGCAAATGATTTAAAGCCTTTAATTTCTAAAGAAAGTAACTTCATAAAGGGAAGAAAAAGCTAAGAGGAAGCCTTCGAGTCCTCTTGGTGAAGACGTTGGAGGGCCTTTTGGGCTGCCTCCTGTTCTGCCTTTTTTTTACTATGGCAGGTTGCAACTGCCTTCTGGACCCCATCCACCGTCACCGCAACTGTGAAAAACGGGGCGTGGCTGGGCCCCTCTTCCTTGAGGAGAGGGAACAAAACCTTACGCTTGGGTTCAAAACTTTGGGCATACTCTAAAATTTTACTCTTGTAATCATTATAGTACTTCGTATGTTCAGCTTCAGCCTCTAAAAAGTCTAGATGGGGGGCTAAGAAATCCTTGACAGCTCCCATCCCAGCTTCTAGATAGATGGCCGCAATCAAGGCCTCTACCACATCACAGAGGTTAGAATCCTTATCAGGCCCATCCTCTTCTTCACCATGGCCAAATAGAATATAGGGACCTAGGTTGATCTTTCTTCCTAGCTCTGCAAGGCTGGGTTCACAGACCATCGCTGCCCGGAGCTTAGTCATCTGCCCCTCGTTATCACATTCTTTAGATAAAAAGAGTCTCTCAGTGACAATCACCTGTAAGACGGCGTCACCGAGAAACTCTAATCGCTCATAATTCAAGGTAGGGGGCATATGATGCTCATTCGTATAACTTGCGTGTGTCAATGCGATGTTGAGGCGCTCATAATTTTTTAGGGGTAGGCCCGTTTCCTTCAAAAATGCCCGTAATGATGCTAATCGTTCTTCTAACATGGGTCTTTGATCGTAGTCTATCCAAAAAATGAGCCTTAAGCCAGGGCATCGTAGATATAATTGACAGCGTCTCCGACTGTACGAATCTGCTCCACATCCTCATCTTCTACACTGATATCAAACTCATCTTCAATGGCTGAAATAAGGTCAACCATATCCAGCGAATCTGCATTCAAATCATCAAAAAAGAGGGCATCCATGGTAATTTTTTCTTGAGGGATCTCCCATTCGTTGACAAAATAACTGCTAATTTTATCAAAGATTTGCTCCTTGGTCATATGTTATCTTTTCCTTTCCTCATGCTATGTTGTAAAGGTTCATACCTCGCTACCATAGCACAAAAAGCTATTCAAAGCAATGGGCCGACCTAAGCTTTAGTTATCCTTGAAGACCTGACGGTTGTTCCAAATATAGTCATAGGCCGAGAAGATGGAGAGGACTACGGAGACTGCAAGACAAATATCTGCAGGAACCCGCATCCATCCGGGCATGACTGGTTGGGTGCCCCTGGCCCCGACTAGGACAATATCTTCTAACATCAAAAAGACAATGGCAAAACATTGGAAACCCATCTTCCATTTGCCAACAGGCTTTGCGGCTAAAACCAGACCCTTGGCTGCAGCGATAGACCTGAGGGCGGTAACCATGAGCTCTCTGGCCATAATAATGGCAAAGAGAAAAGAGTGAATTCTTCCCTTTTGGACATAGACCGCAAGGACAGAAAGAATCAACAACTTATCTGCTACGGTATCCAAAAACTTCCCTAAATCCGTGATCAGGTGTCTGCCCCTAGCAATGCGACCGTCAATAAAATCTGTCAAAGCCGCCAAGACAAAGAGGATCAAAGCCCCCCAGGACGCAATGGGCCCTTCCACGAAGGTATTCCAGCCTGCAAAAGCAGGGCAATTGGCAAAAATGGGAACCATCAATAAAACGACAAAGGGAACGGCTAAAATCCGGATGGTGGATAATTTGTTGGGTAAATTCATCTAAGGGCCTCCTCAAATACTCCTAGGCTTGCCTAGGAAACTCCTTCTAGTATACTAAAAGTCATTAAAGATTTGTAGGTTCCCCGTATACCGCTTCTACATCGTAGGTGTCAGCTTCTACGATCTTTACTTTGACCCGGGCCCCCAGATCCAAGTCTCCTCGGGTGTCGTAAACCACAATTTCTGGATCAATATTGGGCGCTTCACCGTAGGACCTTGCCACCCAGGCTAGGCCGTCGGGATCCACCCCATCAATCAGGACCTCCGCACTTGTCCCGATCCTTTTCTGATTCCAGTCGTAACTAATGGCCTCTTGGGCCGCCATGATGGTCTCATAGCGGGCCTGGCCAACATCAGGATCGACCCGGTTTGGCAACTGATAAGCCAAAGTGTGCTCCTGGGGGGAAAAGACAAAGACTCCAAGACGCTCAAACTTTTCTTCTTTAATAAAGGCAAGGAGCTCATTAAAATCCTCCTCGGTTTCTCCTGGAAAGCCCACCATTACCGTAGTGCGAAGGACCAGGTTAGGGATTTGGGCCCGGAGCCGAGTAATCAGATCCCGGATACCCGCCCCTGTATCCTTCCGGTGCATGGCTTTGAGCACCGGGTCCGCAATATGCTGGATGGGCAGATCAATATAAGGAACGAGCCTAGGTTCTTTTTGATAAAGATCGATCAACTCAGGAGTCACAGCCTCAGAATAAAAGTACAAGGTGCGAATCCAGGGAAAAGAAGTCTCTTTCAATAGTTGAGACAAAAGTGCCGGCAGGGCAAAATGCCCATAGTGGTCTAGGCCATACCTAGTCGTATCTTGGGCTACCACAATAAGTTCCTGAAAGCCCTGACTCTCCAGATTTTTGGCCTCTGCTACCAGATCTTCCATAGGGCGAGACTGCTGGCCCCCCCGAATCCTCGGTATGGCGCAATAAGTGCAGGCATTTGAACATCCCTCTGCAATCTTTAGATAGGCATAGTTCCGATCGCCTGAGGCCATCCGGTCAGTGGTCAGATAGGCAATGCTCCCTGGCTTCCCTGGCTTATAGGACCGGCGCTTTGCAAGGAGCTCAGCTTGGTCCTTTGACAAATCCTCCAACAGGGGGACCAATTCGCCATAATCGGCTGTTCCTAAGACCGCATCCACATCTTCATACTTTTTCACCAACTCAGCCCCGGCAATCTGGGGAAGGCAACCAGTAACAACGAGTTTTGTATCCATGCCTTCTTCTCGCCTGGCCTCCTTTGTATTGATGAGCTCCGCCAAATAATCCAGGGCCTCTTCTTTAGCAGAGTCGATAAAGGCACAGGTATTAAGGATCAGGTAAGCAGCCTCTTCAGGATCATCCGTACTCTCATAACCGGCCTTCTCGAGGTCAGTCATCATTTGTTCTGCATCTACTTCATTTTTGGGACACCCCAAACAAAGGAGGTAATAAGTCTTTTCCATAAATTTTTCTTTATTTTCTTCTTTCTAGTTGGTTTCTAGTGGATTGATTGATGTTCCTACAAACCCTTTGGGCCAGTCAAGTAGCGGTGAATGAGCCCATAGGGATAGCCTCGACGGACTAAGGTCCCCAAGGCCCTCTGATACTCCTTATCCGAGAGATCTTCTGGATGGGGATATTTTGCCTCGATCAAGGTCTGAATGGTTTCCTCATCGTCCGGAAGAGCGGCCAAAGCCTCGGTAACGACTTCCGGCGGCAAGCCAGCCTCCTGGTAGAGTTGGCGCATATAGCGCTTAGCCTTAAGGTTTTTGCCCTGATGCCTCTGGTTAACCCGTCTCACAGCCCGGTCATGATCAATATAGCCTCGGGCAAGAAGTTCCTCTAGACAGGCTTGGATCTCCTCTTCCGGATAGCCATCTGCCCGCAGGACGGCTGCCACCTTTCCAGAAGATTTTCCAAAATCAGAGCGAATAAAACGAACTGCCCGTTCGATGATGGGGCGTGTTTTATTTTTTTCCTGACTTCTTTCTCCAGACAAAGCAAGTAGCTCTGGTTCCTTGGCTCTTTTCCCCTTACTCCTGCTTGTCGTTCCCTTGCCCTTGACTTCTTCTGTAATCTTGTTAAAGATCGCTTGGACTTCTTTAAAATCACGTCTTTTTTCTGCAGCTAAGGAACTTGGCGGAGACGAGCTAGCCATGGAAGAAGGCATAGTCGAAGAAGGAAGTGCAGGCGAGGGCGATAGTGGGGGTAAGGGAGATGGAGTTGGGTAATAATCTTTAGACATCCAGGTTGAGGAGCTCATCAATTTCATCAGAGAGAGAACTCACCGTCTTGTCTGTCTCATTGTCCTCCCCGGGAGTTGCTATATCTTCAGATTCTTTCTTAGACTTGGACCGGCCAGAAGGAGTCTTTTTGCCCTCTTTGGCCTTATCCTCACTGGCCTTTGCCTGCATGGCTTCATCCTGGTCTTTCGCAGAGTCTTCTGTCTCCTCAGCCTCTACATGCTCTTCATCTGGCATCAGGGTTTCACGAACTTTTTCATCAATTTCTTCCATAATGTCTGGGTGATCCTTGAGCCACTGACAGGCGTTATCCCGGCCCTGGCCGATCTTTTCTTCCCCGTAGGAATACCAAGATCCACTTTTATTGACTAGATCAAGGTCTGTCGCCATATCCAAAATCATGCCGACTTGAGAAATTCCCTCTCCAAAAATAATGTCAAAAACAGCCTCTTTAAAGGGAGGCGCCAATTTGTTTTTCAAAACCTTGACCCGGGTCCGGTTGCCGATGAACTTATCCCCCTGTTTGATCCCCTCCATGCGCCGCACTTCCAAGCGGACACTGCTATAGAACTTGAGAGCCCGGCCGCCTGTAGTCGTCTCATTGTTACCAAACATAACTCCGATCTTTTCACGAATCTGATTGATAAAAATAATGAGGGTATTGCTCTTGCTGGTAACCCCGGCCAACTTTCGGAGGGCCTGGCTCATCAGCCGAGCTTGAAGCCCCATATGGGAGTCTCCCATATCCCCATCAATCTCAGCCTTAGGGACCAGGGCCGCCACCGAGTCAACAACAATGACATCGACAGCCCCACTACGGGCCAAGGCCTCACAAATCTCCAAGGCCTGCTCCCCGTTGTCTGGCTGGGAAAGAAGGAGCTCATCCACATTAACCCCAATTTTCTGGGCATAACTGGGATCTAAGGCATGCTCGGCATCAATAAAAGCCGCATAGCCTCCCTCTTTTTGTACTTCTGCGATGGTATGAAGGGCTACCGTGGTTTTGCCAGAAGATTCTGGACCATAAATTTCGATGATCCTGCCCTTGGGTAAGCCCCCAATTCCCAAGGCTAGGTCAAGGGTTAGGGCCCCCGTCGGAACCACGTCAATATCAATATGGGCATTGTCACCCATCATGAGAATGGATCCCTTGCCAAACTGCTTTTCAATCTGTGAAATGGCCTGATCTAAGGCCTGTTTGCGTTCTTTTGCTTCCTCTACAGGACTAATATCTTGGTTTGATTTGGCTTTCTTACTGATGCGTCTTGCCATCTAGCTGCCTGCCTTTCATAAAATTTGCGACTAGCCTACCCACCTAGGTAAGACTGTCTACAGATGGAAGGGCCCTTCCTCTTGGGAAGGGCCTTCCTCATGATTAGATCTCAAAACTTTTATTGATTTAGGCATATGCCTAATAAAAATTCAACAAGCTCAATCTAGCAATGCTTAATCTTCTACAGGAATCCCCTCGTGGCGCTTGTAGTCCTTCAGGGTGTTGTTGAGTAAAATCGCAATGGTCATGGATCCTACCCCACCAGGTACGGGGGTAATGGCTTTGACCTTAGGGGCCACGTCCTCATAGTCCACATCCCCACATAATTTACCATTTTCATCCCGGTTAATTCCCACATCGATGACGACCTGGTCAGAGTTGGTATAGGAGGCATCTACCATCTTGGCCCGCCCTAAGGCAGAAACTAAAATGTCTGCTTTAGAAGCAACTTCCGCCAAATTCTGGGTCTTAGAGTGACAAATCGTCACCGTGCAATTCTCCTTTAAGAGCAAAAGAGCTGCGGGCTTGCCTACAATGTTCGACCTGCCTAGAACAACCACATTTTTCCCTTGGAGGGGGATTTTTTCATATTTGAGCATCTCAATAACCCCGGCCGGTGTGCAAGGTAAGACGGCATCTGCCTTTCCTTGGAGGAGTTTCCCGGCATTCACAGGATGAAAACCATCAACATCCTTATCAGGACGAATGTTATTGATGACCACATCGGCATCAATCCCCTCAGGCAGAGGCATCTGGCAAATAATCCCATCTACCTTAGGGTCTTCATTTAATTCTTTTACCTTTTGGAGCAAGGCTTCTTCCGTGGTATCAGCAGGTAACTGGCAATTAAAGAAGACAAATCCAGCCTTCTCACAAGCCTTTTCCTGGTTCTTGACGTAAACCGATGAGGCCTGGTCGTCGCCAACTTGAATGACGGCTAGACCGGGAACCCTCTTACCAGCTGCCTTTAATTCAGCAACTTCGTTTTGAATTTTTTCTCTAAGAGCTTTGGAAATCTTTTTTCCATCGATTACCTGTGTCATCTTGTTCTCCTTACTTCATCCATGTCGTTCATGAGCCTGGGCCTGAGCTGTCCCCGGACCATCTGGCTCAAATGTAACTACAGTATAACAAATTCTCCTAATAATTCCCCTGGTCAACGGGCAAAACAATCGGATAAAGAAGGGCTTTTCGCCCTTTTTTAATAAAGCGACAAAGTTCGACAAAGGGCTTGGAAAGAAAGAAGTAATAACGTCGTGTTGTCAGGTTGTCATGACATTCTATCTGCATCATCGTCTATTCTGGTATCAGGAGCAAAGGCGGCAGCCATGGCTTGCTGCTCTGCCTCATACTCTTCCTTGGTCAGGAGGATCTCCCGAGGTTTACTCCCAGCATAAGGGCCCACAACCCCATGCTCATGGAGTTGCTCCATGATACCAACCGCCCGAGAGTGAGAAACCTTGAGCTTCGACTTCAAAAGAGAAACTGAAGCTCGGCCTACGTCTAGGATAATCTTTTTACTTTCCTCATAAAGAGGATCTAACTCCGCACTATCCCGTTTAATCGGTTCTCCCTTCAAAACCCGCTCCATCTCATCAATCGATTCACGGACACTATCATCGTAATTAGGCCCATAGGTCTCCTTCAAATAATCCGTAACCGCCTCAACTTCCTGGTCAGACACAAAGGCCCCCTGGCCACGTTGGGGCTTCGGGAACTGCAAGGGCGCATAGAGCATATCTCCACGGCCCAAGAGTTTTTCCGCCCCGCCCGTATCCAAAATGGTCCGAGAATCCACCTGAGAAGCAACCGCAAAGGCAATGCGGGAGGGAATATTTGCTTTAATCAGACCTGTAATGACATCTACGGAAGGTCTTTGGGTGGCAATCAAGAGATGCATGCCTGCGGCCCGGGCCATGGCAGTAAGCCTGGCCACGGCCTCTTCAACTTCCTTAGCTGTCGTCGCCATCAAGTCTGCCAATTCATCAATAATAATGAGGATCCGGGGCATGGGTTCTTCGTCCGGGGCCTTTCCCCGGTGGACTAGGTCATTGAAGGCCTTAAAGTCACGGACCTGGTATTCAGCTAAGAGTTCATAGCGAGCGGTCATCTCATCGACCGCCCACTGGAGGGCCGCACAGGCCTTAGAGGTATCAGTGACAACCGGTTGGATCAAATGGGGAATATTGTTGTAAACGCTAAGTTCCACCACCTTGGGGTCAATCATCAAAATCCGCAGGTCTTGCGGCCCCGTATGGTAAAGGAGCGAAATCAAAATACTATTGATACAGACCGATTTTCCAGATCCCGTCGCGCCTGCAATCAGGAGGTGGGGCATAGTCGCCAGGTCGCAAAGAATGGGTTTGCCAGAGATCTCTTTCCCCAGGAAAGCCGTGAGGGGAGTCATTCGGGCCAAGTCACAGCTTTCCAAAATATCCCGCAAATGCACGGCTTCCTGGACCTGGTTGGGGATCTCAATGCCCACAGCTGACTTCCCTGGAATAGGGGCTTCAATCCGGATGGCTGTTGCCGCCAAGGCCAGGGCCAAATCATCGGCTAGATTAACAATTTTGGAGACTTTTACCCCTGGCCCTGGAACCACCTCAAAGCGAGTAATAGTCGGACCTGAAATGAAATCCTCTACCTGGGCGTCAATCGAGAAATTGGCGAGGGTTTCATCCAATTTCATCGACATCTCCTCCAAATACTCCAGCTTCGTATCGTCGTTCAGGAGTTTTTGCCCCTTGGTCAACATGGATAAGGGGGGTGGTGTATAAGCCGGGAAGCGAGATGGAGCTGGTGCTGCAGTCTTTTGCCCTTGTGGTACTAGACTTTGCTGAGCGCCTGTAGGACTGGGCCTCTGGCTAGGCGCTTGCTGTGGGACTACAGAACCTGGCTTTTGGCTGGGGGTAGGCTGCGAAGGATGCGAAGGAACTGAGCTAGGAGTGGGCTGCGAAGGAACTGAACTGGGAGTTGGCTGCGAAGGAGCTGAGCTGGGAGTAGGCTGAAGCACAGATCTGGCAGGAGTTGGTGTTGGAGACACTTGCGGCTGAGTTTGGACCTTAGAGCCTGAAATTTGGACAAGTCTGCGCATAGGCGGACGTGCGGGACTTTGAGCCTCGGGTGAACCTGGGGCTTTGGTCGGAGCCTTCACACCCGTGCTAGGCGTGCTAGGGGTCGAAGCTTTCTCTTCAGAAGCAGGCGTCGTGGCAGTGGGAGCTTTTGGCGGAGGAGTAGACGTCGTGGCAGTGGCAGATCTTGGCGGAGGAGCAGATGTCGTGACAGTGGGAGCTTTCGCTACAGGGAGAGGCGTCGTGACCTTGGGCGCTTCGGCAGAAGGCACGGACGTAGTGACTCCTGGCGCTTTGGCAGGAGGCTTTAGGTCCGGAGCGGAAGGTTGGGGAACGGGAACCCAAACCGGACGACGGGGGGGTGGAGGAGGTGGGGCTAAGGGAGCAGGGGCAGGTTTAGAAGGGTCAGATGCTTCGAAAAAGTCTGAGTATATCTGATCATCCAAGTCTTCGTCATTCGTTTGGTAACGTTTTTGGAAAGCATCAAAAGAGACGATATTTTGCGTCGGAGAAAAATCAGAAGCTGGCCAAGGAGCCTCCTCGGGAGCGGGAGGATTTGGATTATTAGCTGGGGAAAGGTCAGAAGCTAGGGCAGGGCTCAGGGATGAGGTAGCCGGAGCAGGCTCTGGGCCAGGATCCCCTGAATCGCCTATGGGCAACAGGGGCTCAAGGGCCTCATCTGAGAGGTTTGCAGGATCCTGGGAAGTGAAAGTGCGATTCATGGCTTGGATGACCCCATCCTTATAGATACGTTTGCGGGCCTCCGCCATCTTTTGCTCAAAGGCGGGGTCTGTCTGTTTAGGGCGGTCAGAAAGGCCAGGGCTACTGGTGTCTGACGGGCCATAACCGGAAGGAACAGGACTATGCCTAAAAGGAGCAGGGCTTGAGCTTACCGATTCTTGCTGGGGCTGGATACTGGGATTGGCTTTGGACCAAAGAGAGCCTTGTCCCCCTTTCCCAGCGCTTTTTTCCTTTAATTGGGCAATTTTCGCCTTCCACTTAGCTTGACGCTCGGCAGCCCGTTGGGCTTGGGCAGCTTGGACCTGGGCTTCTTTTTCTGCTTGACGCTGAGCTTCAGCAGCCTGTTCTAAACGAAGGCGCTCTCTTTCCTGCTCGGCCAATTTCTCTTGGACCTTAGCCTGATATTTAGCAGATAGGGCTGCTTGTTTGGCGGCCATGGTCTGGTCGGCGGGACCTCGGCCTTGGCTGGGCTCCTCTCCTAGACCTAGGGCTGGGCTTGGGCTTGACGAACTAGGACCCGGTGCGAAAGAAGCTGGGACTGGGGTCCGAGAAGCTTTGGCAGGCTGAGCGGCAGTTGTTGGTTCTTTGCGCTTGGGGCCAAAGGGGAAGGGACGTTGGTCCAAACTTTGAAAAAACTGCCCTGCCTTTTTCAGCTGAGTAAGATAGGCAATATTGACCATCACGAGGATCCAAACTACGAGGGAAGCGAGGATTAAAATGCCCGCTCCCGTCTTCCCCGCCAAGACACCCAAGGCATAGGCTATGAGACCTCCAATGAGGCCTCCGCTCCAGCGGGCAGACTTAGACAGTAAGGCCGGCCGTTGTCCCGAGGCATAGAGAAAAACCAAGGCAGCGCTGGCCTGAGGCTTCTTTAAAATCTCATGCTCATCCTTATCCCCCTCATCCTCACCTGTAGTCTGATTAAAGACGGGGCCCACAAAATCAGAATCTCCTTCCTGCTTATCCTTCGTTTCGGCATCCGTTTTTTTACTATCCTTCTTTATTGTCGAATCATTTTTCTTCGAATTCTTTTTCTTCGAAGCTTTTTTCTTAGAATCCTTGTCAGGGTTAGCCTTCTCATTCTCAAGGTCTTTGTCGGTCAAGCTAGCCAAATACTTGACTGGATGGGCCATGCAAGCTTGGCTTTCAAGCTTTTTGACGTCCAGGGAAAGCAGTCCGATGAATGCGGATAAACTAATTAAAATTCCACAAAGGCAGGCAGACTTCACCTGACCTTTCCCCTTTTGTCCGTAATCCAAGGCGATCAAAATCAAGAAAAAAGGTAGAAGATGGATGGCATTGCCTAAAAGACCTAAGGCTGCCTGATGGATCCAGGCCCCAAATACACCAGAAGCCTTTGGAATCCATAGAAAAAAGCCAGCTAGAATTGCTAAGACAAGAAAAAAGATGCGTCCAAATAATATTTGTTGTTTGAGTTGGCGAATTTGCTCTTCCTGTTCCTCCAAGGGCCTACCTCTCTTTCCGATCTGGGTTAATTCTTGCTTGACGATCTTTCCGATATAGGCCCATGGCTTGGAAAGCCAGGAGGGCCTGTAGGGTCTTGCCATCTACAATGAGGCCTTGACGAATCATCTCAAAAACGGTTTTGCGGTGGAAGGCCCCGACCCCTAGAAATTCCCCCGGATCCAAATGTCGGTCCCCGTAGGTCAGGGACAGGGCCAAATAAATGGTTAGGATTTCCGCGCAATAGCCTGGGGAAGGATAAGTGGTTAAAAGCTTAGTCCAGGACTTGGCTTGGATTCCACACTCCTCTTCTAGTTCTCGACGGGCGCAGACCAGAGGATCTTCACCAGGCTCCAATTTCCCAGCAGGGACCTCCCACAGGAGTTTGCCAAAGGGATAACGGTACTGACGAACCATATAGATGGTGTCCGTCTCGGCATCGTAGGGTAGGACGCAGGCACCTCCAGGATGGCGGACCACCTCGCGTATCGATGGCCGCCCATCAGGCAAGGCAATATCATTTACCTCGATTGAAAAAACCCGGCCTTGGAAGATTTGTTTTTCTTGGGTCGTGCGTTCCGTAAAGGCAGGCTGGTCGGGGTTATCAGCAAGCAAGGCCTTGGCCTCTTCCAAAGAAAGCAAGGGAATCTGTAAATGGGCGGACCGGCTCTCTTCCAGGCTTGAATGGGGCGTAGCAGAAGCGGATATGCTTGAAGCAGATCCGGAAGAATCGGCTGAGGATGGGGCAAGTGTAGATTCGAAGGGAAAGGGTCGAGTAAGGTCGGATGGGGAAGGATCGGAACGGGATGATTTGGATGATAAGGCGACAAATAGTCCCTGATCCCGGGCCTCTTCGTAGGCCAGATCTTGGCCGATTTTAGGCAGGGAGTCCATCATCCCCATGGCGGTATAAGTGACTCCCTCCTTAATCAGCTGGCTCCTCAGGTCATCGATGGCTTGGACCGCCGTCTGATCTACGAAATTATTGAGGGTAGAGTCCGCATGACCTTTCACCTTGACAAAAGTCAGCCTATGCCGGCGACTTTCCTGCAAAATTCTCTCCCATAGGTCCCGATTTTTGACGGGCTGCTTGGTGGAGTTAACCCAGTTATTGCGCTGCCACTTATCTAGCCAGCGCTCATGAAAAGCCCGCACGAGATAAGAACTATCGCTATGGACGGCTACATCTAACCCCTCTTGCAAATATTCCAGGACACCCAAGGGGCCCATGAGTTCCATCCGGTTATTGGTTGTATTATCATAAGCACCCCAAAAGACTTGGTAGCGATCTTCATCTACCAAAATAGCCGCCCAGGCACCGGGTCCAGGATTGCCAGAACAGGCACCATCGGTATAAAGGATCAGGGGCTCCGTCTCTTGTGCTGGCTTCTTAGGGTTCTCCATGGGTCTTTTTCCATCCTTCCTTACATAGGTCCATACAAACGTGGTCTCAACCTCTTGACGTCGAGACGACACTCGTTGTCTATTATAGCACAGATCTGGGGCCTAGAGACAAGAAAATCCCGTAAGCAAACTGCTTACGGGATTCATACTGGTCGGAGTGACAAGACTTGAACTTGCGACCTCTTGCACCCCAAGCAAGCACTCTAGCCACCTGAGCTACACCCCGACATATAGGTCTTCAGATCCTCCAGGCCTAAAAAATTTCAGGGCTGGAATCCAAGACTTCTATAAAATATTCCTTAACACAAAATGGAAGTCTATCCCTTCCTTCTTGTCTTAAAGTGGCAGGGGAGACACGAATCGAACGCGCAACCTAC
>CAKZWV010000012.1 GCA_937922005.1 uncultured Clostridia bacterium | reverse complement strand
GTATTTTCATAAAGAAGTTTGGGATGGAGGGCAGAAAACTCCATGCCTAAGGAAGGCAAGGAACCTGCCCAGCGGGGCCAGATGAGGGGCAGGGCTAAAAGGATTCCCAGCAAAATTAAGGGAATTAGGACAAGGAAGATACCGTAGGGGGACCATGTGTGGCGGATTCCAGGATCTTGTAACTTGGCCCGCTCTTTGGCCCCCTTTTTGAGGAGCCGGAGGGGGTTGGCCTTATTGGGAAGCTGGTCGAGCCACGCCTGGTCAGGTTGGAAGATCTCGGAGGACATGCGATCGTCTCTCATAGCTGCTCCATTTCCGCCTTTTCCGTACTCACTCCCTCGGCCAAGGCCACAAAGGAGGCAAAGGCATAGTCTCCCTCATGGGACAGGCTCAGACTGTGGGAAAATATCCCCAGGTCGTTGGCTCGCTCAGCCACCTTGCCAAGGAAGAAGCAAACGGGCTGGCCCAAAGCATTGGGCCGGATTTCCAAGCTGCGCAAGCCCATCCCAGCTTGGCCAAAGCCCGTCCCCAGGGCCTTCAAGCAAGCCTCCTTGGCTGCAAAGCGGCCGCCCAGGAGTTCATAGAAGCGGTTCAGGCTGCTGGCGTCCAGGCCCTCCATCGACTCCGCCTCCTGGAGCTGGGCCCCCGACTTCGGGAGCTGGGACTTAGCCTCCTGGAGCTGGGCCCAGGGTATAGGGGGCAGGAGGTCCAGTTCCCTTTGGGTTAAAAAAGACCTAGCAAAGCTCAGGCCATGGCGGCGGACCATGACTTGGATCCGAGGCAAATACACCCCGTCAAATCCATGCAAAATCTCCATTTTCCGGCCTCCTATCTCAAATTCCCCAGCTGCTCTTCCAGCAAGTCGCCGCCTAGGCGTTTGCGAACATCCGACCCGATGAAAGAAAAGAAAAGATAATGCTCCACCAGCCGACTGCTGATCCGGCTATCAAAGGTCTCTTGGAGATCCTGGGGCGACAAATTCGACGTAAAAATCAGGGTCCTTCCCTCTTTGGCCGCATACTCCAGGAGCTGGATAAGGTCCCGATAAGCCTGGGCCGTCCCCATAGGCAGGCCCCGTCCCAGGTCGTCCACCACCAAAAGATCCGAAGCCAACAGCTTTTTCCGCTGGCGGTCATTTTGGTCTACTTCCACCAGATCCGGCGTAAAAGCCTGGTCGAGCAAGGCCTTTTTCTTAGCAATCTGCAAATACTCCTCTGCCGCCACAAAGTTCACTGCAAAGCCTCGTTCCCGGACCGCATTGGCGATGCAGGCTGCCAGGAAGGTTTTCCCTGTGCCCGTTGGTCCATAAAAGTAGAGTCCAGAGAGGTTTTTCTCCCCAAAGCTAGCGGCATAGCGTTCTCCCATGGATTTAAGACCCTGGATATTGGTCTGGACTGGGGTCTCTTGGTCAAAGAGGTCCAAGCGAAAACGCTGGAAAGTCGCCTCTTTTGGAGGGAAGAAGCGCAAAAACTCTTGTTCAGCGCTTTCCTCGTTTTGCAGGTAGCAAGGGCAAAAGACCTCCCCCAGATAGCCCGTATCCTGGCAGCGAGGGCAGTCATAGATCTTCTCCGGAGGGGGATCCAGGTGGATGCCCTTTTCTTTGATATAGGCCTCTAATTTGGCATTGGCCTCCGTCAAAGGCTCTCCCCCGACTGGGGCACCCAATTCCGGGATCCTGGCTTTTGCCTGGCGCAACAAGGCCTGCAAACGTCCTCCCTGCTGAGCGTCTAAGAGGGCCTTGAGGGTCGGATCTTGGGCCAGGAGCTCCTGGCGATACTGGCTCCGCCGAAAGGCATGGAGATCTTGCTTTTGCCGGTAGACCTCTTGAAGGCGGGGGCTCATCACCCGACGTGGCAAATCATCCGCAAAAAAAGAAACAAGGCTGGGATCAGGCATAGGTTAAGAATCCTCCTTGGGAATATTTGGAGCAGAAGGGGCTGAAGATCCTGAAGGAATAGAAGGTACTGAAGCTGGCGAAGACGCAGAAGGAGCAGAAGATCCGGAAAGGACAGAAGGGGCTGGGACCTGGAAAAACTTTTGGTTGGCTTCAAGATCCTGGTAGCTATTGGACGATTCATTGCGTTCTTCGTAGTTCCCGATCCCTTTGCGCAGCTTGGTTAAGGAAGCTAGGGCCCGGTTGACCCGCTGCTGACCTGGCTTGGCATCGAAGGGATAGGAGCGGTGGCGGCTTGCCTGATAGGCCGTTTCTGCCGCCTTGATCTCCGTCAAGTTCGTTAGCCCAGCTTCCTCCCAATTGTTGAGAACCCCCTGGACATAGCTGAAAGAGGGATCGCCGATGTTGTTAAGTTTGCTGAGGGCGTAGTCCAAGATCTCGAGCTTGCCGGGGACCTGGTAGGCCATATGCCAGACCCAGACTTGCTTGTTCTCATAATAGGTAAAAGGGCGAGTCATCTGGACTTTACGGGCCAGCCAGCTACGAAACTCCATTTCGGGGCCAATCTGGTCAAGGATCTTTTGTGCCTCCTCGCTGGTCTTGATCTCCTGGTCGTGGAGGTAGTCCGCTAGGACATATACTTGGAAAAGATAGGCATCCCGGCTCAGGGTAAGGGCCTCGGTCGCCTCCGACATGGTCATAAAAAGAGAATAAACCAGGCTACTATCAAAACCATAATTATCAAACCAGCCATTGATGTCCTGGTACTCCTGGCCGGACATTTGCCCGCCTAGGTAGTATTTGGTCACAGAGTCCAAGAGTTCATCTCTCTTCGCCTGAGGCTGGGTGCTGGCTGGGGTGGCTGCGGCCTGAGGCTGGGCGCTGGCCGGACATGGGGCTTCTTCCCCACCCTGCTCCTCCGTGGAGTCCTCGATAGTACAGGCTTCTGGCTGGGAATCTTCTGGCTGCAGGTCTTCCGGGTGGAGGCCTGCTGGCTGCAGGTCTTCCGAGCGGAGGCCTTCCGGCTCGATCTCTTCTGGATGAAAGTCCGTGGGTTGAAGGGTTGCTCGGTCCAGAAGACCAAGGTCGACCAGCTCCTGCAGGGCCGCAGAAAATTGCGAGCGGTCAAAGGCCAAACGCTCCCAGAAGGAACTTTCCGCCCCAAGCAGATAGGCCATATCAATGGTCTTGCCCCGGGCTAAATCAGCTAGAAGCGTGAGATAGAGGCCGATTCCGTCGCGGGATAATGCGGGGAGGTATTGGTCCACAAAAAGGAGCGGAAGCTCTAGGGTCGGAAGAGACTGTTGGGACTGTTGTTCTTGATTCATAGACTCCATTTCCTGCCTTCCTCCTTGGTCTTAGCCGAAGTTTTCTGAACTTATAGGATAGCAAAAAACCAGGGGAATGAAAACTAAAATCATCCTCTCCCCCGCTGGGTCCATGGTCCTGTCCGCCAGCTGACAAAGTTTTTTCCTAAATTCTTTGACTTATTTTTTCCTAAAAAGTTATAGTAAAAAGGAATAGATAAACGCCTCTACCCTTAGTTAACCCGCAGTTGACCCCCAACTTTACCTCAAAAAACTATTCCTAAAATTTATCTACATCAGAAAAGGAGGGCCTATGAAATATTTTCTGATCATCCTCATATCCGCCCTTGCTTCCCTCATCCAGTTGCCTGTGGAAGCAAGTGACTTTCGGGTATCCGCCGGGGTCATCGTTTTGATGACCGCCATCTGCCACTACCAAGTTAAGCGTCCCATCCGCCTCGGCCTTGTAACAGGCCTAGCAGTTTGCTTCTTTCGTATGGGCGTCGATTCCATTCTCGTCCACGGGCTCACAGGGGCCCAATCCCTCTCCTATCTCTTGGAGACCTTCTTCTACCTAGGCTATGTCTTCCTCTTTACTTATACAGCCAATCGTCCCGACCCCGTCTATCCCCTTCCCCTGGTCATTTGCCTGGGGATTTCGGACTTTGGAGGCAACTTCCTAGAGTATGTCAGCCGCCTCATCGCAGGCCTAGAAGGCTGGTCCAACGTCTCCTTGAAGACCCTCCTCCTAGCTGCCTTTGTGCGTTCCGTCCTCATCACCATCTGCCTCTACCTCTGGAACCGCATGAGTGGTAAGTCCGTCAATCCCCTCTA
This sequence comes from uncultured Clostridia bacterium, assembly GCA_937922005.1. Classification (GTDB taxonomy): domain Bacteria; phylum Bacillota; class Clostridia; order Saccharofermentanales; family DTU023; genus CAKZWV01. The sequence goes on along the minus strand of CAKZWV010000012.1, from coordinate 2,358 downwards.
TGAACCCGCCGTTCCCAGCCCGGCTGCTCCCCCAGCAGGCCAAGCAAGCCATAAGAAGGAGGCCTAAGATGAACCCCAGTATGCATATCATGAAAAACCTGGGCGGGAGTATTTGTTCCAGCCAGGCCTTGATCTTCGCTTCTTCTCAGCCTTATCAAGAGCTCATCCGCCAAGGTACTGATTTTCTCTGGAATAACATTTTGCTTTTTGCCCTCCTCGGAATCGGCATTTACCTCAGCGTGACCCTGCGTTTTCCCCAGGTCCGCTTTCTCTTTCCGACAATGAAGAAGATGGTTCAGGCCATCATCCGCCGAGAGCCTGCCAAACCGGGTTCCATGACGGCCTTCCAGTCTCTTGCGACGGCTGTGGCTTCCCAAGTAGGTACGGGCAACATCATTGGCGTTGCGACGGCCATCGCTTCGGGCGGCCCTGGCGCTGGCTTTTGGATGCTGGTCTCGGCCTTTTTCGGGATGGCAACCATTTTTGCGGAGTCGGTTCTCGCCCAGCTCCACGTGAAGACCGTCCACGGGGAGAAGGTGGGGGGACCGGCTTATTACCTGGAAAATGGCCTGCACTCTCGTTTTCTCGCTGTGTCCTTTGCCATTCTTTGTATTTTGGCCCTAGGCGTGGTTGGTATCATGGTCCAGGGTTCCTCGGTCATTGAGTCAGTTAATGCTGCCTTTGGCGTTCCCAAGGCCTGGGTGGCCATTGGCCTTGCTGCCATCGTCGGCTTTATCCTGACCGGAGGCATGAATCGGATCGCCAAATTCTCCGAAACCGTGGTCCCCCTCATGGCCTTCATCTACATTTTTGCCTCGCTCGTCATGCTCCTTATGAACCTCCCCCTCCTTTGGCCGACCATCCAGGCCATCTTCCTCGGGGCCTTCCGTCCCCAGGCCCTCTTTGGCGGTGCCTTGGGCATTAGCATGCAGGAGGCCGTTCGTTTCGGGATCGCCCGGGGCCTCTTCTCCAACGAGGCCGGTATGGGCTCAACTCCCCACTCTCACGCCGTCGCCGATGTCGACCACCCCGCCGACCAGGGGATGGTAGCCATGATTGGGGTCTTTATCTGCACTTTTTGTATTTGCCTTGCCACCGCCATGGTCAACCTTATGGCAGGCTCTTATCAGACAAATATTCCCGCCTCTGAAATGGCCAAGGAGGCTAGTCTCATGACCCAGCATGCCTTCCAAAATTCTTTTGGAACTTTTGGAGGAGGCTTCCTCTCCATCGCCCTTTCCTGCTTTGCCCTGACGACCATCATCGGCTGGTATTTCTTTGCAGAGAATAATATTAAGTATCTTTTTGCCAACTCTAAATTTAGCTTTATCAGGAAAAACGACAAAGTCGCCATCGTCTTTGCCCGGATTGCCGCCCTTGGAATTATCCTCCTAAGCACCGTCCTCGAGGGCGACTTTATTTGGACCCTGGCCGACCTCTTCATGGGGCTCATGGCCATTCCCAACATCTTGGGCCTGGCCCTCCTCCACCGCCAATCCAAGGCCGTCCTCCTCGACTACGAGGCCCAGTTAGCCCAAGGCGCTAAACCCACCTGGCATGGCCTAGACAAGGCCATGGCCTTGCTCCCGGAGAAGAAATAGAATTCTCATGGGGTAAAACCATCGCATCGCTTATGGCTATAACATCGATAATGCCCATAACACAATTTGAAAAACGCCCGTATCCGCATTGCTGCCGATACGGGCGTCACTATTTCTCCTAGAAGGAAAATAAGCGAGGAAAAAGGCCCGATGGGATAACTGATGTTCTCAATTGTAAAAAAGCATTTAAGAATTCTGTCGCCTATTTTTTAAATCAGTTTTTCTTTTCCAGTGACCTCATAAAACTCATCGCTATAGACTATTCTTGAATACTGGAATTCACTCTGTATTTTTTTCACATACTCAAAGGGACACTCCATAGGTATAACCCCTATTGAATATATGGCATCAAGTGCTTCTATGACTTCTTTTTTAGAAGCATATTCAATTTCTTCAGGTAAAGCAATAAAGTTTAAATACTGCTGTTTATCCCATTGGATAATTTGTTGCAAGGTATTGGTGTTTTTGGTAGCAAGTATAAGACTTAAGAAATCATAAAAGTTTTTTGCTAATGGATATACATAGTAATCACAACAAGTCTCTGGATTTACAGCAAAAACCATTTCACCAAATTCCTTAATAAAGACATAATGTATTCCATTGTCCCAACCAATTATTGTTGCTCCTATTGGCGTACAAAAATACTTCGAATTATCTTCACGTGCTAATCCAATATAAGAAGTATCAATTGTTAATTCTAAAAATTTTTTGTACTCTTCATTCATGATAATTAGCCTTTCTTAATAGCCATTCCACC
>CAKZWV010000011.1 GCA_937922005.1 uncultured Clostridia bacterium | reverse complement strand
ATCACCCTGAAATTCCGAGACTGCAGACTGCTGCCATCATTCGGGCCGCCCTGGCAGTCCAAAAGAAAGGCATCAAGGTCTATCCAGAGATCATGGTTCCGCTCGTAGCTACCTACAAGGAGCTGGAGTATTTGAGGAAGATCATTACCGAAGAAGCTGACCGGATTATTGCTGAAGAAAAGGGCGATCTCAAGTATCTGGTGGGCACCATGATTGAAATTCCTCGGGCTGCTCTCACCGCTGACGAAGTGGCTCGCTATGCTGATTTCTTCAGCTTTGGTACCAACGACCTAACCCAGATGGGCTATGGGCTCTCACGGGATGACGCCGGTGCTATTCTCGATACCTACTACAAAGAGGGAATTTTCGAGACCGATCCTACGGCCCACCTGGATATCGCAGGAGTCGGCCAGCTGGTCCAAATGGGGGCCGAAAAAGGTCGTAAGACCAATCCTGAGGTCCATCTTGGTATCTGTGGAGAGCACGGCGGCGATCCTTCTTCGATCGAGTTCTGCCACCAGCAAAACTTCGACTATGTCTCTTGCTCGCCCTTCCGAGTTCCGATTGCCAAATTGGCAGCAGCCCAGGCCCAGATCAAAAATGCCCGGCCCGAGCAAAGTCACGACCTAGTCCACGCCCTAAAGTATTTGAAATAGGATCTGCCTAAGATCATTTTGAAGAGCGTCCCGTAGGAAGGTTCCTTCTTGAACCCCTACCTCAAAGCCTGAGCACACAGCTTGGGCTTTTTTTAACGGTTACGGCTTAGCCTCCTAGGAAGGAAACCCATGCCCTCTACCTTGAAACAAATAATCCAAGTCATCGTCTACTCCCTCGTCGAAGCGGTCAGTGAGTGGCTTCCCATTAGTAGTACCGGCCATCTCATCTTATTGGATGAGGTCTGGCCCATGCTGGGCCGGGAGGCTTTTAAAAATGCCTTTCTTGTCTTAGTCCAGCTGGGGGCTGTCTTGGCTGTCCTTGTCCTTTATTGGTCTGAGATTTGGCCTTTTGTAACGGCCCCGGCTCGGGCCCCAGGACAGGGACTTCCGCCCGCAGCCATGTCTACTTATTCTTTGGGACCTCTTCACATCGATAAAAGAATCTTTGCCATGTGGGTGAAGATTGCAGTGGCCTGCGTGCCGGCAGCCGTAGTAGGGGTTTTCTTTGATGACCTCCTGGAGGAGCATTTTTATAATGCTAAGACCGTCTCTATTGCCCTCTTTGTTGTAGGTCTCCTTTTTTTACTGATGGAGAGTCCTTTGACGGATAAGTGGAGGGAATGGGCACAATTTGATCGTCTGGTGAATCGGATCGAAGATGTGACCTGGATGGATGCCATTTATATCGGCCTCTTCCAGATGTTGGCTGCGATGTTTCCAGGAACTTCCCGGTCGGGGGCAACCATCCTAGCCGCCTTAATGCTGGGCTTTAGCCGGGTCTTTGCCGCAGAGTTTACCTTCATTATGGCCATTCCTGTCATGGCAGGGGCAAGTCTCTTGAAGATCATCAAGCACCTGCATGATCTCGAGCCTAGTGATTATGCTTTCTTACTACTTGGGATGGCCGTCGCCTTTGTGGCTTCTCTTTTTGTCATTAAGGCCCTGATGGGCTATGTCCGTCAGCATAGCTTTGTCCCCTTTGCCTGGTATCGGATTGTTCTAGGCATCATTGTTTGGCTGCTCCTTGTTTGAGCACCGGGATCGTGTGCTGTGCTTGGGGGAGATGCAAACATCGTCGTCTGGCTGCTCCTCATTTGAGCACGAATGCACAAATTCTAGGTCTGAATGGAAGGCCCGTCATGGTTGGACGGGTCTTTTTTTTATCCCTGATAAAACCCTTGACAGCTTTTTGGGGATCTGCTATCCTGATCCACAGATACAAGTTCATAGGGAATAGATAGCAGAGCCCTTTAATAAAGGACTTTGCCGGAAATAGGTGAGAATCCTATGCAATCCCGTTGCTGTGTTGCCGGAGTCGCCCCACAAACCACTGAGAAATTGGGAAGGGTGGGAACGATGATGATGGCTGAGCCAGAAGACCTGTCTATTCTGTTTTTTATTATCTACGAGCGATGGATAAGGAAAAGCCCGGAACCTGCTGATGCAGGTCGGTTCCCAGCCTAAGACTTGGCTACAGCGTTCTGCTGTGTCAAGAAAAAGAGAAGGTGGCTGGAAGACTTGTGGGCCCTGAAGAATTGCTCCGCTATGTTCGGAGTATTTTTTTGCCTAAGTTGCCCCTTTTCCTAGATCGATGAGAAAATACATTTTATGACACCGCTTGTTAGTTACATTTGAAAGGCGCAGATCTCGGACCTGGGATCTGCGCCTTTTTCTGTCAAATATTGCGGGAATCCTTCGAAAGTAATATAATCCGTTTGTCTGGCTGGTAAAATTAGAATTTGGAAAAGGGGGGCACTGCAATGCTGAGAAAATTGAATTGGTTTTTAAACATCGTTATCGGTTCATTCATAGGAGTTTTCATTGGGTTCGGAATTT
>CAKZWV010000010.1 GCA_937922005.1 uncultured Clostridia bacterium | reverse complement strand
TCTTCTCGACGATAGGCATATTAAATGCCCGGTTTGCGGCAGGCGGGTTAGATTTTATACTACGTGCGCCAACTGTAACTGGGAGAATGGGGGCCACTATGAAGTTGACGGGGGCCCAAATGAAATGACGTTAGAAGAAGCCAAAAAAGCTTATAAAGAAGGGCGACCTATTACATAGTGCGTCTGTGATTTTAGGTCTGTGCACCTAGGCATAGCGGGAGTACACGCTGCGCCTAATAATTGTTGTCTTTTGGATCTGCGTACTCCGTCCCAAAGTGGGAGGAAAAATTTTTTAAAGAGGCTTTTAAAAGGGACAAGACCAAGTTACTATCGAGCAGTCTGATTATGCAGGAAGGAAAGGGTTTGCTAAATTTGAAAACGCAAGGCCCTATTTGGGGGCCCAGTTTAAATGACTTTCTTATTATCTCTTCATCAGGTGAGATAACGACGATGTTCAAATCGTCAGGAGGAAAAAATACTATGAAAGAGAATGACTCCAGCATTGATGTTTACAGCGATGATGAAATGTATGAGAACGTAAGGCTCGACGCAACCCATATTAAATGCCCTGTCTGTGGTATGCGGGTTGAGAAAGACAGAGTGTGCGACAATTGCAATTGGGAGAATAACGGCCTCTGGGAAATCCCGGGCGGCCCAAACGAAATGACCTTAGAAGAAGCTAGAAAAGCTTATGCAGAAGGACAATCTGTTAGAGCTAGCTCATCTATACTTTCCGATCAGCGTCCTCCAGTCCCAGAGCAGAAAAATTGTGACGAGGAAGAACAGATTTCTCGCCTGGATTCAATCAATAACCCCAAATATAATATTGAGATTTATCTAAATAAGGAAGCTATGTTTAAATATCCGGAGGATCGAAAGGATACTGATACTAGAAGGACATTTTTACCAAAAGCAGAGACGGATCTGATGCTTGGTGAGTTACAAGAAGAGCTGATGGACCAAGGAATTTATTTTTCGACGTTTGAAAATGAACTCTACTCAGAGGAGGAACTTGACCATGCCTACAACGTTTTATCCAAGTACAAGGATAGGCTGCCGGTTTTATTTGGCGAAATAGAAACCGCTTATGAACGTGGAACATACGCCATCGTGAACCTTTGATCATAGACTTCCATTCAGAAAGGCCTTCCTTATGAGACTGCAAATTTCTAAATCCAAAAACGCTTCGACCCTCTATATCGTGGAATCAACCTACGATAGCCAAACAGGCAAACGTTCCAACCGGGTGGTCAAAAAGCTCGGGACCTTGGAAGATTTGTCGAAAATATACCTAGATCCGATTGCTTGGGGCAAGGAACTTGCTAAACAGATGACGGAGGAGAAAAAAGCGGGAACCCTTCCTGTTAAGGTCACTTATGATAGCACTCGCGAGCTCTTGGAAAACCAGCGGAGGCTCTTAGATGCGGGCTGTCTCTTCCTGCAAAAAGTCTATTATGATCTGGGGATCGATCAGCTTTGCCAGAATGTATCCCAAGAACACAAGCTTTCCTATGATTTCAATGAGGTTCTGAAGACTTTGGTTTTTCTTCAGGTTCTTTTCCCTTTGCGAGAAGAGTCTGTCTTAGAAGAGGCTCAGGCCTTCTTTGTGCCGACCATCCTGGAAGAGACCCATAGGTTCCCGGAACCGCCCAGCTTTGGACTCCATGACCTTTATGAAACTCTTGAAATCTTGGCTAAGGAAGGTACTGGGATGGCCAAGCAGCTCAATCCCAAGGTGAAGACCCTTCGAAGGAGCCATGATCGACTTTACCCCCAGGAGGAGGGCCTTAGCTTTTATGGAGAGGACTTACAAATTGCCTTCGTTGCTTTTGGAGGAAGTAGGATGCACCAGCCGGACTCCATCCATCCTTCCGATGAAGTTAATCTCAAAGCCTACTTATTCGTTCGCTTCGTAGGTCTTCACCTTCTGAAAAGCTTAGCCGCTCAGTTAGATAATCGCTATTCAACGAAAAAAATAGCCGATTGCTTGCGTCAAATTCATCTGTTAGAAATTCCTGAGCAAGGCTTTATACCAGTCTATCAAAATTCCGATCTTATAGATGCTTTACATGAGAATGCAGGCTTTTCCCTCCATTTTCAGATTATTCTCCCCGAAAAAATGCAACAAATAATCCAACTAAGCAAGCATCTTTAATCTTGCCATAACAAGGCCTAGCATCGTCAAGGCTCCTTCCTGCGTTGAAGGAAAAGCGGGTACATGATACAATCGAGGGAGCGGGCCAGGAGTATTTGTGGAAGAAGCTGGCCCCCATTTTGATTGAAGGGACCTGCAGAGTAAGCTCATGACGCTGGCTGACGCATGGGCTGACTTTGAGCAAAATGCCTAGAGGCAGAGAGGAGACTTGTGATGTTAGAGGGTAATTTGTTATTTGCGCAATCGGGAGGACCGACGGCGGTCATCAATGCGAGTGCAGCCGGGGTTATTTTGGAGGCAAGAAAGCACAAAGACCAGATTCACCACGTTTATGGGGCTATGAACGGGATTGTGGGCGTCTTTAACGAGCATTTTATTGACTTGGACCAGGAGTCGGAAGAGGAGATTTTGAAGCTGAAGCATACTCCATCTTCTTTCCTGGGCTCGTGTCGCCGTAAACTAGTGAGCCCGGACAAGGATCCTTCTGACTACGAAAAGCTCCTCGAAATCTTCAAAAAGTACAATATCCGCTTCTTTTTCTACAATGGCGGCAATGATTCGATGGATACCTGCAACAAGATCGCCAAGTTTATGGCCGAGAAAGATTATGCCTTTAGTTGCATGGGGATCCCCAAAACCATTGACAATGATTTGGCTTGCACGGACCATAGCCCGGGCTATCCTTCTGCAGCCCGTTATATCGCTACGACAATGATGGAGATTGCCCATGATGCCGTGACCTACGACATTCCTCAAATTACCGTTGTGGAGATCATGGGACGGCATGCGGGTTGGCTGACGGCGGCTTCGCATTTGGCCAGTGTCTATGATATCGGCCCCGATCTTATTTATGTGCCGGAACGGGCCTTCTCTCAAGAGGCGATGATTGCCGACGTCGGTCGGATCTTGAAGGAAAAGGGGAAGGTTATGATTGCCCTATCCGAGGGGATCCACAACGAAGATGGGGTCCTGATGGCGGAGGTCTTCAACAAGGATATCGCTAAAGACGCCTTTGGCCATGCCCAGTTGGGCGGGATTGGCCAGATCCTGGGCCAGATCCTGGAAGAAGAATTCAAGGTAAAGATTCGGACCATCGAGCTCTCTTTGATGCAGCGCTGTGCGGCCCATCTTGCCTCCCAACTCGATATTGACGAGTGCTTTAAGTCTGGACAGATGGCCGTCCAAAAGGCGGTTACTGGGGCCACGGCCCTGATGCCGGGCTTCCATCGGGATCCCATTTCTCGCTCCTATCAGACGGAAATTGTCATGTATCCCCTAGACCAGGTGGCCAATGCTGAGGACAAACTGCCCGACGCCTACATCAACGAGGCCGGCAATGGCATCACCGACGCCTTTGTCGACTACCTCCTTCCCCTCATTCAAGGCGATTTGGCATTCCCCTATAAGGATGGTTTACCCGATTTTGCCAAGCTACAAATGATCCAGGTCCCGAAACTTTGAGTGTACGCTATCTAGAAGCTTTTACTCGCACCATCGTCGAAGTCCAGGCAAGTCCGTCGGGGGGATCTCCTTCTTTTCTCCCTCGCCGAGGGCAAGCCTCGGACTTCGCTTTTCTCTCTCCTCACTTTTCCTCTACTCCGAACAAGAGCCCCCAATCCAACAGTTCGGAGGAAATCTCGGGTCAAACAGTGAATGATAAGGATTCGCAGGGAGAGGTCCAGGATCATCTGGTCAGTTTTAGTCAGATTTCCAAGGAGAATGCCGGTGATTTTGCCTCTCTATTAGCTGATCCTTTGGATGCACTCTTTTTTGTGTGCGAGACCCATATGCTTCCCAATCTTTTTCAGGCCAAGGAAATTTTGGCGACCCAGTGGCTGGACCCTCCTAGCTTTTATGCTTTTGGGGTCTTTTTGGACGGTCGGCCAGCGGGCCTCGTTACCCTTGATCATTGGGATCCGGTAAGTCGGCGGGCAGAGGTAGGTTATGCCCTCTTGCCAGAGATGCGGGGCAAGGGACTAAGTAAGATTTTGGTCTTTTTTTATCTGGTTTATTGTTTTGGAGAACTCAACTTACGGCGAATAGCTGCCTCGTATTTGGAGGGTAATGTGGTGTCAGGAAAAATCATGGAAGAACTGGGATTTCGTCCGGATGGGGTCCTTCGCGAGTATCAGCGGCGGGGGGCGACCTATCTTGACCTGCATCTTTATTCTTTCCTCCAAGAGGAGTTTTATGCCCGCTACCCCCTGTTGAGGGGCCAGCAGGGCCTGACAACTTCCGGATCCAGTGAACTCCTCGATCCATCTTCATCGACGGAACAGGCCCTCCCAGGGGGTGCCTCATGATCCAGGTGATGGCTGGGGCCCACTTGAATGAGCGGGACCGCAATGAATTTAACATGTGGATCCAAAACCTCCGTTATGGGAACCAGGGAGAAGATGCGGATGAGCTTTTTGTGGCCCCATTCCGTACGGACATCGTGATGATGACAGGAGTCTGGTATGGGCAAAAGAATTCAGGTTTTGGTTCTGCCCCCCTGGATACTTGGGGGCAGTTGATGCCCGATATGCCCCACAATGGACTCCGTCATATCCTGCCCTTTATTTGGGATAAGGTCCCCAAGACAGAACTCTTGATCCTAGCCTATAGTGGCTTTGTCTTCGTATGGAGCAACCGCAATAGCGGGGTTTATTTGCGTCGCCATAAAAAGATCTACCGCTTACACCCTACGGATTGGCCAATTGGTATTTTCCCCCAATACTATTTAGGAAGTTTGGAATGTTACGCCTTTCGCCCCCGTCAAGATGATGCCCTTTTTCTCTTGCCTCCGGAGCGTCTTTTCCCTTATCGCAGTGACGAGAATAAGGAACTGCGTCAAAGATTAGAATCCCAAGAGAGGATTGGCGCTGCCATCTCCACCGTCATGTTCCCCAGGGGACGGCGGGGCCTAGCCAAGGACCGAGATTTTTCCTTTATGTATATGCAATTCGACGATATCCAAGGACCTGATTTCAACCGGGAAAAAAGTCAGTTCTTGGACCCTTACCGTGAGGCTGAATTGCGTTTTTACGAACTGTTAGACCAAGAGGTAGCTGAATCGGTATTCTACCCCTGGCTGACCTGTGAAGACTTGGATCGGGAATTGATCGATAACAAGCGCAAGGGCATGAGGGTGGACCGAGAGCCCGTCCCCCTTTGGGCTGATATCCTACAAGATGCTAAAGTCCGTCAAGAACTTTTGAAAAAAGATAAGCGCCCAGTCATCAAAGCAAGCTTAAATACCCTTTCCCAGCCCAAAAAGACGGCTCCTAAGCTATCTACGGGGAATAAGCTTGCTGAATGGAACGACCGCCTCATGGAGGTTAAACTAGAAGGTTCTAGGAGGGGCTTGACGGAATTTTTAAAGACCCTACGTTCATTCCTGCCACGGAATTCCGCCCTGAGCTTGGTAATTATTGGTGTCTCCTTAGTGATGCTGGTTGCCTTACTCTACGGGATGTCCTTACTATGGAAGAGAGCGGAAGCTGGGAAGGAAGATCTGCCAGCTCCTAGCCAGCAGGCGGATCAGACGGTCCCCTACCAGCAGGGGGACCCACAAGCGGTCGTGATTCCTGAGAAGACCCCTTTGGAGATTGTTCACACGGTCAAAGCTGTGCAGTTGCAAATTTTACAGGCCCCGAAGGACAATGCTCCGATCATAGCTACTCTAACCCGGGGAGACAAGCTGACCCAGCTTACGGAGCCTGCCAATGGTTTTGTCTTCGTAAGTTTGCCGGATGGACAGGTGGGCTACGTCTTTGCCAATTACCTGGAGTAGGATTTCTTGGGTATCCCTTAGGTATCCCTTAGGTCCCCCTTGGATTTCTCTTAGGTCCTTAGGAGGAAAGTTTAGATAATTTTCTCCTGGACCCTTTACAAAATTCGAAAAAGCTGCTAGAATGATCCTTGTTGAATTGACAAAGGGACGCCTTTTTCGATGCGGGTGTAGTTTAGTGGTAGAACTTCAGCCTTCCAAGCTGATCGTGTGAGTTCGATTCTCATCACCCGCTCCATTTTATGGACGCATAGCTCAGTTGGATAGAGCAACAGCCTTCTAAGCTGTGGGTCGCAAGTTCGAGTCCTGCTGCGTTCACCATTTAGGCGGCCTGCCCTGAGCAGGAGACCTAGTACGGAGGCCAATGTGGCCTCACTTTGTTGGAATGATTCCACTACCTTGAAGCTGAAACCGGTTTCAAGGTTTTTTTTAGCTTTTTTTCAGTTGCAGATCTTCATCATATCACGTCACGAGCCCCATTACGTACCTCATTCATAAAGGAGGAGTCATGTCACTTTCGTCCAGCCCCCAATCCCAGCCCCCCAAAACCTATGATAATACAAGTATTTCCGCCCTCAAGGGAGCAGATCGGGTCCGGCTCAGGCCAGGGGTTATTTTTGGGTCCAATGACCTTCAGGGGTGTTTCCACGGATTCTTTGAGATTTTATCGAATTCCATCGATGAGGCCAGAGAAGGTTATGGGAAGCATATTATTGTCCGTCGCTACCAAGACCATTCCATCAGTGTGGAAGACTTTGGTCGGGGGATCCCCTTGGCTTACAACCGCAAGGAAAAGCGCTATAACTGGGAGCTGGTCTACTGTGAACTCTACGCCGGAGCCAAATACGCCAACGACGCTCAATCCGAGTATGAGTTCAGTCTTGGTCTCAATGGGCTTGGGGCCTGCGCTACCCAATATGCCTCCTCCTGGTTTAAGGTCGAGGTCCGCCGGGATAACAAGCTTTTTCAGCTGGATTTTGTCCGGGGGGAGAATGTCTCCGGCCTCCAGCAACGAGACCTGCGTCCGGAGGAAAAGGCAGAAAAGCCTACGGGGACCCTCCAGCACTGGCTTCCGGACTTAGAGGTCTTCACTGAAATCGAGATTCCCCTGGAGTATTTTCAAGAGATCTTGACTCAGCAGTCCGTGGTCAACCCGGGAATACGTTTTGACCTTTACGATGAAGCGACTGGGGAGACTTGGTCCTATGAGACCAGCAGGGGGATTGCCGAGCGGGTCGAAGAACTTGCTGGTCAGGATGCCATTACCGGTCTTATCACCAATGCGGGTACGGGGATGGGCCGCGACCGCAAAGACTTGAAAGACTACCATGTCAAAGCAGAAGTAGCCTTTTGTTTTACACAAAATACTCTCTCCCAGGAGTATTTTCACAATTCAAGTTTCTTAGCCTATGGGGGGGCTCCTGAAAGGGCGGCTAAGGCGGCTTTTCTTGGAGCGATTGATAGAGAGCTCCAAAAGAGGGGCAAGTATAAGGCCCAAGAGGAGAAAATCAAGGTCCAGGATGTTTTTGATAGCTTGGTCCTTATTTCCTCTTCCTTTTCTAACTATGTCTCCTATGAAAATCAAACGAAAAAGGCTATTAACAATCGCTTTATTAGGGAGTATTTGACGGAGCTCCTGGAAAAGGCCTTGGAACTGTGGTTTGTGGAGGACCTAGCTGGCTCTGAGAAGGCCCTGGACCAGATTTTAGTGAACAAGAGGAGCCGGGAGAGTTCGGATCGGCAAAGGATTAACCTCAAGAAGAAACTTTCTGTAGGAACCGGAGGATTTTTAAATCGGGTCCCGAATTTTGTCGACTGTAAGTCGAAGGTTCAGGCGGAGCGGGAGCTTTTCATCGTGGAGGGAAATTCGGCCCTGGGCTCAGTAAAGATGGCGAGGAATGCTGACTTTCAGGCTGTCATTCCCCTTCGTGGTAAGATTTTAAATTGCCTCAAGGCCAATTATAGGCAGATCTTTTCCAATCAGATTATCGTCGATCTCCTAAAGGTTCTGGGTTGCGGGGCCGAGCTCCACGGGAACCGGGTTAAAGACCTGTCAAATTTTGACTTGGACAAGCTGCGCTGGGGGAAGATCATTATCTGCACCGATGCAGATGTAGACGGTTTTCAGATCCGTACCCTGATCCTAGCCATGCTCTATCGGCTGACTCCTAAGTTATTGACGGAAGGGCTGGTTTATATTGCGGAATCCCCTTTGTTTGAAGTGACATTTATCGGAACAGGCCGGGGGAAAAAGGGGGAGGACAGGGGGGAAGAAACCTATTTTGCCTATTCTGAAACGGAAAAACGGGCACTATTGAAGACCCTTGCCCGCCGCAAGGGCACCGTCAAAGTCCAGCGTTCGAAGGGTTTGGGTGAAAATGAGCCCGAGATGATGTGGACCTCTACGATGAACCCTAAGACTCGCCGGCTCATCCAGGTTTTACCGGAAGAACCTGCTAAGATGAAGGAGTATTTTGATTTACTCTTGGGGGATAATTTGTCAGGGAGAAAGGCCTATATCGAAAGTCACGGAGCCAAGTATATGGATATGATCGATACTCAGTAGAGGAAAGGCTATAATCAATACCCAGCAGGGGAAAAGCTATCATTACTGCCCAGTAGGGGGAAAGGCTATAATCAATGCCTAATAGGGGAAGAGGAAGCAACTAGAAAGGGAGAAGAATGGCTGCAGATAGGAGATCAAAAAGGAAACGGACCGCTAAAGAGGAGGCATTAGAGCGTTTGGAGGAGCTGGAAGCCCTCAATCCACCCCGGGAGCTTTATGTAGCCCAGACCCTGACAGACAATTATATGCCTTATGCAATGAGTGTCATTGTCTCCCGGGCCCTGCCAGAGATTGATGGCTTCAAACCCTCCCACCGCAAGCTCCTCTATTGCATGTACAAGATGGGGCTGATGAAGGGGCCCCGGGCCAAATCGGCCGATATCGTGGGGAGGACCATGGCCCTTAACCCCCACGGGGACCAGGCCATCTATGACACCATGGTCAGGATGACCCGGGGCAATGGGGCCCTCCTTTACCCCTATATCGACTCTAAGGGGAATTTTGGGAAGTTTTATAGTCGGGATATGCAGTGTGCGGCCTACCGGTATACTGAGGCGAAACTGGCCCCCATTTGTGACCTTCTCTTTGATGAAATTGAGGCAGATGCCGTTGATTTTGTCCCCAATTATTCGAATACCTTGGAAGAGCCCATCCTACTCCCGGCTAAGGTGCCAACCATCCTCCTTAATGCCAACCAGGGCATTGCGGTAGGGATGGCTAGTAACATCTGTTCCTTTAACTTGGAAGAACTGACAGATCTCGTGTCGTACTATTTGACCAAGGGCTGGCCGAGTTCGGATAAGATCCTTTTGGACCTCCTTCCAGGCCCTGACTTTTCAACCGGAGGACTTTTACTTTGGGATGCCCGGGAGATGACCCAGATCTATGAGACTGGGCGGGGCTCCTTCAAACTCCGGGCCTTGGTAGACCATGATCCTAAGGAGCGGACCTTTACAGTCCGGGAGATTCCCTACAATACCACCTTGGAACAGATCATGGACGAGGTGGTCAAGCAGGTCAAGGATGGCAAGCTCAAGGAAGTTACTGACCTTCGGGATGAGACCGACCTAGATGGTTTAAAAGTAGTTATTGAATATAAGGCCTCTACGGATCCAGAATTCCTGCGTAATAAGCTCTTTCACTTGACCTCTTTGGAAAGTAGCTTTTCTTGCAATTTTAACGTTCTCTTGGGACAGACCCCCCAGGTCCTGGGGATCCAGGGGATCTTAGATGCTTGGCTCGCCTGGCGCAAGGCCTCCTTGCGGCGGATTTTAAGCAAACGACGCCAAGATTTACTGGATAAATTAGAGATCCTGGAAGCCTTAAAGACTATCCTCTTAGATATTGACGAGGCCATTCGGATCATCCGGGCGACTCCCAAGGAAAATGAGGTGGTTGCCAACCTCGAGGCCCATTTTAAGATTAACCGCCGCCAAGCCGAAGCGGTAGCAGATATAAAACTTCGGAACCTGAATCGGGAATATTTGTTGCGAAGGACTGAGGAGATTGACGTCCTCCACAAAGAGGTCGAGGACTGCGAGCGGACCCTTCAGGAAGAAAAGCGCCAAGAAGCCTTGATTCTTGAAGATCTGGCGGCAGCAAAGAAGAAGTATGGGCAGGGGCGGCGGACCCAGATTGTGGCAGCTGACGAGGTGTCGGTGATCAAGGATCCAGCTGTGGAGCTGGTACCAGATTACCCTGTGCAAATATTCTTTACCAAGGAGGGCTTTTGCAAGAAAGTGGCGGCTAGTGCGGTCCGGGAAGACCAAGAGAACCGCTTGAAAGATGGGGATTATATTGTTGAGTCTTTGGCGGCTCAGAATAAGGATGAGGTTCTCTTTTTTACCAATACGGCCAATGTCCATAAGCGCTTTATTTACGAGTTGACGGAGGTGAAGTGGGGGGACTTGGGCGAGCCTTGTAGCAATTTCCTTGAACTCGATCCAGGGGAGGAGGTCGTCTTTATCCAGACCATTGATCCCGAGACCTATCCAGGGGAATTTCTCTTTGTCTTTGCCGATGCCCAGGCGGTCCGCCTCCCAGCGGAGGTCTATGCGACCAAACAAAAGCGCCGTCGCCTGAAAAATGCCTTCTACGGGAAGGCCCCCTTGGTCTATATGAGTTACCGTCCTAGCCCCCTGGGACCAGGGGAGGAGGATTCGGAAGATCCTTCGGAGGACGCCTCAAAAAATGCCCCGGAGGACGCATCTGCAGGCACTCCTAACGACGTCCCCCATAACGCCTCGGAAGAGCTCCTTCTCCTGGTGACCAAAAAGAACCGCCGGGCGATCCTCCTGGATGTGGCCTCTCAAGTCGTGAGCAAATCTTCCCGTACTTCCCAGGGTAACCGGATTTTCCGCCTTCGCAGTGGGGATGAGCTGGGTGAGGTCTATGCTTGGCCGTCTTTATCTGATGTGCCGGACCTTTATCTTTCTTATCAGCTTCAATCCCTCCCTGCGGTAGGGAAGATTTTGCGGGATAAGGATCTCCCACAAAAAAATAGCCTCTTTGATTTATTCCCGGATTCGATCCGCTCCGGAAAGGGGGAGGCATAGATGCAGCTAAAAAAGGAAGGAGGCTTAGCTGTCGCACCGGATGAGAGAGTCTTAGATGTCACGCAGAAAGGAGGAGGCTTAGATGGGTTTCGGATTTAGCAACAAGTGGCGTTCTCAAAGAAAGTTACGGGAAATTAGTCTTTTTACCCCGCCAGCTCAGGAAAGGGGAGAAGAGAGATCCGGGGGAGCGAAGCCGCTTTCGCGCCCAGCTTCCAGAGAAAGCCAGGAGGTCTATCGCCTAGACCAGGAGAGAAAGTGGACCAACCGCCTGCTCCTCCTTGCCATCTTCCTAGTTCTGGGTGCTTTGGGTTTACTGGCCTACCGCCTTCTTTTGCCACGGCTGGACCGTCAGCGAGACCTCAAAGCCTTTCGCAAGGCCCTAGCTGACGCAGAGTACCAGGAGGCCTATGTGATCTACAAGCGTGTCCAAAGTCGGGCGACCGACCTTCAAGCTTCTTTAGAAGAGCAGGAAGAGGCCCGGGCCCAACAAGCCAAAATGGAAATTGAGGTCCATGGACTTTGTAGCGAGATGATTGGATCTTTGCAAAATGGGGAAGCCCTAAACCCGAAGCAGATGGCCTTTATGGCTGATTTGGGCGAGATTTCCGCTTCCAACTTGGTTCCCTTCCTTAACCAGATCACCAAACAGTATCTTGACGACCAACTTCCTTTTTCAACCTGGTATACCATCATGGATTCGGTCAAAGATCTGGATAACATTGCCTTGGTGGTCCAGCACTTTTGGGCTAAGGAGGAGGGGATGAAGGTTGCTCACCAGCGTTTTGTCGAGATGCAAGAGATTGAGGCCAAGGCCGACTGGGAGACCATCTGGGTTCACTGGCAGTCCATCATTGATGATCCAGAAATTAGCTCCTTTGCCAAAAGTTATGCCCTCGACCGACTCAAGGCCTTCCAGGTGAAAAAATATGATGAACTATACCAGTCGGCAAAGACTATGGTGGCGCAGAAAAATTACCTTTCCGCTAAGAATTTAGTTGAAAAAATGCTCCAGGCCTTCCAAAATCAGGGCGAACTCCTCCCCATTTTGGACGAGGCCATGGCAGGCCTTCCGAAACAGATGGAGACCTACCAAGGCATGGTGGATTCGATTTCCGTCTATCCCCTGTGCTTGAATCCCAAGCAAGGCTTTGTTAACCCTGATGTCGCCTCTTTTGCCTCAAATAGTCTCCTCACGGCCCAGGAGTTTCGCAGTCTCCTCCAGGATCTTTATGACCATAAGTATGTCTTGGTCCAGGGTTCCTTATACGCCCATTATCCGACAGAAAAACCGGAAATCATCGTTCCCGCTGGAAGAAAGCCTCTTTTTCTTGTTTTTGACGCTTTTTCCCTGTCTCCCTTGGAGCAGTTTGCTGGTACCGCCACTTACTATGATGTGAATGATCAGGGGGAGGTCATGGCCTATCAGGATCCCCAGGCCTGGGGGGAAAAGGGAGAAATTCAAACTTTTCCGTCTCTTTTTTCCATCCTAGATGATTTTGTGGAGGCCCACCCTGACTTTAGCTTTGATGGGGCCAAGGCAACGGTTGCCCTGCGGGGCTCTACCGGGATCCTCGGTTATTTTTGCTATCCGGATCAGCTGGCTGAGGTTAATAAATTCCGGGAGGGCCGGCGTTTTACCCCCTTAGAGCTTGCCGACGAGGTCTATCCCCGCAATAAAGACAAGGTCAAGGCCCTCTGTGCCCATTTAAAAAAGCGGGGCTATCTTTTTGCCTCGGGCAGCTACGCGGGCCTCAACCTGGGCACAGCCAGCCTGGAGGAGGTCAAGGCCGATACCCAGAAGTTCCAAGACCAGGTCATTCCCCTAACTGGGCCCATGAGTAATTATCAATTTCCTGACGGGGCCAATTGCTATGACCGTCCCGAGCTTTTACAAATACTCCTGGACCACGGCTTTCGCTTTTTTTCTGGGATTGGGGCGAAAACTTATAATTTTAAGGCGGATTCTTTTATTCACGTAGATAAGGTTCCGATCAACGGCAATACCCTGTCGTATCCGGGAAATTGGCAATTAGACCGCTTTTGCCGGGGCTCTGCCCTCTTAGACCAAGAAAATCGGGCCCTGGTCCCTCAAACAGCCCCCTAGGTCGCTATTTTGCATTTTCCCTTCAATTGATGCATAATAGCTAAGCACTTGTCGACATTTTGACCCCAATTCCCTTCCGGAATCTTTTGCTTTCTAGGTCGTACGATCTTTTGGGCGGATGAGGGTAGTAGAGTAGGATTTTCGCATGCCTTGGCAAAAGCTTTTTCCCATACGATATGATACCGATACCCTGCTTGGGATCGATTGGGCTAGCCTGGTGGCGGAGGGTTACCAATGTCTGCTTTTAGATATTGATAATACCCTGGCCTTGACTGGCGCCCATGAGGCCGATGCCTATGCCCGCCAAGCCTGTGCAGAAATGCAGAAGGCTGGTTTGGAGCTTCTTGTGGTCTCAAATTCCAGTAAGGGCCGGGGGGGAGAATATGCGGCCACCTTAGGTTTGCCGGTTCTTTCTGGGGCTGGAAAACCTTGGTCTCGTAAGCTTCGTGCCTTAAAGGCTGAGCATCCGAGTCTGGCCCATTCCCTCATGGTGGGTGACCAGCTTTTTACGGATGTGTGGGCAGCTAAGTATATGGGGATTGAGGCAGTCCTGGTCCGCCCTCGCAAGGCTGACCTGGATTTTTGGTATGTCCATCTCAAAAGATGGCTTGAAAAGCCCCTGATCCACTGGATGACAATTTCCCAGGGCCCTTGGGCTGGTAGGGTGGCTGAACCTTTGCCGCTGGTTGATTCCACTGTCGAAAAACAAGGCAAAAACTAGAATATTTGTAAGAAAAAAGAGGAGGTACCTATGATCACAGCTGGTGATTTTCGAAAAGGTTTAATTTTTAAGATGGACGGGGAAATCTATGAAGTCATTGATTTCCAACACGTCAAGCCGGGCAAAGGAGCAGCCTTTGTGCGGACCAAATATCGCAATATCAAGACAGGAGCTACCGTAGAGCGGAGCTTTAACCCCAATGAAAAATATGAAGAGGGCGAAATCCAGATGAAGGATATGTCCTATATCTATAATGAAGGGGATCTCTACTATTTCATGGATACCGAGACCTATGAGCAGGTGCCCGTCCATAAGGAGCTTATTGGTGAGGATGCCCTCCGTTTCTTGAAAGAGAACATGGTCTGCAAGGTCTATTCGAACGATGGATCTATTTATAATGTGGAGCTTCCGACTTTCGTCGAAATGGCTATCACCCAGTGTGATCCGGCAGTAAAAGGCAATACGGCCCAGAATGCTACGAAGACAGCAACGATCGAGACCGGAGCCGTTATTCGTGTTCCTCTCTTTGTAAGTTCAGATGATATCATTCGTATTGATACAAGAACAGGGGAATACGCTGATCGGGTCAAGCAGTAATGCCCCCAGATCCCGAGATAACCCGCAACCAGGACGACATCAAAGAAGATAGCTCAAGCTTAACTTTTCAGAATGATCGTAGGAACCAGGTTCAGGGCGCTCGGACCATGTCCCAGGGCTTTTTAGCCCAATATGCTGAACAAGCGGCTCTTAGTGTGGAGGGTGTGGCAAGTTTAGCGCCAGGCGTCCTCGTCTCTCTCAAAGAGGCAGTAGGGGCTGAGCATGCAGGCAAAGGCATTAAGGTCTTTTTTTTGCCAGCCCAACCCCGGACGGTCTTAATTTCAGTCTATGTAAATGTCTGGTATGGCTATATACTTCCTGACGTCGCTTGGACGATCCAGGACCGGGTCCGCCGTGCGGTAGAACTGTACACGGGATATTTGGTTCATGCGGTCGATGTCTTTATTGTATCTGTCGTCGCTCCTGCTGAAGAGGCTCCGGCCGAGCCTTCCCAGGAGTCTTCGGAGAGGTCTTTAAAGGACCGAGGACAGGAGGACTTGTCATGACAACCTTAACCCGTTTTCTGCTCATTGTGGTTGCCATTCTTGTGGCGATCCTATCGATGAGCTTTGCTATTATTTTTGGGTCAACCCGGGCATTTCTTGCCTTCCTAGATCGCATGGATAGCGTGTTTGCCCATAGTGGGATAAGATGGTTGATTGTACTTATTCTCTTGGGATTATTTGGTTTTGCTATATATTGTATAGTCCTTATGATCCAGCATGGGAATCTCCGCAAGGCTCGAGTCAAAGACTCGGTCATGGGTACCATTGACGTAGGCGTAGGGGCTATTGAAACCCTAGCCCTGAACGCAGCCAAATCCGCCCAAGCTGGGGTCAAGACTTGCCGAGCCTCTATTCAGTCGGACAAGGATAATAAGCTCTTTGTCCGTCTTTTTGTTGTGACCTATGCTGATGTTGAAATTCCGCCTATGATGGAAAAACTTCAAAAACGTGTCGCCACCGATGTGGAAAAATATACGGGGATCGAAGTAGCGAAAGTGTTCGTGAAAGTAAGTAACGTCGAGGATATCGATGTGAAAGTGAGGGCATAGGTGGAATGAAGGACAGAAAAAGTTTCTTACAGGTTCTCAAAGAAGGTTGGAAGGCAGGCAGCTCAGGTCTGCGCGGTGCCCTTATTGGCCTTGCCCTAGCCCTTTCTTTATTGATTTTTCGCCTGTGGGGTACGCTCTTTATTCTTCTTGCCATGCTCGTGGGCTATTACCTGGGTGCCCGGTATTTCAACAGCCGCGAGGAAATTGCCAAATTTTTGGATAAACTGTTCCCTCCCGGGACTTTTCATTAACTTTCATAGCTTCCGGGACTCTTTTTCTAACTGAATCGCTTCTTTTTCTCGCCTAGTCATTGTATCTGCCCCTCGTCGGGGGCCGCAGGAAGGATATCGAAAGACGCTTATGAATCGGAGTAAAGCAAGAAAAACTGCCCTCTTTTATCTTTTTTCTTATCAATTTAATGCAAACCTTAGGGATAAGGGGTTAGAGGCATACGAACAAGGAGAGGGCATCCGTCCAGATGAGGAGAATGTCAGTTTTTTTGAGGCCTTGGTTACCAAGACCCTGACGCATGCCCCTTACTATGATAAGTTGATCAGCTTAGCCCTCCAGGACTGGTCCTTGGCCCGACTGGGTCAAGTTGAGCTTTGTCTGGTACGTCTAGCTATGGCAGAATATGAGCTCGTTGCCTTTGATGAAAAATTTATTCCTATTCTGATTTCTGAAATCACCAAATTATCCAATACCTATTGCGAAGAAAAGAGCGCTAGTTTCCTACACGGCTTACTAACTTCAACTTTTCATCTTCTTACAAGTACCTGTCCTGTAGCCTTTGTAGAAGCTAAAGAAAGCTTCCCGGATTATCCTACCTTGCAAAGTCGCTATGAGTCCCAATTTTCCAAGAAAGTGCCAGAACTGGAAAAACCGGTCGACTCCGAGTCTGATCAAGGACAAAATCGTGATCGGGGAGACCGTTACAGCCGTGATAAGTCTCGCGATTACGAGGGGCGATTCAATCGAGAGAGGTTCTTTGATCGGGATCGTATATATGACCGACCTAGATTCTTTGATGGAGATCGTGCGTATGACCGTTCTAGGCCCTATGATCGGAATCAGTCCTTTGATCAGATTGACCAGGTGGATGAACTTGAGGCTCAGGAGGTGGTTAAACCTAGTCGTCCCGATCCAGCCCAACAGGCTCGTCAAAGGAGTATTTTAGCAAGTTCGCGGATGGTCAAGGTGGTCAAGCGGCGACCTGCTCCTGCTTCTTCTAATTTTGCCCCATCTGCTTCAGATTCACCGAATTCTACCTCATCTGCGTCAGCCTCAAAGGGTCCTTTGCCCTCGGCTCTCCCAAAGGAGGACCAGAAAGAGGACCAGCAATAGGTGGCTTTTGTTTGCCCTGTAGACCTGCTACAGGTCTAGGAGGTCTATCATGCCTGACGATGTCTCTTTTTTTGACCAATCTTCTTCCTTTCCCTACGATCCCAAAGATGTTTTGACGATCGAAGAATTGACAACGACCTTGAACTCGGTCTTCCGGAATAATGCCCGGTTAAGACGTCTTCTTCTACGGGGAGAGATTAATGAATTGAGTCAAAAAAGGGGCATTTTTTATTTTCGCCTCCTGGACTATAACGCTAATCAGGATGTAATTTCCTTGCCTTGCGTCTGCTTCCCACAAGATGCGGCACGTCTGGAGGAAGCTCTGGTGGATGGGGCAAAGGTTGTCCTAGAGGGGGCTTTGAATATTTATCCGGCTAGGACTCGATTACAGCTCATAGTTCGCAAGGTCTATACCCAGGGTGAAGGTCAAGAAAAAAAACGCCTCCAGGCCTTGTTTGACCAATTTGCCAAAGAGGGATTATTTGAACCAAGGCCCATTTCTTTTCCTCGTTTTCCAAAACGTATTGCCGTCCTGACCTCTCTGCAAGGGAAGGCTCTGGGGGATATCTTGCATGAACTCAAGGCCCATGCCCCTTTTTACCGAATCCTCTTAGTGGATTCTTATGTTCAGGGGGATAAGGCTGTAGGAAGTCTCATTAAAAATATTCACCAAATCAATGCTTTTTATGATTTATCACAACAATGGCAGAATGATCCTAATTTAGATCCTGCGACTAAAGAAGCCTTGTTGGCTTCGATCGAGGATTTGGTTTGTGATGTTTTGGTCTTGGCGCGGGGTGGAGGATCCCAGCAGGACCTGTCCATCTATAATGATGAAAATCTAGCTAGGAGTCTGTGGGCCTCTAAATTGCCAACCATCGTAGCAGTGGGCCATACAGCGGATATTTCCCTATGTGATAAGGTGGCCGATCGGATCTGCAATACCCCTACCCAAGTGGCCCACGCCCTGTTTCCCTGGGGTCGTCAGGAGGTCCTTACTCGCTTAAGTCATTTCCAAACCAGAATCACCCAAGTTATTGGGCAAAAGCTAGGCAATTCTTCCCTTAATCTGCTACAATTAGGAAGAAGGATTGAGAGCAAAAATCCTCAAGCGGTTTTAAAAGTTCGTCGCCAGGAACTGCAACGTTTGCATTCCGGTCTCTGTGCCTTAGCTCCGGCTATTACGGGGCAGAAGTTGCGTACCTTGCAGACTTTTAATTTGCGCATAGGATATTTGGTGCAAGAGACCTTACGTCAAGCGGAGGCTTCCCTCCGGAAGCAAGAAGCCAAGATTGAGGCACTGGCCCCACAGCGGGTCTTAGAGCGAGGTTACCTTGTCGGACGTAGGGTAAAAGACCAAAGGCTTGTGAGCAAGACCTTAGATATCCGGGTTCAAGACTCACTCTTGCTGCAGTTCTTTGATGGACTTGCTTTGGTGAATGTTAGCGGCGTTTATCCAGGCATACAGTTCACAGATATTCGTGAGGATGACCGGCAAGGAACGGCGGCCCAGGTCAAGGATTACCTGGATCGGCTTTCTGCTCACCCCACTCTAAAGGGGGATGAGGGAGAAGACGAGGAGGAAAAGTAGATGCTTGACGCAGAGGAAAATCCGCAGGTGACCTTGCAGGGTCAGGGGATGGCCCAAGAGGCACCCTCTTTTGCTCATGGACTAGATACCAGGTCGGACTTGGATACAGCCGGTTCCAGGGAAACAGAGAGCTATGAAAGTTTGTATCGCCAACTTGAACAAACGGTGGACCAGTTGGAGAAACAACAAAATAGTTTGGAAGCTTCCTTAAAGCTCTATCGGCGAGCAAAAGAACTTTTGGCTGCTTGTCAAAGTCGGATTGACCAAGCTGAGTCGGAAATTAAAAAGTTGAATACGGATAATGACGGGACCGTCATTGCTGAGGATTTTAGCGAAGGAGGACAGAGGCTTTGCTAGACTTTAAAAGATACCAAGAAAAGCGCCAATACTATATCGGTGCCATTGACAGGAAAATTGATCAGATACTGCAACAGGGCGCAGTAGACCCGAATTCTCGGAAGGTAGTCGATGCGACCCGTTACGTCATTATGGGAGGGTCGGATCGCCTGCGGCCTTTACTCGTTTTTGCGGTAGCAGAATATTTTGGGCTCCGGGCGGAGAACTTTCTAAACTTTGCCGTGGCTACTGAGTTCTTGCATACCAACTATATCATTTATGACGATTTGCCAGGCATTGACGATACGGATACTCGTTATGGTCGCCCCAGCGTCCATAGACGCTATGGAATCGGTATTGCCCTCCTTGCAGCCCAGTACTGCCTATTTGAAGCAGTCAACCTAGCCTTTGACGAGGCCTACATCAGTAAGAAGCACTTGGCTGCTGCTCGTCAGTTGGCGAAGGCAGTTGGTTTTGAAGGTATGATCGGCGGACAGTGCATTGACTTGACCCAGACCCTACCTCCCTACGAGTCAGGCTTTAAGGTAACCCAGGATAGCCGTGAGGAGTATTTCAAGACCTTGATGCTGATGATCCAGAAGAAGACGGTCAGCTTGCTTACTTCGTCAATGCTGATTCCAGCTACCATGGCCGATGCGAAAATGGAAGATTTCGTTGCTTTAACCCGTTTAGGCCAGAGACTGGGTATTGTAGAATATGTTAAAGATGATATCGTCGATGCTGATGCTGACCGCTATGCCAGCTATAGCAGTGAGTATTCCAAGCTTACGATTATTCGTCTGTTTGGACGCAAGAACGCTATGATTTACTTCAATAGTATGTCAAAGCAGGTTCGGGATACTTGCAAGGAGCTGGATAACACCGATGGGAAGGCCGACTTCTTATTCGCTCTCATTGAGGATGTGTTAAGTACGAAAGATCTGGAGTCGTAACCCTAAGGGATTGTTTAGTCTAGATGGGGAGTAGATCCGGTACTTATCTCATGGCTTGTTCCTGGGTAAGGTGGCCGGTAGAATTGAGGGATATTTTATGGATCAGCAGGTTCAACCTGATTTTCCGGATCCTTCAGCTTTGAGAAAATGGCATACAGATGATTTGTATGAGTTGGCTGCCGCTTTGCGAAGAACGATTCTTTGGACCGTATCGCAAAACGGTGGCCATCTTGCGTCTAATCTCGGCGTGGTGGAACTGACGATTGCCCTTTTACGGGAGTTTGACTTTGATCCTAGCCATCCGGGTCATGATTCGATCATCTTTGACGTGGGCCACCAGTCCTATACTTATAAGTTATTGACTGGCCGCGATACAGCTTTTTCAACGCTGAGATTACGGGACGGTTTGTCCGGCTTTCCCAAGACCACGGAGAGTCCTTGGGATTATTTTAATACGGGGCATAGTTCTACCTCGATTTCGGCTGCGGAGGGCCTTGGCCGGGCCAAGCTGCACCGCCATGAGGATGGCAAAGTGATTGCCCTTATTGGGGATGGAGCCATGGGGGCAGGTATGGCCTTTGAGGCTCTAAATGACCTTTCGGGGCCTCGTGATAACCTCATTGTTATCTTAAATGATAACCTCATGTCGATTGATGCCAATGTGGGAAGTGTCTCGAAGATTTTGGGGCATTTGCGGGTCAATAGTAGTTATTTACACCTCAAGAAAGTGATCCAGGAGGCCTTGCAGAAAATTCCTGGCATTGGGCCTTATTTAGTTAGGAAAATCAAGAAAATCAAAGCCTTGGACCGGTTTTTTGCTCGCCGTAAGGGACTGTTTTTTGAGGACATGGGTTTTTCCTACTATGGTCCCATTGATGGCCATGACTTGGAAGATCTGAGCCGCAATCTCAAGGCTGTCCACCAGCTTCGAGGGCCCAGTGTGATCCATGTAGTCACCAAGAAGGGAAAGGGTTTTCGAGAGGCGGAGTTGGCCCCGGAAAAATACCACGGGGTGGCTCCCTTTGCCGTAGAAATGGACGAGGGAGATAGTAGGTTTTCTTATCACCTGGTTCCATCGATCAAGGCGGAGCAGGATCGGACGGAAGCAAAGGCAAAGGTGGAGACTTTTACCCAATTTGCGGGGCGGACCTTGGTTGATATGGCTAAGGAAGACCTGAATATCTTTGCGATTACGGCGGCGATGACCTCTGGGACGGGCCTGGCTGA
Source organism: uncultured Clostridia bacterium (assembly GCA_937922005.1). Taxonomy (GTDB): domain Bacteria; phylum Bacillota; class Clostridia; order Saccharofermentanales; family DTU023; genus CAKZWV01. Next base: position 26,511 of record CAKZWV010000010.1, on the reverse strand, counting down.
CTTTGCTGAAAACTATCCGGAGCGCTTCTTTGATGTGGGTATTGCCGAACAGCATGCCGTAACCTTGGGGGCAGGCCTAGCAGCAGGGGGCGTGAAGCCCTACGTAGCCCTCTACAGCACCTTTTTGCAGCGAGCTCTAGATCAAATACTCCATGACGTGTGCTTGCAAAATCTTCCCGTCCGTTTTTTGATTGACCACTCTGGGGCGGTTTCCCAAGATGGGGAGACCCACCAGGGTTATTATGACTTAGCCTTTTTGCAGGCCTTGCCGCATATGGAGGTCTTTGAGCCGGCCGACCAAGAGGACCTGAGCCTCCTCCTGCGCTATTCTTTGACTGTTACGGGCCCCATGGCTATTCGTTACCCTAAGGAGGGGATGCCGCACCTGCCTGCTTTGGAGGATTTGCGCAAAGAGAAGCTCGCTAGTTCTTCAAACTGGCAAGATCTCATTTTAACAGCTCGCAAACTTCCGCTGTCACCGACTACAGCTTCTGGTTCTTTAAAGTCTCCTAGCCCTTCTATATCACCTAGGTCCGCTAAAGCTTCTAGCTCGTCTCCTGCACCGAGGGATCAGGGTCCAGATCTTACCATAGTGGCCCTGGGATCGATGACCAGCCGGGCCTTAGCTTTGGGCCCCGCCCTGACTGATCAGGGCTGGAATACCGAGCTCTTTTCCGTGGTCCGGTCGAAAAACTTCCCGATAGATGTTATACTGAAATCAGTGTCTGAAAGCCACCGGCTGGTGACCATAGAGGAGTCTGTCCTACCAGGATCTTTTGGTTCTTGTCTGAACCTCAGGCTCATGGCAGAAGGAATCTCTTTCTTACATTGTCCGCTCGGTTTTCAGAATGTCCTCATGGGCCAAGCCAAGCGCTCAGAACTTTTGACTGAGGCAAGACTTGATCCAGAAGGGATTTTCCAGGCAATTCAAGATTTCATGAAACGTACTTCTTAGGGAAGGCTTGGGGGAAAGAAGGAGGGCAGGCTGATGCGCTTAGGCCTTTATGTGAACCAGACTAGGGACCATGACTTAGCCTGTACGAGACGCTTGGTTGGTCTTTGCAAAGACTTAGATATTACGTGTTCCTATGACCCGAATCTTTTAGATTTTTCTTCCTCGATCCCCGGCTTATTGTCGGAAGGCTACGAGGACTGCGATTTTCTGGTGAGCTTGGGCGGAGATGGAACATTTTTGCGGACCATCCACCTAGGCCTTGATCCTACTCTCCCACGTTGGGGGATCAACCTGGGAAGTGTAGGTTTCTTGCCTGAAGTAGAACCAGAGGACTTAGAGCTGGCCCTGGATGCTCTTAAGGCCGGTCGCTATAGCTTAGAAAAGCGCCTTCTGCTTTATTTCCAGTCTTTTAATGCCCAAGGTGAATTAGAGGGCCAAGGCCCTGCCCTCAATGACGTAGTCATCCAACGGGGCTCCTTTGATGGCCTGATTCGACTCCAGCTATATCTTGACCAGGAGCTGATTTATGAAATTCCAGGGGATGGCCTCATTGTGTCCAGCCCTACTGGGTCGACAGCCTATTCTTTGGCAGCAGGCGGTCCTATTCTTCATCCGACCCTCCCAGCTTTTTTAGTGACCCCGATTGCCCCTCATACCCTATGGAACCAAAGCTTTGTCCTAGCTAGTGAGACCCAGATTAAGATGGTCCTGGGTGCTCGCTGTCCCAGGGCTTCCCTATCTGCGGATGGGACAAGCCACCTTAGTTTACGGACCGGCAGCTATGTGGTCGTAAAGAAAGCTCCCCAGGACTTGTCTATGGTTCACTTTGAAGGGGATCATTTCTTCCTCCGCCTTCCTCAGAAGTTGCGGGGACGAAACCAGTAGGATTCGATGAGGACAGAGTGAGAAGACTACCGAGTCCAGCAGCTTGATGTCTTGAGTTGACCGGTCAGACCTGCGCCCCCTAACTAGCTGCTACCCTAGGAAGACCAATATCCTGGGACAAGCGAGGCTACTTTTCTGAGATGGGCTAGAAGGAGTTTTGTGTTAGAGCGATTAGAAATCCATAATTTTGCTTTGATTGACCATAGTGTCCTTCAACTGGAAACGGGTATGACCGTGATTTCGGGGGAGACGGGTGCTGGCAAGTCTATTTTTATAGATGCCTTGGCGGCCCTCCTGGGTAACCGGCTTAGCCGGGCTTTTCTGGGGCGAAATGACCAGGAAGCCTTAATTGAAGCGGTCTTTTCTGTAGACCCAGCAAAGCTCAGCCCCGATGCTCAAAAAGTTTTTCAAGAGGTGCTAGGAGAGGATTGGGGGGACAACAAGGGGGAGTCTGAGGCTGCGGTAGCTGGCGTCCAAGAACTTATTCTGTCTCGCGAAATGAAGTCCAATGGACGGACGATTGCAAGAATTAATGGAAAATTAAGTAAGGTTGGACTTTTAAAAGATCTAGGCCAGTACCTTGTGACCATCCATGGTCAGGATAGCTTTGCCCAAGTTTTCCAGGAGACGGATCAGATTGATTTTTTAGATCTTTACGGGGGCGAAGCCATTCGTGAGCCCCTTCGGAGCTACCAAGAACTTCTTGCCAAGCGGCGCAAACTACTAGCAGGCCTTCGAAAAATTGGCATGACCCCCCAAGATCGGGCCCGTGAACTAGACCTTTTAGCCTTTCAGCTTGCTGAGATTGAAGGGGCCCATTTACAAGAGGGAGAAGAGGAGACCCTCCTTGACCGGCAAAAACAGTTGACGGAAGTAGAGCGAATCCTTTCTGGTCTTTACGAGGCCTATACCCTCCTCAAGGGAGATGAAGACCATGCGGTTTTGACCCTCCTTTCCCAGGCCCTCAAGGCCCTTGAAGTTCCAGGCCGTCTGGTTCCTGACTTAGCCCCTACCCTCCAGCAATTTGAGGAGGCCTCCGAGATTCTTCATGAGGGGGCTAGCGTCCTCTTTGATTATCAAGAAAAAATCCAGCCGGAAGATGGGGAGGCGGAGGCGGTAGAGAACCGTCTGGACCTCATTCGTAGTCTCAAGGCCAAATATGGGGATAGTCTGGAAGAGATCCTAGCCTTCCGCAAGCAAGCGGAGAAGAGGGCTGACTTCCTTGGGCAGGCCGAAGAATTGGATGATAAGTATCACAAGGCCCTGGCCCAGGTGGAGGGAGACTTGGATCGAATGGCAGATCTTGTCCACCGAGCTAGAGTGGAGGCCGCGGGGACTCTCAGCCAGGTCGTGACGCAAAACTTACACGAGCTCAATTTGCCCCATGCTATTTTTTCCATTGATATTAGGTCCTTGGATTCCCAAGAAGCCGGCTATTTCCAAGAGTCGGGACGAGATGAAGTTCACTTTATGTTTACGGCCAATCCCGGCCATCCCCCGGAGCCCATTGAACGGGTGGCTTCAGGAGGGGAGGCGGCCAGGGTTATTCTAGGAATTAAATCGGTCCTTGCTGAGGCGGAAAAGATTCCCACCCTGGTTTTTGATGAAATTGATAGTGGGATCAGCGGGATTACAGCGGGTAAGGTGGCCCATAAACTACATGACTTAGCAAAGGGGCGACAAGTCCTTTGCGTCTCCCATACAGCTCAGACTGCTTCTGCTGCAGACCACCATATTTATATCGAAAAGAATTTCCAACAACATGAAGGAGCCCTGGCCACCACCAGCCATCTAAGCTTTTTAAGCCCTTCGGCTAGGGTGGGTGAGATCGCTCGCCTTCTCTCTGGCAGGGTAGACGATCCTAAGAGCCGGGACCTAGCCCTTCAGATGCTAGACCAGTACCATCAAAATATAGGACGAGCAAAAGACAAAGAAAAACGCTAAGATATAAGAGGAGCGTCTAGGATGCTCATCAATGTAGACCGCAATCCGAACACGGAATGAATCATAGCACCAACCGGGCCATAGCAATGGACCAAGTTAGGATAGCAAGAAAACATGGAACCATGAAGGAGGAAACAACTCATGTTTAGTCAAGTAATTGAATGTGTCCCCAATTATAGCACCGGGAGAGATCCGGAAAAACTACAGATAATTCTCGATGTCTTCAAGGATGCCGATAACGTCAAAATCTTAGATTATTCGTCCGATGCGGACCATAATCGTTCGGTCGTTACCCTGATCGGAACCGCTGAAGGTCTCCTAGACCGGGTCGTCAAATCCGTCGGAGTAGCTGCCGAGCTCATCGACCTGAGAACCCATGAGGGGGCTCACCCCAGAATGGGTGCCACGGATGTTGTTCCTTTTATTCCCATCAAAAATGCGACTGTGGAAGATTGTATCGCCCTCTCGAAACAGGTTGCTGAGGCTATTGCAGAGAAATTCCAGATTCCCTGTTACCTCTATGAGGAATCTGCTACCAGCAAAGACCGCAAAAACCTAGCGACCATCCGCAAGGGACAATTTGAAGGATTTGCAGAGAAAATTACCCAACCTGAGTGGAAGCCTGATTATGGCGAAGCCAAGATTCACCCTTCTGCTGGGGTGACTGCCGTTGGCGCTCGCATGCCTTTAGTTGCCTTTAATATCAATCTCGGGACACCCAATGTTGAGATTGCCAGCACCATTGCCAAGAAGATTCGCCACATCGGAGGCGGCTTCCGTTATGTTAAGGCCATGGGGGTTGATATGAGTGAGAAGGGCATTGCCCAGGTCTCTATCAACATGACCAACTATCAAAAGAGTACTCTTTACAATGTCTTTGAGATGGTCAAATCTGAGGCAGCTCGCTATGGGGTGAATGTCGTAGGTAGTGAGATTGTTGGTTTGGCACCTATGGAGTGCCTTGTAGACATTGCCACCTTCTATCTAGGCTTACACGAATTTACCCTTGACCAAGTGATTGAATATCGCTTGCTTTCTGATTAAGCCCTAGGCCGAGGGAGCCTTCCCTGGGATTTTCTAGTTGGCAAATGAAAAGGATATAAAATGCATTATGATATGATATTGGGCTCTCAGGCTGTCTTTTGTTCGACTCCTGGCCAGACCCAAGCAAGCCCTGCCTTTATCTTTGTACGTGAAGGCAAGATCGTGGGCGTATTTACCCCCCAAGATTTGTACGCTTACATTCAAAAGGCCCACCCAGATTTGGATTTAGATGGGGACCTTGCAACGCTTCAGAACGGCAAGACCTTTGACCTAGATAGCATCTCAGACCCTGAACTCTATTACCTCTTGGCCCGCCTCATTGAGCAGCTTTTGGCCGACGGGGGAGATGGGGAAATTCCCTTTGTCGATTATGGACGCTCACTAATCCTGCCAGGTTTGGTGGATTGCCATACCCATCTCGTACACGGAGGTAATCGGGCAAGAGAATTAGGTATGAAGCTCGAAGGCAAAGACTATATGGCCATTCGTGAAGCAGGCGGAGGGATTATTTCTACCGTCAAAGCGACCCGGGCAGCTAGCTTTGATGAGCTCTATGAGAAGGCTAAAGCTGACTTAGAGAGCATGATGCTTCATGGCACCAGCTCTGTCGAGGCTAAGAGTGGCTATGGCCTGAATAAAGACGATGAGATCAAGCAGCTTAAAGTAACCCAAAAACTTCAGGAAACCATGCCCGTGAAGTTGGTCTCCACCTACCTAGGTGCCCACGACGTTCCCCCAGAATATCAGGGGAATAAAGAGGGATATATCGATTTTATCATTGAACAAATGATCCCTCTCGTCAAAAAGGAAAATTTGGCCGAGTATTTTGATGTTTTCTGTGAAAAAGGAATTTTCTCATATGAGGATACCAAAAAGCTTTGTCTTGCGGCTAAGGAGGCTGGTTTTGGACTCAAGATCCATGCTGATGAGATTGCTCCTCTGGGTGGATCCAGCTTAGCTGCGGAACTTGGGGCTGTATCGACGGAGCACCTCATGGTAATTACCGATGAGGATATTCAGAATCTAGCCAATAGTGACACCGTGGCTGTCGTTCTGCCGGCGACTTCTTATTACTTGATGGTAAAGGATTTTGCTCCGGCCAAGAAGATGTGGGAGGCAGGTTGCACCGTTGCTATTGGCTCGGATTACAACCCCGGTTCTTCGCCCTGTGAAAACTTACAGGCGGCCATGAGTCAGGCCTGCTTTAACCTGAGATTACAACCCTGGCAGATTGTCCAGGGGGTGACGATCCATGCGGCCAAGGCCATCGGACGGGCTGACCGGGTTGGGTCCTTAGAAGAGGGAAAAGACGCTGACTTTGCGATCTTTGATGTCCATGACTTGGATGAGCTCTTCTATCACTTCTCCGTCAACCATTTACAGGCCCTCTATATTGATGGCCGTAAGTGGGTAGAAAACCGAGAAATTCTTGCTCCCTAGTAAGCTAGGGACTGTAGGAAAAGCTTATTCGGTAAAGATCCTTAGACCTATTGGGTCAAGGATAAGACTTAGGAATATTTGACACTTTTCAAAATGTTAGACCCTAGAAAGAGGTAAATGATGAAATTAGTAGACATGACGCTTCGTGATTTTGTGTTAGAGACCGCAAGTGATGCCCCCGCTCCAGGAGGCGGATCCGTAGCTGCCGCTGCTGCTGCCCTGAGCACAGCCTTAGGCCACATGGTTTTTGCCCTCACGCATAAGAAAAAGAAGTTTTTGGCCCTCGATGCTGAGACGCAAGCTCAAGTTACCAAGGATGCGGAGGCTTTGCAGAAATTACAGGAAAAACTCCTAAACTTGGTGGACGAGGATACCAAGGCTTTTAATGCCTTTATGGCAGCCTTAAAAATGCCTAAGGAGACAGAAGAGGAGCAAGCGAAGAGAACGGAGGCCATGGATGCGGCTGCCGTGGAGTCTTTAGAAATTCCCCGGGAGACCGCTCGCACAACCGTCCAGATTTTTGACCATCTCCAATCCATCGCTAAGCATGGCAATAAGAATGCCATCTCGGACGCTGGAGTGTCTGCAGAGCTAGCTATGGCCGCAATTCATGGGGCTATCTTGAACGTTCGGATTAACCTTCCTAGCATTAAAGATGAAAAGCTCCAAGCAGAAGCCAAGAAGGAGTATGAGGAAATCCAAAAGAAAGCGGACGCTGGTTATGCCGCTGTCCAGGCTTTCGTGGAAGAAAAACTATAAGACGCCTCCTTTCTTAGGACCTAAAGATAGGTTCCAGGCCCAAAGCTCAAGGCTTTGGGCCTTTTTTTTTTATTTTTTTGAATAAAACTAAGAATTGTTTGATCTTTTGAGTAATATGTTGTAGTTTAATGAATAAAATTCCGGGCCGAAAGGAACTTTTGGCTCGGCAAGCGGTTATAAACAGGAGGTACCCATGGGAAGCTATGTTTTAAAACGGGTGTTGTTAGCTATTTTTAGCCTCTTCATCATTATCACCATTACTTTCTTTGCCATGCACGCCGTACCTGGTGGGCCTTTCGAAAAAGAAAAGGCACCTTCACCAGAAGTCAAGAAAATGCTCAATGAGCGCTTTAACCTTGATAAGCCAGTTGGAGAACAATTCCTCATCTACCTGCGCAATATCATCTTTAAAGGAGATTTTGGCATTTCATTAAAAACCGGGCGAGAAATCCGGGATATTATTCATGAATCCTTTGCAGTCTCAGGGAAGATTGGTCTAGGAGCCGTTATCACCGCTCTGATTTTTGGCCTTTTATTTGGGATCATAGCAGCGATGGCACGAAATACTTGGTTGGATCGATTGATTATCTTTTTTACGACCCTTCTCGTTTCGGTACCAAGTTTTGTTTTGGCGACCCTACTTCTTTTGACCTTTAGTCAGTATTTGGATTGGTTCCCGGTCTGGTCGCCAGAAAATCCAAATTTAGTCTTGCCTATTGCATCTTTAGCCATGTATCCCATGGCCTATATTACCAGGTTGACTAAATCGAGCCTCTTAGATGTATTAAATCAAGATTATATTCGAACAGCTCGGGCTAAGGGGGTGGCTAAGGCGGTTGTGGTAGGAAAGCACGCCCTTCGCAATGGGATTTTGCCGGTCATCACCTACTTAGGCCCCTTGACCGCCTCGACCTTGACCGGCAGTCTGGTCATTGAAAAGGTCTTTACGGTAGGTGGTTTGGGAAAACAATTTGTCAATGCCATCGATAAATCGGACTATTCTGTCATTATGGCTATGACCATTTTCTTGGCCTTCCTGATGGTCACCATGAACCTGATCAGCGATCTCTGCTATAAGGTTGTTGATCCAAGAATTCAATTTGATTAAAGCTCATAAGGAGGAACGACGATGTCTGAAAATAACGAAAATGCCGCTACCACTTTGAGTGCTAAAGAAATTGATCAGGGCCTTGATATTCGTAGCTTAACCCCAGGGCAATTGGGGAAAAAACTCTTGTCCTTCCAGTTAGACGAGCAAAAGATGGCCAAGGCCTCCGAGGAGGCTAAATCTGTCGTAGAGCACATGCGGCCATCGACTACCTTTTTCCGTGACGGAATGTACAACCTGATGCGTAATCCCTTGGCGGTCTTTTCCATCGTGGTCTTGATTTTGATTATACTGATGGTCATCATTGCTCCGATGATCGTCCCTTACAAATACGATGAAGTTATTAAGATTAATGGAAGCCGGGATTCTGGCCTTTCAAATTTAGGTCCCCTCCAATATTCCGAGAAGGAGAAGGCGGAAATTGCCAAGGGAGTTAAGGTTTTCCCCCATCTCTTCGGTACCGATGACGTAGGGCGGGATTATTTTATCCGGGTGGTCTATGGAACCCGGGTCTCCTTGACAGTAGGTATCTTTGCTGCTTTGATTGTTCTTATTATTGGAATGATCTATGGGTCGATTTCTGGCTATCTGGGTGGTAGAGTAGATATGGTGATGATGCGGATTGTTGATATCATTTATTCCCTACCAGACTTGCTTTTGGTTATTATTTTACAGATCGCCCTGGAAGGAACTTTAAAGAAAGCCATTCAAGGGACAGCCCTTCAAAAGGTGGGCGTCAACATGATCAGCCTCTTTATTGTCTTTGCGGTTCTCTACTGGGTTGGAATGGCTCGTTTGGTACGGGGCCAGGTCTTAGGCATTAAATCCAATGAATATGTCTTAGCGGCAAAGGCCCTGGGGGCAAAGCCTGGACGGATTATTCGTAAACATATTCTTCCCAACTGTATGTCGGTTATTTTTATCTCGACGGCCCTTCAGATTCCAAGTGCCATCTTTACAGAGAGTTTCTTGAGTTTCATCGGTTTGGGGGTCCAAGCTCCGATGCCAAGCCTTGGTTCATTGGCCAATAATGCCAGAAATGGCTTGCAGTCGTATCCTTATAAACTCATTTTCCCGGCCTTATTCATTTGTCTAATTGTTTTGTCCTTTAACCTGTTGGGAGATGGACTACGGGACGCCTTTGACCCGAAATTAAGAAAATAGGAGGACCTTATGGCAACACATGAAACAAGTTCGGCCAAGCAGGCAAGAACAGCAAAAACAGGCACCCTCCTGGAGGTCAAAAACCTCTGCACTGCCTTTTATGTCAAGGAAGGCGAAGTGAAGGCGGTTAATGATATTTCTTTTTCCCTCGACCATGGCAAGATCTTGGGAATCGTGGGTGAATCCGGGAGTGGCAAGAGTGTCACAGCTTATTCTATCATGCAGCTCCTAACCCCTCCGGGCAAAGTTATTGGTGGCGAGATTATCTTTGATGGTCAAAATCTTTTGTCTCTTTCGGAAAGCGAGATGCGCAAAATTCGTGGGGATAAAATTAGTATGATTTTCCAAGATCCCATGACCTCCTTAAACCCGGTCTTTACCATAGGCTCTCAGATTATGGAGGCTATTTTACTCCATAGTGACCGGAGCAAGGAAGAAGCCAAGAAGAGAACCGTTGAGCTCTTGAGCTTGGTAGGGATGAATGAGCCGGAACGGCGCTTTAAGCAGTACCCTTATGAATTCTCAGGCGGGATGCGCCAGCGGGCCATGATTGCCATGGCCCTGGCCTGTGAGCCGGACCTTTTGATCGCAGATGAGCCAACAACGGCCCTTGACGTGACCATCCAGGCGCAGATCCTGGATCTTATGCGGGACCTCCAGAAAAAAATTGGCATGGCCATTATTATGATTACTCATGACCTAGGAGTTATCGCCCAGATTTGCGATGAAATTATTGTTATGTATGGGGGACATATTTTAGAGTCAGGTAATCCGGATGATATTTTCTATCATCCGGCCAACCAGTACACGGAAGGACTTTTGAATTCCATTCCTAAAGTAACCCGAGTGGAGTCCCTGTCCCCCATTCCAGGGACCCCTATTGACCTCCTCAATATGCACCCAGGCTGCCCTTTTGTTAGCCGCTGCCAGGAGGCCTTGAATATTTGTATCAAGGCTATGCCTCCAAAGCTGCGCTTGGAGGATACCCATACGGCTTATTGCTGGAAAGCCATTGAGCACTGCTTGGCTGGGGAAAATCCGGAAGACGATCGGGATCCCTTAGTCATGGGAAGTGAGACAAAGGAGGACCAACATGCCTAAGACAGATGATTATTTAGTAGAAGTTAAGGACTTAAAAAAATATTTCCCTGTCAAGACAGGCTTTATGAAGACTTCTCCCCTCAAGGCTGTAGATGGGATCAGTTTTAAGATCCCCCGGGGCAAAACCCTAGGAATGGTGGGAGAGTCCGGATGCGGTAAGACAACCGTGGGACGGGTGATGTTACACCTCTATCCACCGACAGATGGGCATATTTACTACGAGGGAGAGGAAGTTACGGCTGCAAATATTGACCAGTACCGGCAGAAAATGCAGATGGTCTTTCAAGACCCTTATTCTTCTTTGAATCCCCGGATGACGGTCGCGGATATTATCGGGGAGGGCTTAGATGTCTTCCGTCTCTATTCCTCGAAGGAAGAGAGAGAACACAAGATTCAAAAGCTCTTGTCTCTGGTTGGCCTAAACTCAGAGCATTCTAGTCGCTATGCCCATGAGTTTTCAGGAGGGCAAAGACAGAGAATCGGGATTGCTAGGGCCTTGGCCGTCGATCCAGAATTGATTGTTTGCGATGAAGCCGTCTCGGCCTTGGACGTTTCAATCCAGGCTCAAATCCTCAATACCTTTCAACAATTACAGGCTGAATTGGGCTTGACTTATCTTTTTATAGCCCACGATATTTTGGTTGTTAAACATATTAGTCAGGCTATCGTGGTCATGTACCTAGGGAAAATTGTGGAGTCGGCAGAGACCGAAGAATTAGCGGCCAATCCCCTCCACCCTTACACCCAATCTCTCTTTTCTGCCGTCCCCATTCCTGACCCTATTCAGGCCAGGAAAAAGGAGAGAATTATCTTAGAGGGTGACGTACCAAGTCCCTTGCATGTTCCGGCAGGCTGCCCCTTCCGGCCCCGCTGCCGTTATGCGACGGACCAGTGTAAGCAAGAGTGCCCCCATTTACGAGATGTGGGGGGCGGCCACCAGGTGGCCTGTTGGAACTACGAGAAGGCGGAAGGCTTTTCTTTGATATAGGAGTCTTTTCCTATACGAGAACCTACGCTATTGATTTTGGCTCTACCCCCTCTGTTAGTCTAGCTCAGCTGGGTTTACTCGGCTTAGATACTGGAAGTTTGGAGAGGGGAAAGCAATAGAAAACTTTTCATATTTAGTAAATGGGAGGATTAATCATGAGAAAACAGAAAATGACTGCTATGTTGGTCTCTCTGCTTTTAGCCTCTGGACTATTTGTGTCATGTCAGGGTCCAGATAAGCAACCTACACCAGGAACGACCAAGGCAGGCGAAGAGCAAACAACAGCCGCTGAGGAGAACAAAGAGGCTGCTGGCAGCACCGGAGAGACGCAAGCTGAGGAAGAAACCAAGGCTGGTGAAGAGACAAAGGCCGGTGAAGAGACGAAAGCCGCTGAAGAGACAAAGGCCGGTGAAGAGGCTAAGGCACCTGCTGAGGGCGAAGTGGACAAAATCGATTGGAAAGACTATGACGCCCTTATCAAGTCTATTAAGGCAGAAGCAGATCCTGCAAAACGGGCTGATTTGATGCACCAGGCTGAGACCATGCTGATGGAGACGGGTGCCATAGTCCCTCTCTATCACTACAACGATTCCTATATGATGAAGCCTGAACTCAAGGATGTTACGATCACTCCTCTGGGCTTTAAGTATTTTGGCAAGGCTTCCATGGGTGATAAGAAAGAATTGAATCTGAACATGGGCAGTGAGCCTGAGACCGTGGATCCTCAGATGAACTCCTCGGTAGACGGGGCTTGTTTGTCTGTCAACTCCTTTGCTGGTCTTTATACCTATGACAAAGACAATAAGCTGATTCCTGACCTCTGTGCCAAAGAGGCTGAGGTGAGCGATGACAAATTGACTTATACCTTTACCCTCCGTGAAGGGCTGAAATGGTCTGATGGTGAGAAGTTAGATGCCAACGATGTCGCTTACGCTTGGAAGAGAGGGGCTGACCCTGCTACCACGGCTGACTATCAGTATATGTTTGATGTCATTGATGGCTATCCTAGCAATCTGAACATTCAGGTTTCTGAAGATGGACTGACTCTGACCGTCAAGCTTAGCGCTCCCTGCCCCTATTTCTTGGAGTTAGTCGCCTTCCCTACTTACTTCCCTGTCCCTCAAAAGGCCATCGAATCTGCTGAAGGCTATATGAAGGATGGAAAAGTGGTTAACCCCAAGGCCTGGACCCTCAAGGGCAAATATCCTTCGAACGGGCCGTTCATGATCGATTCTTGGAATCACGAAAGTTCTATCGTCTATGTGAAGAACCCCAACTACCACAGGGCTGATGAAGTAAAATTCGATAAACTGACCTTCATGCTCAGTGACGATAACCCAGCTATTTTTTCTGCTTATGAGTCTGGTAGCCTTGACTTCATCGACTCTGTTCCTACGAACGAGCTGAGTGAGCTGAAAAAACGGGAAGACTTCCACGTTGCTGACCAGATCGGCACCTACTTTGTGATCTTCAACACCAACAGCAAAGAACTCTTTGGTGGGAAGACCAAAGAGCAAGCCATTGCTTTGAGAAAGGCCTTGGGCTGCTGTCTTGACCGTCAATATATCATTGACAACGTTGCTCAGACCGGACAACACGTGGCCACTAGCTTTATTCCTGATTCCATGATGGATGGGAACGGCAAGAAGTTCCACGATGATGGCTTTGCCTATCCTATTGATGGCGGATATATGCCTGCTCAGCCGGATCTTGATATGGCAAGAAAGTATCTAGAAGAAGCTGGCTATAAGTTGGTTGATGGAAAGCTCAGCCCTGAGACTCCTCTCAATCTAACCTATATCGCAAACGATATCGAGAGTCACGTCCGTATTGGTGAGATTATCCAATCTGACTACCAAGAACTTGGCATCAACATGGAAATCAAGACCATGGCTTGGAATAACTTCCAGAGTGAGAGAAAAGCTGGTAACTTCGGCATTGCCCGTCACGGCTGGATCGCTGACTTCTCAGACCCCATCAACATGTTAGAGATGTGGACCTCTGATAGCGGCAACAATGATGCTCAGTTAGGAAAATAATAGCTAAGAAAATTCCTAAAAAGTAAGGTAAATTCCTAAAAAGAAAGGGATTTTGAAAATGAATCCTGAAAAGTAAGGAATCCTGAAAAGCAAAGACCCCCGCCTATCCTTCTAGGATAGGGCGGGGGTCTTTTTGTGCTGAGGGCCTAATTGGCTACTGCCACACAACTTTCCTCTCGGAAGACCTGTACTTGGATTTCTCCGGGGTACTTTAGGGTATTATGGATCTTATCTGCGACACGTTGGGCGATGAGCTGCATCTCATCAGTGTCAACGACCTCTGGCTTCACGAAAATTCGAACTTCACGTCCAGCTTGGATGGCGTAGGCCTCCTTGACTCCTTCCTCCTCATGGGCGAAGGACTCGAGGGCCGTGATGTGTTGGATAAAGCGTTCGGCATCTTCCCCTTGGCGGGCTCCCGGCCTTGCGGCAGAAATGGCGTCAGCGGCAGCCACGAGAGAGGAGATGAGGTACTTGGGCTCAACATCTCCGTGATGGGACTCAATAGCATTGACGATGACGTCATGGAGGCGGAACTGTTTAGCCAGTTCCACCCCCTGAGTGATGTGGGTCCCAGTCTTGCGATCAATATCGCTATCGTCGGCCTTGCCGATATCATGTAAGAGCCCAGCTTTTTTGGCTAGGTCCTCATCCAGGCCCAGTTCTGAGGCCAGGGTTCCCGCAATCCGAGCCACTTCCATGGAGTGCTGCAGGACGTTCTGTCCGTAACTGGTCCGAAATTGAAGTCGGCCAATCCTTTGCGTTAATTCTCTAGGTAAATCAAATATTCCCAGTTCGAGTAGGGCATTATTCCCCAGCTCCCAGATGTATCCGTCAAAGTCACCCAAGGCCTTCTCATAGGCGTCTTCGATATTGGCGGGGTGAATCCGCCCATCAGTCAAGAGACGCTCGAGGGCAAGCCTGGCAATTTCCCTGCGGATGGGATTCATGCTAGAGAGAACAACGGCCTGGGGAGTGTCATCTAGGATGACTTGGACGCCGGACAACTTTTCAAAGCACCGGATATTTCTTCCTTCTCGACCAATAATTCGCCCTTTCATATCCTCACTGGGCAAGGAGACAACGTTGGTGGAATGTTCTGAGACGTAATCAGCCGCATAGCGTTCGATGGTATCGACGACGAGCTCCTTGGCCTCCTCTTTGACGGCAAACTGGGCTTCCTTCCGCATCCTGCGAATGAGCTCAGCCTGCTCGTGGACAGCCGCCTTTCTCGCATCTTCTAGGATCATGTCCCTAGCATCTTGCTTGCTCAAGCTAGCAATTCTTTCCAGCTCCAAACGCTGTTCTTCCTCCGCAGAGGCCATGGCATTTTCCCGATCAAGCAGGGCATTTTCCCGTTCCTGTAGACGGGCAGCTTGGCGCTCCTGTTCTGCTTCTTTGAGTTTCATTTTTCGTTCTAGCTGGTCCTGTCGGTCAAACAAAGTTGCCTCCTTTTGATCCAACCTTTTCTTTTCTGCTAGAAACTCGTCCCTCTTTTTAGCAGCTAATTCATCCAAGATAGCCTGGGCCTTCTGGGTTTCATCCCGGCACTGGAGTAAGATTTCCTTACGCTTCTTTTCTACACTTGCTTCTGCTTCATTTCGAATTCTTTGTGCTTCAATTTTGCTTTGGCTCGATCGAAGCTCTATCTCTTGGAGCTCCTTGCGATAGCCAGCTTTCTGGACAAAAAACCAGACCAAACTAGAGGCAAAGGCTCCTAATAAAAGACCGAATAACAGAGAAATAGCATTGGGCATCAATAATTCCTCCTGGTTATCTATGTCATTGTCAAAATACAATTTCCTAAAACTTGGCTTAGAAAAGACTCTTAACCTTTTCAAACCTAAGCCTTATTCTAGCGCTTTTTTAGGGAGTTTTCAAGGAAATAAAAGGGAGCGTCGTGGTAAAACTAAGGAATATTTGCTATAATGTAACATCATGGCTTCCTAGGAAAATAGGAAGCATAGAACAGATCTGGGTAAGCGAGTCGGGACCTTTAGAAAATGAAGGAAAGCTTGGACTTATGAGCTGACCCAAAGGAGGTACCTATGCCGAAAACAATTTCCTTTATCCTTTGCCTGTTGGTGATTGCCTTGGGCGTTGCCATGTTTTTGGGGGCCTGTCATAAGAATCCAGTTAAGGAAGGAATTGGTGACGATCTACGCATGGCAAAAATGACCCGGGCCAAGGAAGAACACTCGACTTTGGTTGCTGCGGCTCGGATGTATGTGGTAGAACATATGCAGACCAGTGGTGGGGAAGTCCAGTATCCAAAGAAACTGGATGATTTGTCTTCCTATTTAGATACGACCAAAGGGAAAGCCCTTTTGGAGGGAGTCCACTCTATTTCTGGCACCGATATTGTGACTGACCTTTCCAGCATAGATCCTGAGACCGATCCTCCTCAGTTGGTGACAAGTTTTGCTAGCGGGACCTAGATCTATATCTAGATCTTAGTCCAGTTCGTGGACTAGCTCGTGGACTTTGCTTTCCAAGGCAATTGGCTCAGGGCCACGGATAGGAGAATAATCCCGCAACCTAACATTTCTCGTCCCGTTAATGACTCATGTAGGATGATGCTTCCAACGATAGCACTAAATACCCCCTCGATACTCATCAAAAGCGCTGCAATGGTGGGATCGAGGATTTTTTCGCCTAAAATCTGGAGGGGAAAGCCTAGGGCAGAAGACAGCAAGCCTGCATAGAGGAGGCCTGGCACGGCTTGGATAAGGGCTGGGACAGAAAGACTTTCCGTTACGAGGGCGATGAGAGCGGAGAAGATGGCTACGATTTTGAATTGGGCGAGGGAGAGGTGAAAGGGGTCTTGGTCTTGGGCAAAATGTTCTACAGCTAGGATCTGGGCGGCCCACATAAAGGCCGCTATGAATTCGTAAAGGTCGCCCTTGGAGAGGCTAGTGGCTCCGCTCATGGAGAGCAAGTAGAAGCCTACGCAGGCCAAGAAAACTCCTAGCCAGGTCTTTTTGTCTACAGGGCGCCGGAGGATAAGGGCGGACGCCAGGGGGACAATGACAATATAAAGAATGCCTATAAAGCCTGCTTTGCCTGCTGTCGTATAGACGAGACCTACCTGTTGAAAAGAAGTACCTGCGAAGGCCAACAAACCGCAAATAAACCCGGATTTCCGCCGCTCTTTTGTGGGAATGTTATTCGGAATCTTTTTTAGCAAGACCCAGCACTCAATGGCGATCCAGGCTATGATATTGCGGATGGCACTAAAAGTATAGGGACCGATGTAGTCCATACTGGCTCGCTGGAAGACAAAGCCACAACCCCAAATCATAGATGCTGCCGTTACGGCGGCAAGACCGAGGAGCTGGCGGCTACCCCGGTGGTCCATACTGTCAGGCATATTGAACCTCCCTTATCCGTGTCCTGTCTCTAGAACTCGTCCTTGTATCATAGCATTAAAGGCCTATTTTTGTTATAGTTGTAAGGATCTTGCCCGGATTGGTTATGACGGGCTGACCGGACCACCATGCTCGAAAGAAGGCATCTTTTCCCATGCAATTCCCTCATTTTCCCTTTTTAAAGCTTCAAAAGATCTCCCAGGCTGGGATCTTGTGCATCGGTCTCCTGGGCCTGCTCCTCTTCCTTTTCCCTTTAACCGCCTGCCAGGGGCTCAAAGCTTCCTTGAAAAAGCCTTCCCAAAATACTCCCCCCAAGGCCCGCACCGACCTAAATAGCCAAGGGCACGGGCAGGGAGGAAAGGACCTATCAGGGGATATGGATCTCCGGGCTGAAGATCAGGCAGAAATGGACTTTTTACGCTTTGAAGACCTGGACCAGAGAGGGGAGGGCCTGGGCTGGGAAGATTTGTCGGGGGAAGCCAAGGATCAAGCGATGATGCACAAGCCATCCCAGTCTCTTCGGATTGCCTGGAAGAAACCTAGTCAATGTCAGCCCTTGGCAATCCATGCCCAAGCAGGGTCAAGCTTGGCTATGCTACCCTATCGGGGATTATTTGCTCTAGATAAGGGAGCCAATCTAAAAAAAGATCTTTTGGCTTCCTATACTTGGTCGGAGGACCATCGGATTTTGACTCTGGTTCCCAAGACCAAGGTCTCTTTTTATGATCCGGGGCAAAAAAAAGATCACCTGCTTACGAGCCAGGATATAGTTGGCTCTTTAATCCTCTACCGCTCTCTTTTTCTGCAGGCTTATTATGATCTGGATCAAGACTTTTCGAAGGTGGAGACGACCATGTCGGACGATGCCCTACAGGCTTGGGACTTAACTTTTGATGCTTATGGCTGTGCCCAACCCAATCAGGTGAATTTCTACCCGGTCCCGGCGGGTCCC
Source organism: uncultured Clostridia bacterium (assembly GCA_937922005.1). Taxonomy (GTDB): domain Bacteria; phylum Bacillota; class Clostridia; order Saccharofermentanales; family DTU023; genus CAKZWV01. Next base: position 8,764 of record CAKZWV010000010.1, on the reverse strand, counting down.
CCAGCATTGGTAAAACTCTACCAGGAGGCACCCAAGGCCCCAGGTTCCAACTTGAACCAAGCCAAGAATCTCTTGCTCTTACGCAAGGACCTCCAGGCCTATCGGGCCAAGGAAAAGGAGGCCTTGATCCCCAAAGTTCAGCTCAGTCCAGATTCTCCTGCCTATCAGCCCCTCTATGACCTGGACCTCGTTTTACCAAGTTCTGCTGTTCCAGGGGGAGACCAAGCAGCCCATAAGGGCCCAGGGGATGGAGAGGATACTGCTCCTCCAGACGATTTGAATGGTCCTGGCGACGAAGAAGGCGAAGATGCTGGAGAAGAGGATGGCACGGATGAGGAAGAGGGGACAGAAGAGATCGACCCTTCCGATCCTGAGGCCTCTTCTCCCAGAAAGACATCCAAAAAGAAGAAAAAGAAGAAAAAGCGCCAGCAAAATCAACAGGCCCAAGAATGGGCGGATAACCTTGAAAATCGCCATAAGCGCCCCAAGGCACCAGGACAGGCTCCGGAAGCCAGCTATTACAAGCTTTATGCCGATAAGGCAAATCATACAGCCTTGGAAGCTATCGAAAAGATCGAAGAGGGGCCGAATGGGAGTGTCCTCATCTATTTGGATAGTAGGCAGGATCATTTGCCCTGGGCCCTGCGCTTTCCCATTGTGCCCCTGGAGGCTTGTCAGCCCAAGCTCAAGAGTTTTCCCCCGGGAACGACGGGCTTTGCCCTCACAGAGGTCGACCAACATTTTCTTTTAACCTATGATCCGACCTGGGCCAAGGCCCAGGCGAGCCGGGAGGCCCAAGCTAGTAGGGAAGCCCAGGCGAGCCGAGAAGGCTCCGGGGAGGCAGGTAAAGACCAGGCGGGAGCCGAGGGCAGCAAGCCAAGTCAAGGGGAAAAGCTGGCCTACCATCCCCAGGAGCTGGCCCGGCTCCTGGTCCCCCCCAAGGGGTTAAATGCTACGACCCTCTTGCACCAGCGGAAGGTGGATTTGGTCTTTTTGTCGGCCCCCAGCTTTCGACAAATGGCCTTACGCCATGATATGCGCACTTTTATTAAACCTGGCCCCTATTTTATGTCCTTTCTTTGCCAGAAGAAATTCTTGCAGAACCTGGAGCTGGCGGGTTTAAAGGATAATTTCAGGTATTTTTTACAACGTCGGGCCATCCAAAACTTGGAACTAGGGTCGACAGAGGCCTACCTGCCCTTGGCCCCAGGCAGTACCCTCTGGCAGTTTACGGACCGTGCCAATGAAATCCAGCAGAAGGCCTTCCAGGAGACCAAGGCCTTGGAGGCTCTGACTGCCTTTTTCAAGGCCCAGTACCAGGAGCCGAAAGAAGAAAAACTTCCTTATGACCAGTCCTTCTTTGATGATATGAAGCGGCTTGAACTGGGGCTCAAAGAAGATGAGGATCTCGATCGTTATTATGACAAAATGCTCCAGGCCTCTCGCAAGACGGAAGCGACTTCCTCAGAAGTCAGTGGTCCAAAAGTCAGCAGCCCTGATGAGACTTCTTCAACTGGGGGGGCCCTGTCCGAGGCTGAGATCAAGGAGAAAGAAAAACAGGCACGTCGTCAACGTAATGCCTTTCGTGGCATTGAGACAGTCACCCTGATACAAGGCCACCCCCGAATTATTGCTCCCAATGAGGCAGAGGCTAAAGATCTGATGGGACCGGTAATCCAAAGTTTGTTAGAGATCCAGGCCGACCCGGTCTGTGAATTCTTAAACCCAGAAGATTATTGGAAACGTCTGCAAGCGGGGGACTATGACTTGGCCCTTGCCCTCCAGCCCTATAGTTATCCCATCAATCCCCTGAGTCAATTGGCGAGTTTAACTCCCTATTGGCCAGGTTCTGTCATGCAGGAGACCTATGCTAGCTTGGGTACCTATGGGTTCTACAATGATGAAATTCAACAGTTCTTCCTGCAGAATGCAGAGGCCACACCGGTAGAACCCCTGACCCGGGAAGAGACCTCCCAGTTGGCAGAACAACTAGTCAAGGTCTACCAGGAATTCCCCCTGATCCCCTTGGCCTTCAGCCAAGAGGGGGTGGTGGCCTCCCCCCAGGTGCAAGGGAGTTTGAGCCCCCTGCCCGACCAACCCTGGAATGGGCTGGAAAATTTGGTGGTGTGGTATGACCAAGGGGAACCCTAGAGGAGGACTAAAGCGTCCTTCGAGGGTGGTCTAACGAGTAAGCATAAATGTAGTCCGAAGAATAATTTGAAGAGTAGTCCTTGGATGAAGGAGTTAGTATGCATATGGAAGAGATCCAGAAAAAAAATCAGGAAGGTCCCGTTTCAATGACCCAAGGCCAAAACTTGGCGGGGGAGGGTGCCCAAGTGAACCAGAAAAGTTTGGAATCTATGTCAGCGTCCTCAGGGCAGGCCTTGACGGTGGGAAAAAAGTACACTTGGAGTCAACAAAAGTGGGGAGAATTCTTTGTTTTTCTCTTGTTTCTAGCTATGGATTTAGGGAGTAAGGCCTATTTTTCCCACAACTTTGTGTTGGGGGAGGATCATCCGGTGATTCCAGGCTTTTTTTCTCTTCGCTACATCACCAACAGCGGGGCAGCCTGGGGCTTTTTATCTGATAAAACCTGGGGAATCGTCGTTTTGAGTGGCATTTCAGTTATATGCTTTATTATTCTGCTTTATCTCACCTACCAGTCCCACCAGCCGTGGGTGGGGCGGATTCTGGCCTTGATGAGCGCAGGAACAGCGGGTAATATGGTCGAGCGGCTCTTTTATGGGGAAGTCGTTGATTTCCTCTCCTTTACCTTTGGATCCTATAACTTTCCTGTCTTTAACCTGGCCGACACTTGGATCAGCCTAGCCGTCTTTTTCCTGGCCGTGATCCTCCTTTTTGCCCCTCAACTCTTGGAAACAAATTATCCAGCCTGGCTTTCTGAAGCTCAGCCCTTGGCCACGGACGGAAAGGATGTTTCTGATGATGGTCGTTGACCCCTTTGCCGGGCGGGGAAAAGTGGGGGACCGGCTTGATGTCTATTTGGCAGAGACTATTCCTGGCCTCTCCCGGTCTTTTTTACAAAAGCGAATCCAGGAGGGGACGATCCAAGTGAGAAACCCTGGGTCCCCAGGTCGCCTGAAGACAGTAAAAGCTTCTTACGCCCTAAGGGCAGGGGATTTGATCTGCCTAAGTGAAGATCTGATTTTTGGACCTGCTCAGTGGGAAGGAAAAGAAGAGGCTGAAGACATGGCAGAGCCAGAAACTCTTGAAGAAGGGAAGCCTGGGCTGCCCCGCCTCGGTGGTCCAGACTTGGAAGCAGGCGAGAGCCTGGTGGCAGAGGAGGATTTGCCTGAGTTGCCTTGGAAGGACTCCATGTCCTGGGCTAGGGGCCTCGCTTCTTTTGCGGAGGACCTGCCCCTTGACATTATTTATGAAGACTCCTATCTAGCGGTCATCAATAAGGCCCGGGGAATGGTGGTTCATCCGGGGGTGGGCCATCCTTCTGGGACTCTTGCCAACGCCTTAGCTTGGCATTGGGAAAATGATCCCCGTCTCCCAGGCTTTACGAGTGGGCGGCCGGGGATTTTACACCGGATTGACAAGGATACCAGTGGCCTCCTTTTGTGTGTGAGGGACCAGAAGGTCTTTGACATCTTGAGTCAAGACCTCCGGGCCCATCGGATCCAACGGGGCTACACGGCCTATGTAGAGGGGGAGATCCCCCTGGGCCAAAGGGGCAGGATCGACGCCCCCCTCAAGAGGGATCCCGTCCATTGGGAGCGCTTTACCGTAGGGGAAGGCGGACGGGTGGCTGTAACGGAATTTATGAGTGAGGCCGTCTATGACCTGGCGGGGGCTGGAGGGGATAGCAGGCTCCGATCCTGCTGGCCCCAGGTCCCCAAAGCGGTAACCAAGGTCCGGGTAGACCTGGTTACAGGAAGGACTCACCAGATTCGGGCCCACTTTGCTTACTTAAATCATCCCTTGTTGGGTGACCCAATCTACAACCCGGTTTTTGGGAAAAACCCCCCTCCTTTGGCTAGTCTCTTACAGGGCCAGGCCCTCCATGCGGGACGCCTGACCTTTACCCATCCTAAGACGGGGGAGAGCCTCCACTTCGAAGTCCCCTTGCCAGCTGACCTGGAGGCTTTGGAGAAATATTTGCAAAAAGATTGAGGGAGACGGCCTGATCGCCAAGCTGGAAAAGGAATCCGGACGGCCTAGGTGTTGGGGATTATTTGTTGAATAGTTAGGGGAAAAGTGCAATAATACGGAGAATGTCTTCCTTGGCTTAGAACAGGGCTTAAAACGGGGCCTAAAATAGAGCTTAAAACAGAGCTTAAACAGAGCTTAGAACGGGGCCTAAAACAGAGCTTAAGATGGAGCTCAAGCCAAAGTTTAAGATAGCGCTTAAGAAGCGCTCAAGACAAAGCTCAATACAAGGAATTATGGGATCATCAAGGAGGTAGGGTGTCCATTCAGCAAGGAGATTATGATCAATATACGCCGAATAATGTCGAACATTTGAGCCTTTTGGCGGGCGTGTTGAATAAGAATATTAATATGATCGAGAGGGCCTTGGGATTGACTTGCGAGGTCGGGATGAGCGGGATTGAGTTGCGGGGTGATCCGACCCAGGTCCGCCACGCTAAAAGAGTCCTAGAGGCCCTAGAACGGGGCCTGGATGAAGGCCAAGTGGCGGATGATCAGCGGGTTCTCTACGTCCTCAATGCGGAGCTTGCGGGGAATGAGGCGGGTCAAGACCAAGTCGAGTTTACCCCGGGTTTCGTGGCCATTACGGCCAAGGGACGGAGTGTTGTGAGTAAAACTTTGGGTCAAAAGACCTATTTGGACGCCATCGCTGCCCACGACCTCTGTTTTGCTATTGGACCGGCAGGGACGGGGAAGACCTATTTAGCGGTGGCTATGGCAGTCCAGGCCTTTCGCCGCAAAGAAGTGTCAAGGATTATTTTGACGAGGCCAGCAGTAGAGGCCGGGGAGAAACTGGGATATTTGCCTGGTGACCTGCAAAGTAAGGTCGATCCCTATATGCGACCCCTTTACGATGCCCTCAATGATTTTATGGGGATTGAACAGGCCAAACTGAACCAAGAAAAGGGTGTCATTGAAGTCTCCCCCTTGGCTTATATGCGGGGACGGACCCTTGATGACGCCTTTATTATTCTTGATGAGGCTCAGAATACAACCCCAGAGCAGATGAAAATGTTTCTGACCCGGATTGGTTACAATTCCAAAACCGTGGTGACAGGGGATGATACCCAGGTTGACCTTCCCCATGGGGTGAAGTCAGGATTACGCGAGGTAGAGCGTATTTTAGCCCATGTTGAAGGTATCCACTTTGTCTACCTAGGGGTAGAAGATATTGTCCGCAACCCCCTCGTCCAAAGGATCATTGAGGCCTATGACCGAGATGAAGAGTTAAAAGGTAAGGTCCGAGAAGCTTGGAAACGAGAAACAGCGAAAAAACCTAGCCGAGGGATGGCTGGCGGACCGGTTCTGGAAGATGAAAAGTCAGGTCACGAATCCTTTGACAAGGGCGGTCGGCTCGCAAAACAAGGGAGCGGGAGATCCACTTGGAACCCTGGTTCCAGGCCCTCTTGGGGGGGCAGGACCAAGGGGGGCTTCCGTGGGACTGGCAAGACAGCCCCTGGTTCCTGGTCCAAGCGCCGCTCCCAGAAAAGATCGGGGCGTGAAAGATAGAAGGCCACCTGGTCGGGTCTAGGTGGCAGGGAGGGTAGGCCGTGCAAGCCAAAGAAAAAGCCAAGCAAGAAAAGATGCAGCAAGAGAACGAGAAGACTCCTAGGACAGATAAAACAACAAATACTCCAGCGAGCGAGTCGTCTATAGATCAGTCGTCTATAGACCAAGAGACTCTGGATCCAGCCGGCCAGGCCAATCGCCTCAGTGAGGAGGAGCCTGAAGCGGCAGAAAAACAGCGAAGCCAAGAAGAGCATCAAAGGGACATTAACCAGGCCCTAGACGTAGACCTCTTAGGTCCGGACCCACCAAAAACGTGGGATTTCAAGCAAGTTGCTTGGAAATTTGGGGTATTTTTGGCAGTGCTCATGGGATTTTTCCTGGTCGTTTACTATGGCGCTAAGCCGAAAAAGTATGCGGTCCAAGTGGGCGATATTGCAAGGGAAGACATTTTTGCCAGTAGGGATGTCGAGGACAAGGCGGCGACTGAGAAGAGGGCTAAAGAGGAGATGCGCCTTATTGTGCCCAAGATGTATCGGTCTGCTGAGATTTCGACCCAGTGCCTCAATAGAGTGAACCTTTTTGGGCAAATTGCTTCGCATAAGCGGGAGGAGCTCTATCTTACGCCCAGTGAACGAGAAAAGCTCAACCGGGCAGGTCAGGAAGTGACCCCGGCCCGCCCTAGTGAGCTCGCCACTGAGGCCAAGGCGACAGAAGCGCAGAGCTCCCCTCAGGAGGCCACAGAGACGGAAAAAAGAGTCCCCATCGACATGCACCGGCGCAAACCTACGGAATCGGAGATGGTAGCGGCAACGACAGCCCTGATCTCAGAATTTGCCCAGCAATTTGAGGGCGATTTGGACCAGGAGACAGCCAAGGCCGTCTTGACGATGACCGAAGATCGGTATTCTGATCTTATTTTTAATTTGGTCTCGAGCACGGAAGCTATCATGGCCGATTCCCTGGATTCGGTCAAACTTAACACGGCTATCCAGCAGGAGGTGGATCGCCTGCAAAACGCCCAGGAGTTTTATAAGGAAGACGCCCAGGTTATGCGTAAACTCCTGACGGCTCTCCTCCAACCCAACGTCTATCACAATCAGGATGCTACTGAGACTGCCCGACAAGATGCCTATGACCGGGCCAAAAATAATCCTGTCATTATCAGCAAGGGGACGGTGATCGTATCTAAGGGCACGGTTATTGATCAAAAGACCTACGATCTCCTGTCCGACCTCAATTTGACCACTGATCGAGGCCAAGATTGGTCGCTTCTGCTGGCCCTGCTCGCCTATGTCACTCTGATCATTGCTGTGGGCTGGACCTACCTTTCGATGCGCTTTCCTTCTGTTCTCGCCAATTCTAAACAGCTCCTTTCGCTCCTATTTTCCCTCTTTGTCCCACTGATCTTTGCTGCCTATGTCGGAAAAAATACTCCTTTGGCGATTCCAGCCTATTTTACTACGATCTTGCTTGTTTCCTTCTTTGGCTTTGAGATGGCAATCGTCATGAGCTTTTTATCGATAGTGATTCTCCTACCCCTCGTCGGCTTTTCTTCGCTCTTTTTTGTCCCTGCCAGTGTTGGGGTCTTGGTGACGGCCCTCTACTCCAAGCGCCTGAGCCGGCAAGAGGGCTTCATGCAGCTCTTTTTTGTGAGTATCTTAGCCAATATAATCGCCACCGCCATCTATTGCTGGGTCCAGGGGGCCTCTGTCCACCTTCTCTATACCCGGGTTGTGACCGTGGGCGTTGCGACCATTGTCGCTGATATTGTGGCCATGGGGACCATGCCCCTCTTTGAGCTCTTTAATAATACGATTTCGCCCCTTAAGCTTATTAGTTTGGCCCAGCCAGGGAATAAGTTAATGAAGATGCTTTTCATTGAGGCCCCAGGGACTTCTCAACACAGCATGATGGTGGCCAACCTAGCCGATTCGGCCGCTGAGGCCATCGGTGCCAATGCCATGCTCTGTCGGGTTGGAGCCTATTACCATGATATCGGAAAACTTCGTAACCCGATTTATTTTACCGAAAATCAGGCCGGGGATAACCCGCACAATGCCTTGACTCCTGAAGAGAGTGCCAAGATTATCTTGCGGCACACCCTGGATGGAATCAAGCTAGCTGAAAAGTATAACCTTCCCCAGGCCGTTCAAAATATTATTATTGAACATCATGGGACTACCGTCCTCCAGTATTTCTATGAAAAAGCAAAAAGAGAAGCGGAGAAGGCCGGACGACCCATGCCAAAGCGAGAAGACTATACCTATGATGGAGTCAAACCTTCTTCCCGGGAGTCTGGCATCGTGATGTTGGCCGATAGTACGGAAGCCGCTATGAAGAGCACAGGTATCCAGAACTTAGAAGATGCGGAAGATCTGATGCGAAAAATCGTGAAAATCAAAACGGACCAAAACCAGCTCACCAATTCTGGTCTCTCTTATGCGGATGTGGAAGTCATTATCCAATCCTTCCTCCAGGTCTATGCCGGCCAGTTCCATAAGAGAATTAAATACTAAGGAAAACTGAGTTAAGCTGAGACACCTCAGCGATAACTCAGCGTTTAAAGCTAAAGGAGATACAAGTGTGGATGAAAAGATGAAGTCCGATTCTCTGGGCTCGGGCACCCCTGGCCCGGACGGGGATCCGCTAAGGAATATTTGGGTAGACCTGGTCCCTAATCCTAACCTGCCGACCGCTCAAGACCTAGGTCTGGAGGCCCAGATGGAGGGAGAGGGGGCTTGGGTCCAGGTCCTTCAAGCCAAGGTTGAGGGGCTTTTAGCTTTAGCAAAGCAAGTTTATTGCAAGGAGCTTGGTAGAAATGGGGCTCTCCTCCAGGAGGCCTGTGGGGAAGCGGATCAAAAAGCGTGTACCGAAGCAGCTCCCTGGCCCTTAGGTGATCTCAACTTATCGGTAGACCTGAGCTTTTGCAACACGGAGGAGATGCAATCTTATAATAAGACCTACCGGGGCGTAGACCGCCCAACCGATGTCCTCTCCTTTCCAGCCTTACCCCTTACGGAAGGCAAGTTGACTCGACCCTTGGAGGATGCGGATTATTTGTTAGATGAAGAGGGGGAGT
>CAKZWV010000009.1 GCA_937922005.1 uncultured Clostridia bacterium | reverse complement strand
CCCGCCCTTTACCCAATCTTTCCCCAAGGAAGGCCCAGGAGACAAGGCCTTCCTCCACGTTCTGGCTCAAATCAATCAAGATTTTGAAAGCGGGACTGTCCAACCAAAGACCCTTGACGGACCTCTCCCCCGCTTGACCGACTTTCGCCACTTAGACCCTACTGGAGCCCTAGGTTTGTGCGATCTTTTAGAAAAATACCTAGAAGCAGATCCAGGGAGGGAATAAATGGTTATGGGATAAGGCAGAGTACTTCAATGCCCTATCTCAACCACAAAAAGATAATTCCCATCAATACAGCAATAAAGACTGCCATGAGCACCAAACTCCAAAAGAGATGAAAAAGAACCACTTTTCGGACCTGCTTCGGGGAGAGGGACGTATCCCCCAGAGGATCAAAGTGGGGGACCTGGTGGTCCAAAGCCGCTTGCAATTGAGATTCAGTTGGAATGTCCTCCAAATGGGCCAAGCCATCCTTTTCGTAGAGTCCCTTATGGGAACCCGGATCGGCTTCGGCCCTCTTTTTTGCCTGTAATTCTTCTCGAAGGCTCATATCGCCTAGGGGGCCTAGAACCTGGCCCATCAGACGGTTAGACCCATGGCGGCTGGGCATCCCCTGGACATCCATCTCAGCAAAACTCCGGCCGTCATCTACTTCATCTAGCCATTTTCCCTTCTTCCCTAGGGCATCCCAGATCGTCACCTTATCAGAATTTTCCATCCTCCACTCCTTCTATCACCTTCGCATGGGGCCGCTCAAGGTCCTGCTCACAATCCCGCTCATAAATTGACCACCAGACCTTCAACCTCTCCGTAAGACTGCGGGCCACAGCAAAGGCCGCAATCAGCATCAGGACACCCAGGACAATCAGAAAGGCCCTGAAATAGAAAAGAGCCCGAAGCTGGGTCATTTGAGGAAGTTGGGGGATAGCTGCCAGCCGATTAGCTAGGTTGAGGTATAAAAATTCTCCCAGCAATTTTTCTACAATATAGACAAAAACAAAAAAGGCAGAGAAATATAAAAAATAGAAAACCCTGCCTGGATTTCTCCCCTGACGGATCCGCCAACGCAGGGCTAGCACGACAAGAACAGCAACCAGACTCACCAAAAGATAAGCCTTTCCTACGGCCCCCCAGGCATGGAAATCCGCACGCCAAACCGACAAGGCCTGGGAGTCCCAGTCAGCCCCTTGGGTAAGGGGATCAAACAAGGCCCAGAGGGGATAAAAAGGGGCAACCGGCCAAATCCCTAAAAATAAAAGAAAAGGCAAGACTCCCCATCCCAAAAGTCGATTGGAGGAAACGGGAGTAAAGACAGTTCTTTCTGTGGCCCAAGGCGCCTTCCTAGCAGACTTTTTTACCACCAGATCCTCTGCCTCCTACGACACAGGCCGATAGAGGTCGGCGGCCCCTTCTTTGGTTGCAAAATTCGCCAACTTTTCGATGCGGACCTTGCTGGGACCATTTGGAAAAGAAATCTCCAAAATATCCCCTACCTTCACCTTGGTGGCTGCCTTTGCCACTCGATCATTGACCATAACTTTGCCTGCATTGCACAGGTCCGTTGCGACCGGACGACGAACGATTAGCCGCGAGACCTTTAAAAACTTATCCAATCGCATTGCATTTTGTTCCTGAGAAGAATCAGACATGGAATTTCCTTTCATTCTTGAATCATGGCCCCCTTGTATCATGGGTGACCTTTGATATCAGCGGGCCAACAGGTCATGGGCGGGTCATGATCATGAGGGATCAATAGGTTATGGACATCCTTGCGTTCCACCCCCCAAAGCCTCTTCAGAGCCATCCGGCTCCTCTCCCCGCCCGTTCAAAAGAGTCTCCCATAGGATCCTGGCCGTCGCAAAGCGGATCGGCCTATCCCTGTGGCTGGGATCTTGAAAAAAACAAAGGAGCTCGACCAGCTTCCCGTGTAAGCGGTCAAACTCCTTCTTATCCCCCTCCCTCATCAACAAATATTCCCTCAACAGGCTTTCCATCTTTCGCTCATAGCTTTTCATCTTGTTGGGGTCAAAGGGGTAGTGGGCCGCTTCAGCCTCTTTTTCAAATCTTCTTAGGCTGCTCTCATGCCGCTTCGCCTGATCGAAGTCGGTTATATTTTCTTCCTTCGTCTCCCCCACCAAATGGGCTTCCGCCAGTTGATAGGCCCGAACCAGGGCAAGTTGCTCGTAGATGGTCTTGAGGTCCACCTGGTAGGAGACAAATAAGCCTTGGCGCTCTTTTTTTTCTTTGCTCATTGGATGAACCCCCTAGGATGAGGACCGCCAGGACCGGCGCTGTTTCAGGGATTGGGCCAGGGAAAGCTCGTCAGAATATTCCAAGGACCCTCCTGATGGGATCCCTGTTGCGATTCGGGTGCACCGGTACCCTTGGGGGGCAAAAATCTCAGCTATAAAATTGGCCGTCACCTCCCCATCGGTATTAGGATTGGTAGCTAGAATCAGTTCAATTTCTTGAGGGGATACTCCTTGCTCAGCTTCTATAGCCACCAAGCGGTCAGCCAATTCATGTAGGTGCAAGGAAGCCAGGCCCCCCGTCTGCTTGGGGCTCAAAACCCCGTGCAAGACATGGTAAAGGCCATGAAACTCTTGCATCCTTTCAATACTTGCCACGTCCGAAGGGGACTCTACAATACAAATCTCCATTTTTTTCCGGTAGGCCGACTGACAAATTGGACAAGGATCTTGGTCGGTCAGGTTAAAACACAGACTGCAATAGCCAATTTTTTCCCTGGCCACGGCCAAGCTATTGGCAAAGTCCAAGGCCTCTTCCTTCGGTATTTCCATAAGGTGGAAGGCCAAGCGCCGTGCCGTTTTCTTCCCAATCCCGGGCAAAGAAGCCAGATGGGCAATTAAATCACTGAGGGGCTGTGGGTACTCTTGCATGAATGGTCCAAGCTAGGCCTTAGATCTGAGGGAAGCCCGGCATAATGGATGACAGATCATAGCCGTCTGAAGCTGCCGAGATCGTCTCTCCCACCTTGGCATCCAAGTCGCTCATTGCCTCATTGATCCCTGCCGTGATCAGGTCCTGGAGCATCTCAATGTCATCCGGATCGACCACGCTTTTATCAATATGCAGTTCTGTGATCTGGTGATCTGAATTCACCGTGCAGGTCACGGCCCCACCACCCACGCTCGACTCCCCAGTATAGGTATTGGTCTCTTCTTCGGCTGCCTGGAGCTTCTTTTGCATGGCCTGAGCTTGCGCCATCAGTTGGTTCAGATTTCCCTGCCCCCCCTTAGCCGCTGGTGCAGGCGCTGGCTTTCTCGGTCTCTTCGGTCTTTTCTTACTTGCCATATCTTTCCTCCTTACATGTAACAAATAATCCAGCCTGTAGTCTACCGCATTTTCCTGCTTCTTGTCAATCTGCCATCCCATCGTCAAGGGCTGCAATGCGGGGCCAAAACTAATCTTCTCCCGTTTTCCAATAGACTCAGGTCCTACGTCCAAGAAGGCCTAGGTACCTATCCTCAGCCAACAAAAAAAGCACGGTCACCCGTGCCTTTTTGTCCTATATTGCTTGAAATTTGTCGATTAGATCTGGGTATAGGAGACCTCTTGGAAAAATCTTCTATGCCTTGGTTTTGGGACCTTCTTGTCTGGAACGACGCTGAGCATCGTAGCTAGCGATGATTTGCTGAATTCTCTTTTTCCTTGCTTCCGTCGCAGGATCCAAGACGATCTCATCTTGGTGCCAAACACTGCTAAGCGGTTTGTCATCATAGAGATGGCAGACGCAGACGTGGCCATTCCCCATATCCCTGGCCTTGGGCTCTTCTTTCGAACAGACAGGCATGGCGCTCTGACACCGGGTATGGAACTTGCAGCCAAAGGGTGGGTCTGCAGGTGAGGGGATGCTTCCCTGGAGAGGGATCTTATCCATCTTGTAGTCAGGATCTGGTACAGGGATAGCACTAAAGAGAGCTTGAGTATAAGGGTGATAGGGATGTGCAAAGATCTCTTCTTTTGAGGCATGCTCTACAAGATTTCCTAGATACATGACACCAATGGTATCCGAGATATGCTGGACAACGGAAAGGTCATGAGAAATAAAAAGATAGGTCAAATTATATTTTTGTTGTAGGTCCATCAGCAAGTTGATAATCTGTGCCTGAATCGACACGTCCAAGGCTGAGACAGGCTCATCGCATACTACGAAATCAGGGTTCAGGGCTAGAGACCTAGCAACACAAATTCTTTGCCGTTGACCACCGGAGAATTCATGAGGGTAGCGGTTCTTATGGTAAGGCTGGAGACCGCAGTCTGCCATAACCTGCTCTACATAGGCATCATAGTTCTTGGGATCAATGAGCTGGTGTTCCAGAACTGCCTCACCAATGATCTCACCAACAGGAAGCCTAGGAGACAAACTGGAATAGGGGTCCTGGAAGATATACTGCATCATGGGCCGGGCCTTTGTTAATTCCTCCCGACTGAGCCGGTAGACATCAACACCGTTTATTAAAACCTGCCCATCTGTCCGCTCTTCGAGACGCAGGAGGGTCTTTCCAGCTGTCGTCTTGCCACAGCCAGATTCTCCTACCAGTCCCATGGTGGTACCCCGTTTAATATTAAAGGAGATCCCATCAACAGCCCGCACAAAATTGATGGTTTTTGAAAACAAACCCGCTTTAATGGGGAAATAGGTCTGTAGGCCCCGAACCTTTACGAACTCCTCGTCAGGGACTGAGGTATCCCCGCCAAAGCTGGTCTTGCGTGCTTCAATTCTAGTCATGGATCGCTTTACCTCCAAAAATAGCCGGATCCACCCGATCCTTGTTGCAGTTATAACATGCTACATAGTGGGTGTCGCTAATCTTTCTCATATGGGGATAGATACTGTAGCATGGTTCGATAGGACGGTCGCAGCGATCTCTAAAGTAGCAATGGTCAGGTAAGTTGATCGGGTTAGGCACGGTTCCAGGAATGCTATACAAACGCTCGGTATCCCGGTTGATGACTGGTTTCGAAGCCATCAGCCCAATCGTGTAAGGATGGGCAGGATAGTGATAAACGTCGCGAACCGTTCCCCGTTCTACGATTCTTCCAGAGTACATGACCACAACGTAATCTGCCATTTCTGCTACAACGCCCAAGTCATGGGTAATAAGCATGATGGATGAATTGATCCGGTCTTTCAGACTCCGCAGAATATCTAGGATCTGAGCTTGAATCGTTACGTCTAAGGCCGTTGTCGGCTCATCTGCTATGATCAACTGAGGATCACAGGCTAAAGCAATAGCGATCATAACCCTCTGACGCATACCACCAGACAACTGGTGGGGATACATTTCATAGACCCCTTCTACGTTGGCGATCTTGACGAGCTTGAGCATTTCAATAGTCCTAGCCTTGACTGCCTCATCGCTCATCTCAGGATTATGGAGCTTAATAACCTCGTCCACCTGATAGCCGATCCGGAAGACGGGGTTCAAACTGGTCATAGGTTCTTGGAAAATCATGGAGACCACATTGCCCCGGATTCGCTGCATTTCTGCATCCGGAACCTTAGCCACATCATAGACCTTTCCATTCCCTAGGTCGAGACGAATCTCCCCTTCCACGATCTGCCCCTGGGGCCGCTGGATCAATTGCATAATGGAAAGAGATGTGACGGACTTGCCGCATCCCGATTCACCTACGATACCCACGGTCTTGCCCTTGGGAACGTTAAAGGTCACGCCATCCACAGACCGGACCGTGCCAGTATCGGTGAAGAAGCAGGTATGAAGGTTATCTACCTCCAAAATATTCCCAGGATCCTTCATCTGAGTTAAATAGGAGCTTTCAGAAGTTTTTCGACTCTTGCGCTTCTTTTCATATTGGCGCATGATCCGCACGTTATGCTTGGCAATCTTGCGTTGATCTGCAAGGGAAAGATAGGATGCCTTTTTCTTGCTGTTCACCTCAGTATCGAGGTCTTTTTCTTTTTGTTCCATATTATTCGGTTCTGTAGCCATAGTTACCTCTTCATCTTCGGATCGAAGGCGTCACGGAGACCATCTCCGACAAAGTTAAATGCTATAACGGTAATCAGGATACAAAGGCCAGCGGGAATCCAGGCCTGAGGGTGATTCATCATAACATATTGGTCTGAAACGGAGTTAACAATATTCCCCCAAGAAGCGTAAGGATACTTAACCCCTAAGCCTAAGTAGGACAGGGTTGACTCGGTTAGAATGGTGCCACCCAAACTCAAGGTCGCCGAGACGATCAGCTGAGGCATGACGTTCGGTACAAGGTGGCGGAAAATCCTTCTTCTTGTACTAAGACCAGTGGCTTCAGCCGCCTCCATAAACTCCTGCTCTCTCAAGGAGAGAATCTGTCCACGGACGAGTCGGGTAATCCCGGCCCAACCCAAGACACCCAGAATCACCATGATGGAGATCATCCGCTGGTTAGGCTCAGCCCTCTGCGCATCCATGACTGTACCAAAGATAATTAGGATTGGCCAGGTGGGGATACAATACATAATATCGACCAAACGCATGATGAGGTTGTCTACCCATCCGCCAAAGAAACCAGAGATACCTCCAAGGCTGACCCCGATTACCATGGCAATGATAACAACAACAAAGCCGACAAGTAAGGAAATACGACCACCGTACATCAAGCGGGTCAGGGAGTCCATCCCGTTCTTATCAGTCCCCAGCCAGTGCTTTTTCGAGGGCTTAGACAAGGCATCATAAATATAGGTCTCATGAGGCCCCTTAATATCATAACGGCCTTCTTTTTGCTCTAACTTGAAGAGCTGATCTTCGTCGCCTTCATAGGCCTTGCTCGTAAAAGAAGTTTCACCAGCCTCAATGGCCTTAATAACATCTTCCCTAAAGCTGTATAAGATTGCTTTTTCTTGGCTGATTGGCTGAACGACAAAGCTACCAATTGTTGCCACAGGCTTATCGGCAAAGTAAACAGTGGTCTCCGCCTTCTTTGAGTTATCAATGCGGAATGTATCCTCACCAATCTTGATTTCCTTTTCACCCTTGCCAGCCGCTTCTTCAACGGCAAGTTGAATATAGAAGGGATCAATCTTATGTTCTTTAAGGAGGTCTCTTTCAAAAACACTCATGCTGTTCATCGATGCCAGAGTTGCCGGCTTCTTAGTCGTTAAAAGCATATCCCGAGTGCCCTCTTTTTGGCTGACGCTGTAAGTCACCTCACCAATTTCAAAAGAGTCTTTATTCTTTTCGACAGCCTCGCCAAAAGCTTTCAAGATCTCATCATTCACAAGGATCGGATCTGGTAGATCCTCAGCAACCTTAATATCTGCAAATTTTCCGACCATCTTGGCTTCTGCCAAAATTTGGTTGGAGGTAATGAGATATGTCTTATCGTTAATCTCCTCTAGTCCATAGTTGATCTTGTCGGATTCAAAAGTTGCCTTGTTGGCGTTCTTGGCTTGAATAAACTTGGCTTGGGCCAATTTGGGGAATGTCACACCTTCTTTACTGTTATAACGATATTCCCTGTTGACCCGGGCACCTCCCATAACCTTGTACTGAGTTTCATATCTCTTAAAGGTTTGATCCTGACCATAGGGGGAGATTGCGCCACCAATAAAAGAGAAAAGAAACATGATAACCAGGAGGACGACCCCAAAAACAGCTAACCTATTCCGGATGAAACGACGAAGAATGAGGGCACCTGGCGAAATAACTTTAACCCGCCGGGCATCATCTAATGTCATTTCATCATCCCCTAGATGGCGTTGTCTTTCTAAGGGATAGGGACCTGAGCTGGGAATCCTACTTAACTCTTCTTCCGTAGGAGGATTGGAGAACTTTAGGGCGGGCCCTTGCTTAGAAGAACTTTGTCCTCCCATAGGCTGGACCGTACCTTCCCCTATGGACTCTTTCGATCCCTGTTCTGGAGAAAAATCATTATTTTGTCTTTGATTTTTATCAGTCATCTTATCACCTAGCCTAATCTTACCCTGGGGTCAACGACGGCGTAAAGGACGTCAGAGACCAGGTTTCCCAACAGGGTTAGGATTGCCAAAAAGCACATATAAAACATGTAGAAGGGGATATCACCCTTGGTCATAGCCTGGTATGAATAGTAGCCAATTCCCTCAATAGCAAAGAGCTGCTCGGTGATCATAGCCCCGGAAAAGAGACCAGGAATCGAACCGCCAACCATGGTAACAATGGGAATAAGGGTATTGCGGAAGGCATGGCGGTTAATAACCTTGGACTCCGATAGTCCCTTGGCTCGAGCCGTCCGGATATAATCTGAGTTCAGAACTTCTAGCATGTTAGTACGGACGTAACGCATGAGTCCCCCGATGCTTAGGATGGTCAAAGTTACGACAGGAAGGACAAAGTGCCAGGCCAAATCAAGGAACTGATTGAAGGGGGTCATCATAGGATTATCCCTGCTAATCATACCATAGGCTTCAAACCAGTGGAGCTTTCCAGCAAATATATATTTTAAAATAGTTGCAAAGAAGAAGGTCGGCAGAGACATGCCTACCATAGCAAGGAAAGTAAATATATAATCTCGATATGAATACTGGTGGACAGCAGTCGTAATTCCTAGCGGTACGGCTATGATGATTTGCAAGACAAATGTGATAATGTTGAGCCACAAGGAGTACATAATACAAGATTTAAATTTTTCGACGACGGGGATTCCATAATACCAGCTCTCACCAAATCTGCCTTGGAGCATTTCCCAGATCCAGTTGCCGAAACCGGCGAAGACCCCCTTATCCATATTATAAATAACCGTCAGTTCCTTCATCCACTCCTCATAGCTCTTAGATGGATCTCCTGCGGACCGTTCCCGGGCTACCGTCTGGATAAATGAGGTGGGCAGGGCTCTCATGAGGGCATAAATGATAAACGCCACACAGAAGAAGATTAGAACTGAAACAACAAGTCTCTTTATGATAAATTTTCTCATGTTTCACCTTTACTTTTACATATCTTATAAAAGCAGAGCCGACACAGGGTCGGCTCTTACTAAAGTTAGGTTGGTATTTTAGCCACTACGCTAACTTTACTTTTACTTCAGTTCCATCTTTTCAACTTCAGCCATCCAGCCATAGAATGTGGTGATGTCAGGCGTTACAGTATCCATATTGACACGTTTTGTGCTGAAAATAATGCAGTTCTGTCTCTGATA
The DNA here is from genome assembly GCA_937922005.1 of uncultured Clostridia bacterium. Classification (GTDB taxonomy): domain Bacteria; phylum Bacillota; class Clostridia; order Saccharofermentanales; family DTU023; genus CAKZWV01. The sequence continues at coordinate 38,342 of CAKZWV010000009.1, read as the reverse complement.
GATAGGAATCTCAACACCCCACTCCATGATGATGTCTAAGCAGCGCTTGTAAACAGACTTCCGATACTCTTGATCGAAGGAGACGCGAGCATCCATAATGAGTTTATCTAACTCCTCGTCGGCAATGCAGTAGTGGTTGTTGTTGGTTCCACCAGCACCTAGGATGCTAGAACTGTGATAGATCTGATACATATCAGGATCAATGGTTGCGTTCCAGGCAGCGCACCACATTTCTTGGGTGCCTGCATCCAGGGTATCCCAAAGCTCAGCGGGGTTAGCAGGATCGTTGATGTCCAGGGTAATACCAATCTCTTCAAAGATCTTCTTAGCCTCAGTGATAAGCTTGAAAGAGGGGTGGTCGCCGGTTCCTTCGCCGGGAACAATAATGGTATAAACTAAGGATGCACCTTCTGGAGCAGCTGTGAATTTACCAGTACCCTCATCAAAGGTATAGCCAGCCTTCTTTAGATAACCAATGGCAGCTTCTTGAGCAGCTTTTCTCTTGGCCTTTTCATCCATCTCATCGGTATAGATGGAGTTTCCTTCGACATCCTGAGAGTAAGCGACTTGATAGCCTTCATCACCAGGCTTGGGGGCGGCCCAAGAGGTGTTAGAAATGGGGTATTGGATAACAGAAGCAGCTGCGCCGTAGAAGGAGTCAACAGCTAAGGCTCTCTCTTCTGCAAAGACGGTAGCAAAGGCTAGTCTCAGAGCCTTGGATTCCTCAGAACCCGAATCTTCACCAACTTTAACATTTTTAGCAGAAATCCCAATGTAGCCATAACCTAGGTTATCGACTAAAGAAGTGGAGATCATGTCGCCGACTAATTCTTTGTTAGAGTTCTTGCTCTTGATTTCTTCTGCCCGTTCTTTGGAGAATGACGGATCCGTTATATCGATGATACCTTGCTCAACACCAATAACCTTATCTTTGCCAGGAGTGGTCTTGAACTGGAGGTGCTTGATCTTGGGGGCACCAAGCCAATAATTCTCATTGGCGGTATAGTAGATTACTTTCTTTTCAAATTTTTCAAAGACATAGGGGCCAGCACCCAAAGGTACCTTATTCTTTTCTTTGATCTTGCTCAGATCTTTAAAATCAAACCCATACTTGCCTGCTTCATAGTCATACTTAGCAGGATCTCCGTAATAGTGGAGGGGGCTGACGGTAATGCCGAGCTTGTAGACAGCGGCAGCATCCACACCATTGACCGTAACACTAAAGGTATGGTCATCAATTCTCTTCAGACCCTCAATAGATTTAACGCCCTTAGATTCACCAGCTTCTGGATCAGCATCGCCGCTTTCTTTGATAAAGGCATCGCGGACATCAGTGATCTCTAAGATACCATTTTTCCCGCTCATCTCGTTTTCGATGAATTCTTTATCATTTGACTCATAGAGGATCCGGCCTACATTGTAGATGTCTTCCATCGTGGGTTTCTTGTCATCCAGGTTGAACTCCAGGTTGACTTCTTCGCCCTTTTCATCTTTCCCGGTAGCGGTTAGCTTGCCATCCTTAAAAGAGGCTAGGTTCCACATGACCATGGCATAAGCGGCATGGAGGCCCTCATCCTTCTTGATTTCTTCCCCAGTAAGCTTGGTGTCATCACCAAAGGCTTTCTTAGCATACTCATCGGTAGGATCACCAACAGCGTCTGCGATCTTCGGTGCATTCTCTTTGGCTGCCTTGGAGATAGCTTCCCAGACCTTCTTTTGCTCAGCATCTTCGGTGGTCGGACCAGCTTTGACAGCGGCATCCCAGAGATCTTTATATTTGTTAAAGAGGCCTGTGTTGGTCTGGGTCCGATACTCTTGGAGTCCAACAATGTTAATGGAGCTCAAAGTGCTGGATCCAGAATAGGTTGGGTCGCAATAAACATAGAAAGAGAAGATCGCATCATCAACGGTCACGGGTTTTCCATCGCTAAACTTAACATTATCCCTCATCTTATAGGTATAGGTTGTAAACTTAGGAATGCCGTTCTCGTCCTTTTCCTCACTAGGCTCGACATCCAAGCTGGCCAGGGTCGGATAGGTATAATCCTTGTCTTGATAAGGAATTACTTCGCCGTCGCCTTCGCCGCCCTTGTAGATCATCTCGCTGCCACGCGCATTGCCAGTCAAACCGATCTGGGTAATGCCCTGGGCATCCTGGTCATAAGCTGTAGTGGCAAAGAAAGGAGAGAACTTTTCGGTGAACTCATCGTAACCAACAGATAGGATGGTGCCGTCTGGCTCTTTGGTGTCCTCAGCCTTGGTGTCTTCTTCGGTCTTCTTTTCTTCTTGGCTCTCAGCTTCACCAGTAGCTTCTTCAACCTTGCTCTCAGCTTCGGTGGTTTCTTCAGCTGCCTTGCTTTCTTCTTGCTGAGACGCTGCAGGTGTGGTGCCTGTGGGGGTTGGGTTGTTCGGTTGAGCACACCCACCCAGTAACGATACCGTCAAGACTGCGCTCAAAAGTGCGGAGAGCAGTTTAATCTTGCTTTTACTCATTTTTCCTCCTCGTTGAATAAGGATCCTATTGGACCTAATCGTTTCAAGCTTTGACAAGAGATAGGAAGGCTCTTGTTAAGCCCGGTGACAATTTATTACAATTTTATCACGTATTTTACTTAAGTGCAAGAATAGCCCAAAAGACCCGCTTTAGAAGGCTAAAAAAGAGTCTGGGCGATGGCTTTCAAGCTTACTTTATTTTTGCAAAAAAATACGTTTTACGTGGATATTTGACTTCAAAGGACGAATATGAAGATCCTTGACCTGGTCTAAGGCGTCAGCTTGACCTTCCTGAAGGGCTGCCATTTCTTCTTCAAAAGACTTTTGCAAAGCGGCCAACTTATCCTGGGCAGCGGACAAATTCTCCTCCGCCCGTGCCAAATCTCCTTTTTGTTTACTGGTCCGGCTCATAGCCCGTCCTGCTGTCGTCATCTTGCCTAGATTGCCGGAACTGATTTTCCGTTTCCCTAGTAAGGTGGAAAAGATGGCATTGCCAATTCCAAAAAGCTCCTGGCGCTGGAGGTCAGAGCGCCGGTCCTCTTCTTTGCCCATCCTCTGCTCCGCCCTCGTGAGGGCATTTTGGGCTGTTTCCATCTTTTTTTGATATTTTTCAGTCAGGGCATCCACAGCATTGGCTGTCTCATCCTTAGCCGCCGCCTGGACCCGAATGCGAAAAGACCTCAGGCTCTCTCCAGCTTCCTGGTAGAGTTTCAAAGTTGGATGATAGGGAAGGGCTAAGACTTCCTCTTGATAAATCTTTTCTTCCACTGCTTTGACCATGCCCTTGCGCTGGTCGGCCTGGTAATAGCTCTCTAGGTCCAGGGTCTCATGGCGATCCACCATTTGCTGAAAATACTCCTCCACCCGTCTCGCCTTTTCTTCTGCCGACCAGGCATCCCATGCAGAGCCTTCTCCCTGATCCGTCCCTCCTAGGAGCTCCGGGCCGGAAAGCTTCTCCCAAGCAAAGCCCCTAAGGCCCGGTTGAGGATCAGCCCGATAGACGAGTAGGTCACTCTCCCGGAAATCACGGCGCTTATCTTCAAAAAAGACATCAACCAAGGCATAAAGCTGCCTTGGAGAACTGCCCGTAGAGATAAGCCCTCCACCAACTACATCATCCAACTTCTGATCTTGGAGAACTGGATCTGGTTGAGCCTGCATTGGGGTATGCTGAGCCTGCATTGGGACAAGCTGATCCTGCATCAGGCTGGGCTGAGCTTGCATCGACCCTGGCTGAACCTGCATCGGGTTAGACTGAGTCTGCATTTGGGCAGGTTGCGCCTCCATCGGTCCAGGATGAGCCTGACTTTGCCCTTCCTGATAATGGGGTCCCTGGCCTGGCAGGCGGGCCAAGTCGGTTAGGAGCATGGGCCCCCTTAGGAAAGAAAGACATTCCCGGGTAGAAAAGAGGGTGAGCCCCTGCTCATGAACATTTCTTGCAATAAACTCTCGGGGCTTGAGGCCCTGGATGGCTCCAGTCAGTTCTTCCTCTTCCAGACCCTCTAGGAGCTTTTGCCGGTCCCGATCCGTATTGAGACGGCCAATAAAATATGTGCCAATATTGGATAAACCCTTGTAGTCGATATCACCTGGATTTTGCGTTGCCAAGATGAGACCTAGACCGTAGGCCCGACTCTGCTTTAAGAGCGTTAAAAGAGTGGCCTTGGCAGGAGGATTTGCTACGGGAGGGGCTAGATTGACAATCTCATCCATATAAAGAAGATAGCGGAGATGAGATGACCCAGCTTGGGTTCTCAGCCAAGCAAGGACTTGGTTCAAAAAGGTCGTGATCACAAATTGCTGCCACTTGGGTTCCAGGTGGGCCAGGTAAAGGATCGAAATCTGAGCTTTGCCCGTGGGGGAATAGAAGAGGTCTTGGATGGTTAAGGTCTGGCCCTCAAAGAAACGACCAAAATCAGGGGAAGCCAGCAGGCTATTAATCTGGAAAGAAAGAGCCCGTCTCTCCTCAGCCGGGAAATAGGTTTCAACCGGCAGGAAGCCTACTTTGTCGAAAGGGGGTTGGAGAAGGCGCTGTAAAAAAGACTCCCAAGAAAAGGGCTCATGGCCGTCTGCATAATATTGGAAAAGCTGGGTCAAGAAAACTTGAGCTGGAGAAGCCAGCTCATCCCGATAATTCAAGAGCGATAAAAAGGCCCTCGTATTACCAGCCAAGAGATCTTGGTTGCTTTCTACAGGGCCTCCCCCCAGCTGCCGATTCTGGGGGACGAAAAAAGGGGCCAAGGACAGAGCTTGACCTGTCCGAGATCCAGGGGCATAGACTCGTATATCGGCTTGATCCCAGATCTTTTGGGCCCTACCCAGGCCCTGGCGAGATGCTTGCATCCCCGCCACGTGGCGGTCGTAGGCTGCTTGGGCAGGATCTCCCTTGCCCCCCTGGCCTCCAAGGCCAGGACCCTCCACCCAGGGACGATAATCCTCAGGACTAGGATTGGCAAAGGACAAAGCTAAATTGGGCAAATCCCCTTTGGGATCGATCACCAAGGCTGGAATTCCGTCAATGGCCGCTTCTTCTAAAAGGCTGATACCAAGGCCTGTCTTCCCACTCCCGGTCATACCCACACACAGGGCATGGGTCAGCAGGTCATCCGATTTATAAAGATAATAAGACAAGGGATCTGAAGATGTGGGGGCTGGCCCCCCTGGTTTCGAGGACTGAGAGGCCGCCTCCCCCGGGTCTAATAACCTAGGGGCCTGGTCTCCAGGCTCTGTCATGGTTCTTCCAAGATAAAAACATCCCAATCCTTCATAGCCTAAGTCAGCCGTCTGGTCAACCAGGGGAGCTGTATGTGTTTCGCTCATAGGACCTCCTTTTTCGCTGAGGCGAAGGAAGCTCTATCCTCAGCTTCCCCATCTTTAGCAGTCGCCGCGGCAGGTTCTTGCTCTTTATGTAAGTAAGGCCTGCTCTCAAAGAGCTTGGGGATCAAATCCTCAAAATGGGACACGGGAATCATCGTGAGACCCTCCCGAATCTCCTTAGGAATATCCTGAAGCTCACTCTCATTTTCTTTCGGATAGATAACCGTCTTAATGTGGTGGCGGTAAGCCGCTGCAGTCTTCCCCTTGAGACCACCAATGGGCAAGATGTCACCATGCAAGGAGATCTCCCCAGTCATAGCCACATCTCGGCGGACAGGGGTCTTGGTAAGTTGAGAAAGCATGGCACTAGCCAGGGTAATACCCGCAGAAGGCCCCTCCTTGGGGGTAGCCCCAGCTGGCACATGAATATGCATGTCTACCTTATCGGGAAAGAACTCAGAAATTCCATAGGTCTCCGCTTGACTCCTCAGATAACCTAGGGCCGTCTTTGCCGACTCTTTCATCACATCCCCCAGGTGGCCGGTCAGCTCAATCTTGCCCGTTCCCGGGAAAGAATTTACCTCAACTCGGAGCAACTCACCGCCCAGTTCCGTGACAGCTAACCCATAGACCGTTCCCAGGGCCGGACGCATTTTTGTAGCATTATCATAATAGATGGGGATGCCCAAGAAAGACTCCAAATTCCGCTGACTCACAGAAATGGATTTGACCCCTTGCTCGGCCAGTTGATTGGCCCCCCGCCTAGCTAACTTTTCTAACTGGCGCTCCAGTTCCCGGAGCCCCGCCTCTCGGGTATACCTTTGAATAATCAGCTCCAGAGCCTTCTTACTAATTTTCAACTGAGAAGGCTTGATCCCGTGTTCCTCTAAGACCTTGGGAATCAAGTGGCGGCGGGCAATCTCCAGCTTCTCACTATCGATATAGCCATCCAGGCGAATAATCTCCATCCGGTCACGAAGCGGAGCTGGAATATTTGCTTCATAATTGGCTGTTGTCATGAAGAGGACTTTCGACAGGTCGTAGGGTTGGCCTACAAAATGATCCACGAAAGAATTGTTTTGTGCCGGATCCAGAACCTCAAGGAGGGCCGAAGTCGGGGACCCATTACGGGACTCTGTCAATTTGTCGATTTCGTCGAGAAGGATAAGGGGATTGTCGTTGCCTGCCCGCTTAACCGCCGACAAAATCCGCCCCGGCATGGCAGCCACATAGGTCTTTCGGTGGCCCCGGATTTCTGCTTCATCATTGACGCCACCCAGGGACATCCGGACATAGGTTCGCCCTGTCGCTTTGGCAATACTTTTGACAATCGAAGTTTTGCCTACCCCAGGAGGTCCCACCAGACAAATAATGGCCCCATCGGCCAAATCTGTCCTTTCAGTCACTTTTTCACCCGGATTGATCTGCTGATGCCTGAGGTGGAGCACTGACAAATACTCCAAAATCCGTTCTTTAACATCTTTCAACCCATAGTGATCTTTATCTAGGATCTTACGAGCCTCAGCAACATCGTGATTTTCCACGGTATAAGAACCAAAGGGCAGGGATAAGACGAAATCCAGCCAGGTTCGGGAGACATTGGCTTCCGCAGACGCCCCCTCTTTCATACTTTTCTCGACGTTGACGATCTCTTGGACCACGACCTTCATGACCTCATCGTCCATCTGAGGTTTTTCCAGGAGTTGCCGATAGTAGTTGATGACCCCCTGGGTACTCACTGTTTCCCGATAGAGCTTCATCTTATCGATGAGCTCCTTAGTTCTATCATAGCTTTCCTTCTGGTATTCCCAGTGTTCCGCTTCCAAATAATCCAGAGGATCGATATCTCCCTGAGTCAAAGCTGCCCTCAAGCGCTCTGGCAGCTTGGCCAGGTGAAGGGGCTGGTCGGTCCTCTTGTCAGAAGATGGTCCAGATCGGCTAAAGAGCGAGGGAGAAATAGGGGTGATGGGATATTCTTTGGCAAGGACGTCCAATTTCTCAAGAAGAGCCTGGCCCCGACGCAAGAGGTTGGTCTCTTCGAGCTGTTCCTGTTTGAAACCGAGGTCTACAGCTAAAATGGAGCATACCTGGTCCATCAAGACGGTCGGGGAGGTCTCTCGGAGGGCCCCCATTACCTTATTGAAATCGACAAAATTAGGATGCATGGCCTCGCCCAGGATACGGATTTTTTCTACGATATCTGGAAGCAGTTTGGTCAGGGCAGCTTCCTCCTCCTCAGAAAGATCTTCGTTCGGCAGGGGATCAAGTCGACAGAAGATATCGTAGCGATTGCATTCGATGACTTCCTTCAAGGTCACCCTTTGTTGGGCTTCCACCACCATCTGAAAACGGAAACTGTCTTCTTCCTCGGTCATCAGCTCTCCCGCAGGAGAGATTTTAGTGGATTTTGCATTTTCCGGTGGCATAACCTCAAAACTGGTCACCCGGCACAGGCAGCCTATGGGGGCATAGAGGATCTGATATTTGGGCCGGGGAACTGCATCCGGGTCGTCATTGCTGGTTCCAGGGGCCTCAGTAGGCTCCGCAAGCCCAGCTCCGTCACTAGATCCAATAGCCTCAGCGGGCCCTGCCCCATCACTAAATCCAGCAGCCTCAGTGGGCCCTGCCCCGTCGCTCGGCACAGCTGCCTCAGGAGTCCCAGCGCCCTGGTCCGTCTGGAGGTCTTGAGCCACGTGGTCAGGCCCCAGCTCATTCACCGTCAAGTGGGTCAGGACCAAATTGCCATGTTTGAGGGTCAGGAGCTTCTCCAGGCTCTCATACATGTCCCGAGAACCTGACTCCAAGGAAATCGTACTGGTCGGATAACAGATCAAATCCCCCATCGGCAAGATGGGGTAACAATTGGAATCAAAGACACACCTTGTCCAAAGTTGTATGTCGTTTTTAGAACTTGCTTTCTTCTGTGCCATCGATCTTATTGACTCTCCTTTGGTGACGTCCCCCCTCAAAAGACGTTTCGAGGAAGGTATGGGTTATGGCCCAAGCTAATTCCGGGCCGATAATTCTCGCTCCTAAGCATAGCACATTAGCGTCATTATGGCGACGGGACAGGGCTGCACACAACTCATTGGTTACATTGGCCGCCCGGATCCCCGGCACCTTATTGGCCGCCATAGCCATCCCAATTCCGGTCCCACAGATTAAGATTCCCATTGCTTCACCCTGGGCCTCTACCACCTTGTGAGCCAGCTCTTTCGCCATATCTGGATAATCGACCTTGGTCTCCTCGGTCAAAGCCTGGGCACTGGCCGGAACTTCAACCTCAAAGCCATTTTCCTTTAACTTTTCCTCCAAATACTCCAGCATCCCCGGACCTGCATGGTCGCATGACATAATAATTTTCATCTCTCTATTTCCTTTCTCTATTATTCTCTGTATTATTGGATTTTTTATATGCTCGGCAGATTCTATGCATCACTCTACTATTCTTTACTTCCACCCCTTTTGATATCTCCTGGTTGAGGAGAAAGATAAGTCTGGTGCGGCACATGGCTACAGTCGTTGACCCTAAGGAGCTTAAAAGTCTTGTCTGGCTGTATTTCCACCTCTGTAATGGAGCAATTTCCATAGATAACAGGCTCAGGCTCCTCATAGCTATCCCAAGAGCCCGAAAAGAACCAAGGCATCAGGGTGAGCTGGGTAAAACCGTGGGTGACCACCACCACGGTCGCCTGGGGATGCTTTTGATAACAAGCTTCTAAGGCTGCTCTTGCCCGGGCAAAGACCTCGTCGTAGGTCTCCCCTCCAGGTGCCGCATAAGCTGCCGGGTTATTATTGAGCAGATAATAAGCTTCGGGGTAGAGGGCTTCCCCCTCATCAAAAGGCCGCCCCTCCAGATCCCCACTATCTATCTCCCGTAGGCGGTCATCCCCCAGAATCTGGGCTTGGGGATGATGTTTGGCAATATATTCTGCGGTCGTCTTAGCCCGCCCCTGGGTACTATGGTAAATGTAGTCCACTTCGATTGGGGCAAGGGCCTCTGCCACCGCTTCCGCCTGGGCTTGGCCCAAGGGACTTAAAGGTGAATCGAGCCTTCCCTGCATGATATGCTGCAGGTTCATTTCCGTCTCACCGTGACGGACAAGGTAGAGAATCATGGAGCCTCCTTTTTCTTTCTATTTTTTATCCTAAATATCTGTTTACTGATATGAAAAGTTTAATTTGCATTGACTGCTTGCTCACTCTCGCTGGGATGGGTAGCCAGGTATCCCCGGAATGTCATCCCGCCGGGAACCCACTTTCCCCATCCATAATAAGAGGCGTTCATAATAAGAGCAAGGAGCCAGGAAATGGGATAGCCAATAATCATGCAAAGGAAGGTGTGGTGGAGGGGCAAGATAACACTGATCCAAAAGATCCGAAAGACGCACATGGTAAGAACAGCCACCATCATAGGCTGGAAGGCCTTACCAGCACCACGCACCAAGCCTCCGTAGGTCTCCGACAGGGCCATGATAAAGTAAAAGGGAGCTAGGACACAGAGCATGATCTTGCCGTGCCAGAGGACCCCAGGGTCCGTCGTAAAAAAGCCGATGAGAGGTTCAGCAAAGATGGTCAAAAAGGCACCCAGGCTAAAGGTGATCCCAAGGGATAAGCCCAAGGCCACCCTGGCCCCCTTGTGGAGGCGGTGATAGAGATGGGCCCCAATATGCTGGGCAGAAAAGGTGGTGACGGCCAGGCCCATGGCCTGAATGGCAGCCAAAACAAAGCCATCCAAGCGCCACTCTATGGCGACGCCCCCAATGGCATCGGGGCCAAAGCCGTTGATTTTAGCCTGAATAAGGACGTTCGACAGGGAAATCACCACTGATTGTAACCCAGCCGGTAGGCCAATCCAGATAATCTCCATGCTCTCTTCCTTGTGGAGGCGAATATCTCGAAAATAGAGGCGTTCCGGCCCTATGGCAAATACCAGGTGGAAAATTACGAGTATGGCGGCAACGACCTGGGCTGCCACCGTGGCGTAAGCCGCCCCCCGGGCCCCGAGCCCCCAATGCTTAACCATGAGGAGGTCTAAAACAATATTGATGACCGCCGACACCAAAAGATAAAAGAAGGGGCGTCGGCTATCCCCTACAGCCCGCAAAATACCGGCACCTAGGTTATAGACGAGCAAAGGCACCATTCCTAGGAAAAAAATCTGCAAATAGGTCTGGGCCTCAATAAAAATACTCTCCGGCGTTTCTGTCATCCTAAGGAGCCAGGGAGTTGTATAATAGCCAAGACCTGTCAAAATCAGGCCGCCCAAAATGGCCAAAGCCAAAGAGCTATGGACCGTTCTCCTTAACTTTTCCGGATTTTCCCCGCCAAAATACTGGGCTACCTTAACAGATGTGCCGGTAGCCACGCCCATAAAAAGGCCAATGAGCATATTCGAAAAAGGCGTCGTCGACCCTACGCCGGCCAAAGCCGCTTTCGAGGCATAACGGCTGACGATCAAAAGGTCAACCGTGTTATAAGCCTGCTCAAGAATATTTGTAAGTAATAAGGGGACGGCAAACAGCAAGATGTCCCGAGCAATGGGACCTTCTGTTAATCTCGTGTATTCGCGACCACCTAATAAACTCATGGTGTTTCTTCCTTCCTGATCGGTCACCGCAATTTTCACATAACATGGCGATAACTTAGCAATCCGGCCTAGTCTAGCAATTCAGGTCACGAATTTCCACCTCTCCCAGGGTGAGCCTCCTCCTCAATAGAAGCTTTTTCAAGCTATAGCCTCCTCCCCTGTAGGACCTCCTCCAGAAAACCGCCTCTTCTCCGATAGGACCCCCTCCCAAAGGTTGCAAATCTCCCCTGATATCTGCTATGATATCCATGCAATGAACCCAAATAAATAACTTGGTAAGGATGGTAAAGCTATGGGAATCGTGAATATTAAATTGACCGATGCGGAAGAGATGCTTGCGAGGCAGTATGCTAAAAAGCAGGGCCTCACCCTGTCTGAGTTAGCACAAAAGACCCTGCTGGAAAAAATTCAACAGGAAGACAGCATGAATCTCTACCAAAAGTATCTTTTAGGTCGGAAAAACGATAGTCAGTAATATGGTTCTGCTCGCCCTGAGCGGAGGGCTCGATAGCACCATGGCCGCCTACCTCTTGCGGGAGGCAGGTTATGGTGTCTATGGGCTTTTTTTATTTTTACAAGAGGGAGCCAAGGCCCAGCTAGCCAAAAGGCAAGTCTTAGATGCTGCGACCGAGCTTTCCCTTCCTTTGACGATTCTCGATTTACGACGTCCCTTTGCCCGGGATGTGATGGAGCCCTTTCTCCACGCTTACCAGAAGGGGTTGACCCCCAATCCTTGTGCTAGGTGCAACCCCCTTATTAAATTTAAGGCTCTCAACGACTACTCTGAAGCCTTTGGTTTTGACCACATTGCCACCGGCCATTATGCCGAAATTTCCTACCAGTCTGACTTAGGTGAATATTATGTCCGCCGTCCCAAGGATGCCAGCAAAGACCAGACCTATGTTTTGGCCTATCTTAGGCAACCCATTCTAAAAAAAATTATTTTTCCCCTGGCTGACTATTGCAAGACTGATCTTAGAAACCAGGCCCAGGCCCTACATTATCACCAGGCTGACCAGGCGGAGAGCCAGGATATTTGTTTCGTCCCCCAGAATCTAAGAGACTTTTTCAAGACCAGTTATCTGACCAACCCCTCTGGCAACTTCGTTGATAGCCAAGGGAATATTTTGGGCCCCCACAAGGGGCTTATGAATTATACTCTCGGGCAGAGCCGTCACTTGGGTATTGCCCTGGGTGAGCGGGTTTATGTGACCGAGATCAACCCCTTTACAAGGGCCATTACCCTGGGCAAGGAGGAAGATTTGGCTCAGAAGACCATCTACCTCCGCCAGCTTTCCCTCGCTGGCCCTAAGACCGCCCGAACTTGGATGGCACCAGCTCCTTCCTTAGCAAATACTCCACTGCCGCCAGCTCTCCTACCAACCCCAGGGTCAACTCCTGCTCCTATGTCAGTCGCAGAGCCAAGGTCTACCGAAGCTCCAGTGCCAGCCTTCCTAGAGACCCAGATGATGACTCGCTACCGGTCCCAACTGCGTCCGGTGACTCTTTTTCCCCATGCCCGTCAGGAAGGGGAAAACGCTCCCTTTGTTTCTCTTACAAAAGAGGAGAAAAAGAAGGTCATGGCGGATTTATGGGCTGGGATTCTGCCGGATGAAAACGTGGTCTTTGAGGCCCGAGCCCAAGAAGCCTTTCGAGCGCCTACCCCTGGACAGCTGGCCGTCTTTTACCAAGACGACCTCCTCTTGGGGGGAGCGACGATTTGTAAGGAGTACAAGATATAGATACAAGATATAGATACAAGATATAGATACAAGATATAGATAAGTGAGGTAAGCTATGACAGAAAACGCCCCTAAAACCCCGTTCTCCGGGAAAATGACCAAGAAAAAACGTCCGCCGAAGCCCACCCTGCCCGAGGCTAGGAGCCGGACCAGCCAAGAGATCATCAATATGCTCTACCTAGTCATAGGATCCCTGATTGGCGGGGCTGTCATCAATATCTTCTACTTGCCCCTTAAGCTTACCATGGGCGGGGTTTCAGGTATGGCTTCCATCATTTACCAGCTAACTGGCGCTTCTATGAAATTTGGTACCCTGGTGGCCCTCCTCAATATTCCTTTGCTCATCCTGGGTTGGTATGATATTGGCCTCCGCTTTGTATGGCGGAGCATTGTCGGAACCTTTGTCTATTCTTGGGCAACCAATGTTACCCTTCCTTTCACCAAAGATATTTTTGCAACCTATCTCAATATTCCCCTCTCCACAGGCAGCCTTCCAGATATGTTGATTTTCTGCCTCTTTGGCGGCATCCTCTATGGGATTAGCATGGGGCTCATCCTCAAAGGAGGTTATACCACTGGAGGCACGGATATCTTAGCTGTGGTAATCCACCGGCACTTCCCGAACTTCTCTATCGGCAAGGCTCTCATGGGCTTGGATTTCATGGTCGTTCTTTCTACCCTCTTCTTCTACCGGAATACCTCAGCCAATACCGTCATCTTGGCCATGTATTCTTTCATCGCCATGTATCTGACCTCATACTTCACTGACTACGCTTTGGAAGGCATCGACCGGGCCAGGGCTGTCTTCATCATAAGCAAACACATTGAAGACATCACGCCCTTTATCCTCCATGAAATGGAGCGGAGCTCCACAATTATCTCAGCTAAGGGGAGTTACTCCAACGAGCCCATCCCCATTATTTACTGCGTCCTGACTGTCCGGGAAGTGCCAAAACTTAAGCAAAGGATCAAGGAAATTGATCCTCAGGCCTTCGTAGTCGTCAACGATGTCACGGAAGTCCTAGGGCTGGGCTTCCCCCAGACGGCCAATTCCTTCTAACATGGCCTCTGACCCAGCCGACCCCAAATTTTGGGACTTCGAAGAATCCATTCTGGCCCCTGCCAAGCTTAACCTCTTTTTTCAGACTTTCCCCAAAGAGCCCGGCAGTTCCGGCCTCCACCAGGTTCGCTCTCTGATTACCCCCTGTAGCCTTACTGATACCATCCAGGTCAAGGTCAACTGGCATCAAGGGGCTCCATTTTCTGTGCGGATTCGCCTAGCAGATCCAAGTCCAGACCATTCCGTTGACTCCGACCATTCCGTTGACTCCGACCATTCCGTTGACTCCGACCATTCCATAGACGCCGACCATTCTCGAGTGTCTGAACCTCCCCTAGGGCCAGATCTTCCCCTCGGCCCTGAGAATCTTCTCTGGCAGGCCGCAGCAGCCTGGTGGGAGGCCTGGCAAGGAAAACAGGGCACTTTTGCCCCCCAGATTGACCTTATCCTGTCCAAAAATATTCCCTGGGCCGCTGGCCTAGGAGGTGGAAGTTCAGATGCCGCTGCCCTCCTGCGCATCCTACAAACTCAGCTTCCCTACCCAGTCTCTGAAGAAAAGATGGCAAGGAATATTTGTCCAGATTTAGGCAGCGACGTCTATCCCGCCTACCTGAGACAGATGCTGGCTGTGGACGACACAGGGCATAGGATTGCCAGTCTCTATGCTTTTTCTCAGCCAATTCTCCCACCCTCCTGCCTCCTCTTAACCTTTCCCGACATCCACTTTTCTACCCCTCTTTTTTACGGAAAATTAGATGCCTTGGCAGAGCGAGGTGGTGCCGACGCCTTACTTTCTAACAGTTTTGCCCCTCTTTCCCTTGAAGCCTTTCCTCCCCTGGCCAAGCTCCTCCAGGAGCTGATTGCCTTTGCCAAGGAAGAAAGCCTCACTTGCCGGTCCGGACGAGACTTCTGGCAGTATCTTCAGGCGCAATCACACCACCTTCTCGTCCGAGAGAAGATCCTTGATGAATCTTGGACCCTGCCGGAGATTTCCCTATCTCAGGACTTCTGGTCAGGACTTTGGGACCAGGGCGACCTATACTTGGACCTATCGGGGACAGGGCCGACCATCTTTCTCCTCTATGCCCCTCGGCACGGCGAGGCGATAGCCCGTCTGGCTGCCCATTTGCAGGAACTAGCGGCCAGACTGCAAGTAAAGATGGGGATCCATTGGACCCAGCTGCTTCTCTAAGGCCTAAGCTTTTGCGAGGGCTAAAGGTTCCCGGATGCCGACCCGAGCTAGCTGAGGAAAGCTGTCGATCTGCTCTCATCTCCCATAGGCAGGGGATCTAGCTGGCCAGCCTGTTTCAATTGTTGCCTGTGTTTGCTATGTTGGAAAGAAAGAGAAAGGAGATCCGACGCAAGGATCCAGTAACGATATGAAGAATGAAGATATAAATCCAACAAATACTCCCTTGCAGCCTCTTGTCAAGGCTTTTCCCCTCCCTGGTCTGGATCAGCCCTACCAGGCTACTTATGACTTAGGGGCAGAGACCTACGGCAAGTTTTTTGACCACCACCCCTATGCCTGCCTCTCCCAGGCCCCAGCCTGGCCTAAAGTCAAAAGGAATTGGCAAGGCTATTTCCCTGGGATTTTGAATGCCGAAGGCACACAGATTTTAGCCGCCTCCCTGGTTCTCATCCGAAGTTTTCCCTTGGGGATGAGGATCATGTACGTTCCAGGGGGCCCTCTCCTCGATTTTGAGGACAAAGAGTCCCTGACGGCCTTTCTTACTCTTTTGCGCAAAATGGCCAAAAAATATCGAGTTATGGCTGTTCGTCTCCAACCCGCTTGGACCAAAAGGACCTTTCCCCTCAAAGAAGCCGTCCGTACTGAAGGCTTTGACCCCCAGGCCCTCCCTTCTACCCCCCATACCGAACAAATACTCCAGACCTTCGCCGACCAAGGCTTTCATCCCGAGCCGTATTCTCCCAAGCTCTCTTCTACCATCCAGCCCCGCTTCCAGGCCATCTTGGAAGCCCAAGGCTGGACAGGTAAACCCAAGAGCAAGATGAAATACCAGCTCAAGCAATGTGATCGCTACGGGCTCTATACCCAGGTAGGCAGGAAAGATGAGTTAGATGCCTTTTGCGAGTGCATTGCCTCCACCGAGGCCGAGCAAAATATCAGCCTTCGGTCGAAAGAATATTTTGCTACCATCTTGGCTGTCTTTCCTGACAGCCTGCTCCTAACAGCCTACCTAGAACCTAGAAAGAGTATCCCCCTCATCCACCGGCAGCTGGACACCCTCCAGGGGAATTTGCAGCGGCTCCCGGCCAGCGCCCCCAAGAAAAAAGAAGAAATCGAGGGGCAAATTAACAATGTCGAGGCCACCCTAGCCATCCTGGAAGAGGTACAAAAGACCTTGCCAGATACTTGTGAACGGACCCCCGTCGCCTCCGCCCTCCTCGTCCCTACGGGTCAGGTGGTGGAAATGCCCTATGCCGGGTCTAAAGTCGCCCTGCTCAAAATTCCAGCGGTATGGCAAGTTTTCTGGGAAGCCCAGAAACTCACCTTCGAAAAACTCAAGGCCAAAAAGCTCAATCTGGGAGGCGTCGATGGATCATTTGCAGATGGGTTAAGTATCTATAAGGCCCATTTTGACCCTATAATTTACGAAAATTTGGGAGAATTTACTTATATCCGGGCACCCCGCCGCGCCAAGCTCTTTTCTTTCCTTATGATGGTCCGACTCACCGCCTTAGGGCTCAAACACCGCCAGGAAGAAACGAAAAAATCCTTTGGCGTCGACGACAAGTCCAAGAATTCCTAAGAACTGCGGAATCACGACAGGGTCAAGAATTGTCAGGAACTTTAAAAACTTAACGAAGCCAAGCATGCCTAACATCTTCTGCCATGAAGGCCATTTGAAGGCCTAGAAAGGATCCATATGCCTCAATTTCTCATTGGCGCTGCCATTTTAATTTCCTTTAACCTGGTGTTCATTCTCTTACGCTATCTCACTTTTTATTTACGGGCCCAGACAGCAAAAAAGAATCCTGAATGGAAGAAGGGCTTGCCCCATGTTCCTTCGGAGGATGCTATGAAGGCTGAAATGATGGGGCGCAAGCCTAGTTCTTGTGAAAATTGTGACCTCTCTTGCAGCTCTTGTAGTATGATATCCGACGACTTTTCCAAGGACTACTATCGGAAGTCTACCAAATAAGAAAAAAGGACGCCCTTAGCTAAGCTAAGGACGTCCACTCTTAACAGGAATCGTTGTATTGTCTTAATCCTTCGATTGTGATCCAGGATGATCTTCGTTACTGCGATTCTTGATCTTCTTTATTAAAATTCTGAATGATCTTCCCTAGGATTGTAAATGTTCTTTATCGGAAAATCAAGTGAACTTGGTGACTATACATACGTTCCTTATAAGGGGCCTTGACCTCAATCGTATAAGTACCCGGAGTATAATTTTTATTATTTTTGGCTAAATTGGGCTGAATATATGAGTATACTCGTCCGTAATAATCTGTCACCTTTTCGAGTGTTCCTACGACCTCGCCGTTCGGGGCAATTAAATTCAAGGTAACGCGCAACCAGCGTATAGGCTGGCGATTGGCATCCTTGAGGAAGATAAAGGTATAGCCTTTGTCCTGATCGAAGGAGTAAAAGGGCTTACTCACATAATTTGCGAAGTAAATAAGTGAAGACGAATCTTCCTCATCAGGTTTTTCATTTTCGCCAAGAATACGGAAACTTGCCGTTTCCTTCATATCATCAAAGTCACGATCGTTCTGAAGGAAGGCCTCCACCGTGTATAAACCCGGATCAAGACCCACGGCTAAGGTACGTGCAGCGTAATCTTCTCCTTTTTCATTCGTAAAGCCTGAGATCCAAGTCACCGGCTGGCCATTGGGTTCTAAGATTCGAATGTTAAAGAATTTCCTAGGGACACGCTGCTCGTCTTGATCGGTTAACACAAAGCGGCACTTCAACTGCTCGCCCGCTTTCAGCTTTGATGTTTCTACCGTAATGCCAATCTTCAACTGTTTTTTCACCTTAGGGGTAATGGTTAAGCGAATGCTTCCAGAAACTTCATTTCCATCTGACGTTTTGGCGGTAATAATCTCTTCCCCTGCCCTGTAGGCATGGAAGTAGCCCCATTGGTCCATCATACCAAGATTATTTTCACATATCCACTGTAAAGATGTATTCTGGGCGCTCTTGGGTTCAATATCTGCGATAATTCGAACCTTTTCATTGACCTGGAGGCTGTTCTTGTCCGCCCGCAGGGTAATCTTTTGCACCCGCCCAGAGGACTGAGTGGGTTCGACGGGTTCTACTGTTTGGGTCGGTTCAGGATTTTGAGTGGGATTCGGCTTCTTAGTTGGCTCTGGCTTCTTAGTTGGAGTTGGCGTCGAAGTTGGGCTTGGCTCCGTCGGCTGAGTTGTCTTCGTCGGCTCTGTCGGCTCAGAGGGTTCTGGCGATCCATTCGCAGGGCGGGTCATCGCTTTGATGCAGACATTGGCAGACAGCTTCGAAGTGAGATCCTCCCAAACCTTGCCATCCTTAGAAATATAGGACTCTCCGCTATATGCCCTAGCGCGGGAGCAGAAATTATTATAGCGCTGTTCTACTGGGATCGGCTGATTGTAGTCAGGCGTCGTAATCTTGAGGATAGGGCTGAAAAAGCTGCCCTTCTTGATCCTTTGTGGTTTAAAGGTGACCGTATAGTAACCGGCATAGGGTACTTCACCCTTTGCAAGAAGGATCCGCTCATTAAAGCCCTCTTTAGGTTCCTTGATGTCAGGGTTGAGGTAAAGTTCATACTTTGCTCCATCGGAGGGGATGAAAAAACCGACTTCATCTAAATTCACATCCTCCGTGGTCCTGCCAAAGACGTTAGCCGCCCACGCAGTCTCTTGATAGTAACCGACCGAGTTGGTCATTCCATAAAAGTCATGGTACCAGACGTCTTTGTTGGACTTGGCTTTGGCAATAAACTGGGCATTCAATTTTGCCACACAGCCATCCCAATACGAGACGTAATAGTAGCCATCCTCGCCCCAAGTCGATCCCCAGCTATTACGAACAATCCAGGCTCCGTTTCCTTGAGGCCTCAGGATGAATTTATCCTTGCTAAAGTTGTCATCCCAACCCACGATGGTGACAGCGTGGTTGGCCCTTGCCCTACGACCATCATAGTGAGCATTGGTGTCTTTATTGAAAAAACGCTCGTCACCGCTGATGGTGGTATAAACTGCGCCATTCTCTTGCAGGGCCCTTTTAATGGCATCCATGGCATCCTTATCATTTCCATTGCGGACATCCGGCAAATACATAACTCGATCCAAGTCCTTGACCCGGGTCACCCCTCTCTTTACCCTAAAATCAAAGGCATTATAGGGGTCATCTGCCTCTTTCACCGGACCATCATAACGAGAAAGGACAGCCGCCGAAATTTCCCGGTTGCCTCCCTTATCTGGGGGCCAGTCAAAACCATGGCCATTGCGCAGATTCTTCTCACTAAAGTCCCATTCTTCACCTGGTAACAGGCAGGATTCCATAGACCCATAGGTAGCAAAAGTCCAACAGCTTCCGTTCGGACCCTGGTCACGGACAGAAGTCAATTTCTTCGGATCAGCGTCACGCAGGTCAAATTTGGCAGGTAGCTGTCCTGCCCCCAACTGGGCAAAGGGTCCCGCTTGACGTTGTTTTAAGAGATCATAGTTACTATGATAAACGGTCGGGGCCTGGCGAAATCCTGTTGCATTCGCAGCTTCCTCCCCTGCTGGCGTTGCCCGCAGGACGAAGATTTCATTTTCTTCGAATTCAGGATTGGTGGGAGAGACACTAAGTTCCTCCGAACCCAGGGCCGATACATCCTCTTTTTGGCCTGCTCCGATAGGAGCCACAAGACTCGTTGCAAAAATAACGAGGGCCAAGAAAAGCAGGGATAATTTCTTCCTATGCATGGTCTAGAATTCCTCCTCTATACCGTAGTACTTCTCATTGTATAGCAATTTTCATAGAAATGAAACATCTTGCTCATTTTTTCTTAACAAATATTCCTGTCCCCATTTTTCTATCTGACCTTACTCATTAAAATACGTGTCGGGTAAGCCAATGAGGTGATCGAAGGGGTCTATCCAGCCATCGTTACTAGGACAGAAGGTATAGTTCAGCACCAGGACATCTTGGATCTTCTTTTGGGTAATGAAGGGGATCAGCGGATCTTTGAAGAAACGAGGATCCACTACATAGACCTCCTCATAGTCATTCATCAGATAGGGCACGAAGGCATTTCCGTAAGAATCTTTGATCACCAAGATCTTCCGCCCATTTTTCGTATCCGATTTAATGAGAGATAGGGCCACATCCCCACCTGAGAAAAGGAGGTAGTGGTTGGGCTGCCATTCGGCGGCAGAAGGATCTAGGAGGATCCCTTGTGCCGGATCGGACATCGTAGCATCGGAATACATGGTCAAAGTTCCCTTAGCCCTGGGCTGGAACATTTCAATGGTGTCTTGGTGGGTCTCAAAGAAGGGATCATTCCCTGAAAAGCCATAGAGACTCCCCATGAAAGTCGATCCCGTAGGGAGGGGCTTCATCTCGGACAGGGGCTGGGCTTTCAAGCCCAGGGCGTCGCAAAAGGCCTTGTAGGCGTAGTAAGCCCCCCGGCCATTCCAGTGGTGGTCCGACTTGAGGTAGAGATACTCGTCATAATGTTCGCCCAATTCGCGGTAGGCATCGACCTTTACAATCGAAGAATTCATGGTGTCATAAGCTAGGTTAATGGCATCATACTGGGAATGGTCCCCGGTCTTGTATTCTTCCGGTCCATAGAAGGCCACAGCGGTGGGGACCAGGAGGCTGATCAACCTGGCCTTACCCTCTAACTGTTCTTGGAAGTAATTCAGGCGTTTCCCATAATTTTTAAAGAAGATAGGGCCAAAACCAAAGACTTCAAATCCCCGGTCCTGGGCTATGAAGATAGCACCCGCCTGACGGTTCACTGCCTGATTTTCTCCCATAGCCTGACTTTTCTGATCTCTTTTATCTTTTTTCGTTGCTTTTGTTTCGCTAGCTTTCTCTGAGTCGGAAGCTTTCCTGCTTTCTGAGGTCGAGGCATCCGTAGAGGAAGTGGTCTCGGCGCTCGTATTCTGGGTATCCTCGCTTGCGGCAGTACCGCCCTCTTTGTCGGTCGCTTCACTAGCCGTAGGGGAAATTGTATCCGGGCCCGTCTCTCCGGGCTTCCAGACTCCCTCCTTTTGCTTTTGCTCCAAAACCTTTCGGAAATCTTCCCCGCCCTGGGCCGTATCTCGGTGGGTAGGGACCAGGCGCACCTTATCCTCCTTCTTACCCGTTAACGTGGGCACACAATCTGCCATGACCTGTTGGACCCTGGTATGAAGGCCAATAAAGCGTTCTCTTAAAGGAAATTGGTCTGTATAATAATTCTCCATTTCCCGCATCAAGTCCCCGCTCAGACAAGTTTTGATGGTCACCTTTGGGATCATTTGTAGCTTTCTTTTTTCCATTGCTGACTCAGGGCGGTCAGGAACAATCCAAAAGGCCAGTCCTACCAAGCTTAAGATCGCCAAAAAGGCTAGAACAATAGCTTGGTTGTTGCGCTCAGCCTTCGTAAAGTACTGCATAAAGGCTTCATCGGAAACAAAGGCATCCCCATCCACATAAGAATCGATGGGGTCCTTGGCCTGGAAGCCCTCGTCTTGGCTCCAATCCCCTTCACCGGGCTTTGCCCCATAGGTACTCTCACTGGGATCCAGGAAGGGGGCAGACCCGCCCCCACTCCCAGGAGCCGTATGGGGCTCAGAGGATTCAGACCCAAAATCTTGGAAAGGCGGCACCACCGAGGGCATCAGATCCTCGGCCTTGGTCTTAAAATTCTGCTTCAAATAGTTGACATCAGCTGCTTCTTCTGCCTGATTTTTGGCTGTTGCCTTGGGCAAGGGGGCCAAGAATTTGCGCTTAGCTTTTGACAAGCCGTCTTTCGGGGTAACCGACTTTTTCTGAGAGACTTTCGTGGGAAAAAGAGCCTTGGTCAGCCCCTTGCTAGTAGCTTCAGAGGCAGAAGTCGGCTCGCTGGAAGTAGTCTTATTGGAGGGGGCTGTGCCTAGGGAACTTGCAATCTGGGTCTCCCCCTGGATCTTGGCAGCCTGAGCCTGTCTTTCCTGGGCCTGGGCAGTCTGGGCCATGGCTGCTGCTACCGCCTCCTGCCTAGCCCCTTGGCGGGGATCTTTGCTTACTTTGCGACCTAGACCCTGGCTAGCGTCCCTTAGACTGGCACCGGCTTGGCTGATGGCTGCAGCCCCCTGGCTAATCGCCTCCCCTGCTTGCTTTCCATCCTGGCCCCCTGGCTGTACTGTCTCCCGCTGAATCGGCACCTTGTGAAAGAGTGCCGAAATATCATAGTCCACCTCCGGTTCTACCGGATAATCAATACCAGGACGCTGAATGGACTTTTTAGGGCGATGGGCCTCCATGACCTGGTCAGCAATTTCCCGGACCCGGGGATCCGCAGACCCTTGGGGACGAAAACTGGTGGGACCTGTACGACGTTTGCCAGCCTTTTGATTGCCTTGCTGGCCAGGGTCAGAGGAAGCCCCTTTCCGGGAGCTTCCCCCGCCGGCCCCCCCTAGGGCCGGGGCAGAAGCCTTCTGAAAGAAAGGGAAAGATAAACTTGTAAGGTTAAAAGAATCAATCAAAAACATGGCAACATTTTCTCCAAGGTACAAGAGGTAGAAGAACTACAGAAAGTACAAGTACTAGAAGCGGAAATAAAGGAAGGGATTAAAGCTATCGGCCACCAGACTAAAAGTGGTGACAAAGAGGATCAGGATCATAAAGATAATATTTGTGACCCCATAGAGGGGCATGGACTCTGTAGCCAAGGCATGGTCTACCACAATCCCTTGTTTTTTAAGCCAAGGGACTACCGGGAGGCAGGATAAGATAGCTACGAGCAAGAGAGGAATATTCTGCTGGAGGAGTAAGGTGCCAGAGAGGTTGGCCAGAGGTGCCCCTCCCAGTCCAAAGAGCCGGGAGAAGAAAATCTTTCCCAGGGCAAAATCTTCATAATAGAAGATGCCCCAGCCCAGCATCACGAGGAACAAGGCATAGATAATCTGAATGGGGGTCGGAACCCGCTTCCAGAAATGCGAAAAGATGTACTTTTCAATGAGGAGGATAACGGCAAAATACAAGCCCCAGATAATAAAGTTCCAGGAAGCCCCGTGCCAGAAACCTGTGCAAAACCAGACTACGAGGATATTGAGAAACTGGTGACGGCGGTTGCCCCCCAAGGGAATATAGACATAGTCCCGGAAAAAGGTCCCCAGGGACATATGCCAACGACGCCAAAAGTCCGAAATACTCCGACTCATGTAGGGATAATTGAAGTTTTCTTTAAATTCAAAAGAAAACATCTTGCCCAGCCCGATCGCCATGTCCGAATAACCAGAGAAGTCAAAATAGATCTGCAAGCTAAAGGCAAGGAGGCCCACCCAGGCCTCCAAGACACTAATCTGGCCGAGTTGCTGGGAACTCAAGGCCTGGTCCACGATCTTGCCCAGTTGATTGGCCAAAATGACCTTCTTGGCTAGGCCAAAAAGGAAACGGCGGACGCCCGCTGCAGCCTGGGTCAGGGTAAAGGTCCGGTAGGCAATCTGCTCGGCAATATCTTTGTAGCGCACAATAGGCCCCGCTATGAGTTGGGGGAAAAAAGACTCATAGAGCAAAAATTGGCCAAAATTGGTCTGAAGCTCACACTCCCCCCGGTAGAGGTCTACTGCGTAAGTGATAATTTGGAAGGTATAAAAAGAGATCCCGATGGGCATCGTGAGATTGGCACGGGGGATAGTAGAAGAAGCCAGGGCATTGATATTATCAATGAAAAAATTCAGATATTTATAGATAAAGAGGGGGGTCAAGGCGGCGACAATGGCTATCATTAGCCACTGTCGGCGTTTGATCAGATTCCCTCTCACCCGCTCCATCTGAAGCCCTGACAAAAAGACCAAAAGGCCCGAGATGACCATCTGGAAAATGCCGACCGGCTCCCCCCAGGCATAAAAGACCAGAGAGAAAACCAAGAGTACCCCATTCTTTACCTTAATATCCCTACCCGCATAATAAGCAATTAGGCAAAGGGGTAAAAAGAGGTAAATAAAAACCAAACTGGAAAAAACCACAGTACAAGCATCCTTCCTGCCGTTGGGCATGCGTCTCCTCGGCTCCGCCTTGACGCCGCACGCAAGTGTCCAAACCCAACAGGCCCAAATTAGGCCCCAGAGGGCCCTGAAAATAGTAGTGACATTCTAACATATTTACCAAAAGTTAAAAGACCCTACGTCAGGAAGAGAAGCATTAGACCTTCTTTACCAACCATTTTCCCTGTAAAAAACGGATACTCAAAAAGATATAGCGAGAAAATTGATCAGAAAATATTCCCCACCAGATACCGGCCAAGCCGAGCTGGAATATTTGGGTCAGGATGAGGGTCACAATGGTCCGGATGATGGCCGCACTGACGGTCGACGACATCAGCGTATACCAATAGTCGCCACCTGCTCGGAGGCAAGAGGCATAGATAATCTGAGAAATCTGAAAGAGAACAATGAAAATTAAGAAGTTACCGATTTGACGTCCCATAGCTATCACGTCCTCCGCATCGTTATGGAGCCGGTAAAAGGAAGGTGTCCCAAAGAGGATGGCGATAGCGATGAGGATGGAGAGGATCAGCCCAATCCGCTGGCAGAGGTGGCCATAGGTCAAGGCCAGTTTCTTCTCCCCCTTCCCCAGACTCTCACCCGTCAGGGCCACGGCAGCTTGCTGGAGGCCATCGGCAAAGGCAAAGCTGAGGCCAAGCATATTCATTCCAATCTGGTGGGCAGCAAATTCGATGGTGCCAAGCCTGGCCGCAATAAAGGCCGTTACAATAAAGCCCACCCGCATCAGAAGGTTTTCGATCCATATGCCAACCCCCATCTTACCCAAGGCACTCAGGGGCTCAAGACTCCACTTTTCTTTCATTCCAAAAAAGTGGGGGAGAAAGATATAGCTTTTCGGTTTGCAAATGGAAAGAATACTCATCACACAGGCCACGGCAGCCCCCAGTACCGTAGCGATGGCTGCTCCCTGAATCCCCAAGGCGGGGAAGC
Organism: uncultured Clostridia bacterium; assembly: GCA_937922005.1. GTDB lineage: Bacteria > Bacillota > Clostridia > Saccharofermentanales > DTU023 > CAKZWV01. The sequence continues at coordinate 13,510 of CAKZWV010000009.1, read as the reverse complement.
CCCAATGACCCTCGATTAAAAGATAGTTGCAAAAGACGTTGGTGAGACTCGAGACGACATTGGTCACCATAGCAATTTGGGTATTGCCGCTCCCCCGCTGGGCTGCATTGATGACGTTGGTCACCATGTTGAAGATCAAGCCCCCCATGATGATGCGAAAATAAAGGACAGCATCGGCATGGGTCTCCGCATTACTGCCTGCCCAGCGCATCAAGGGGTCGGCCAGGGCCAGGCAAAGGCCTGTAATCAGGCCGCATAAGATGAGCACGAGGACAAAGGCCAGGGCAAAGGTGTGGTAGGCCTCCTCCCTCCTTCCCTCCCCCTTGCGGCGGGCAACCAGGGCCGACAGGGCCACTGCGATCGCCATAAAAGGCGAATAAAAGACAAACTTGGGCTGCGTAGTCAAGCCGACCGCCGAAATGGCCTCCATGCCAAGGGCTGAGACCATGAGGGTATCGATTGTAGAAGCTAAAACAATAAAAACGCTCTCTAAGATAGCAGGCCAAGCTATGTTGATCGTTCTTATGATGAGGGCAGAGCGATTTTGAAGGAGCAAGGCCTCCTCTTCTTGTGGTTGATAATCCGCTAAAATAACAGGTCTAAACAAAATAATCCTTTCTAATGGTCGCTGGCCATCGAACACCTTAGCGATGGCCCCCGCTCTCACTTGTTTCCTAAGTCCTGGAACTGGGCCTGGCGATTAAAGAGCGACCTCGACCCCCAGAGTAAAAAGAGGATGGTCGAGAGGGAAACGCTCCCCAGGATCCCTAACATTATAGCAATTTGGTATTTAATGGCAGTTACGGGCGAGCTGCCAGAGAGGATTTGCCCGGTCATAAGACCTGGCAAAAAGACGATCCCCATCCCCAACATGGAATTTAAGGTAGGCATCAAGGCTGCATCAAAAGTCCGATCAACGATGGGCTTCATGATGGCTTGGGGTCTTGCCCCCAGCATGAGAGCCCCCTCGATCTGATCCCTTTGGAGGGAAGTGTCATTTAAGAGGCGGCCAGCAGCTAAGCTTACCGCTGTCATGGCATTACCAATGATCATCCCCCCAAGAGGAATCCCATACTGGGGGGCATACCAGGGATGGACCTGGACCACGACCAGGATAAAATAAGTCAAACTAGCCGTCGTGCCCAGGAAGAGAGATCCCGCTGCCGCCCTTTTCAGGGCTGGGGTCAAAGTTCCTTTCACCCGACGAAAAACCGAGAAAGAGGCAAAAGCCTCCATGACCAGGAAAATCACCACCGTGACCCAGGGCTGGGGATCTTGGAGGACCCAACGCAAGACCCAACCAGCCAGGGCCAACTGCCCCGTCATCCGGAGGGAAGCGAGAACTAAATCCTTATATTTGGGGATCCCCCTAGCCGCACAAATGCCCAGGCTCAGAAGGACAAAAAGATAGGCACTGCCCAGTTGCCATAAGGAAATATCTTGCACATCCATCTTACCCTTCCTCCTGGAGGATGGTTCCATTTACCATCGTCAGCACTCGGTCTCCCTGCTCCTTAGCCAAGGCCAGGTCATGGGTCACCATAATCACCGTCGTCCCCTCCTTACGAAGGGCCGCAAGGACATCCGCCATCACCGCCTGGGCCGTGGCCGGATCTAAGGCCGAAGAAGGTTCGTCCATAAGAAGAACCTGGGGATGGAGCAGGAGGGCCCGTCCCAGGGCAAGCCGTTGCCTTTCACCCCCAGAAAAGACCTGAGGGTCCACTGTCAAAGCCTGGTCTAAGTGAACGAGATCTAAGACCTCCTCCAAGGTCTGATCGCTGGCCATCTCCTTTTCCGCCCAGCGCAGCCCCATCTGCAAATTATCCCTCACCCTTCCTTCCCAGATCAGCGGACTTTGCCCAACCATGACGACTTCTCGGCGTAGGGCGATGGGATCCCACTCATTCACACTTTTATCCTTGTATAAGATGGTACCAGAACTAGGCGAAATCAAGTGGTTGATGAGCTTCAACAGGGTCGTCTTCCCACTGCCACTTTGCCCCACGAGGACTGTCGTTTCCCCTTGACGCAGGTCAAGCTGGTCAATCGCCAAAATCTCTCCATACCGTAATGCCCGAATTTGAAATATATTCTCTGTCATTTGCAACAAATATTCCCTCGTCCCTACCAGCAAGTTTTTTGGTATAATAGGTCTATCATAGTGCCAAAAAAGGCAATCTGCAAGACTTCAGCAAGGTCTGTGCAAAGAAAGAGGTAGACCTGTGAAAACCCTTATGAATATTATCTGGCTGATCTTCGGCGGTTTGATTTTAAGTGCCGGATGGGCCATCGCTGGATTATTATGTTACATATCTATTATTGGGATTCCCCTAGGCATTCCCTGCATGAAAATTGCGAAACTTTGCCTAGCCCCCTTTGGTAAGATCATCGTCTATGGGACGAGTATGGGAAGCTTCGTCCTAAATCTTATTTGGCTCATATTTTGCGGTCTGCCCTTAGCCCTTAGCGCTTTCGGCTTTGGTCTAATAGCCTGCATCACCCTCATTGGCATTCCCTTTGGCCTCCAGTTTTTTAAATTAGCTCAACTGGCCCTCATGCCCTATGGCAGTAAAATCATGGATCCAGAGGCCTACCTTGAAAACTACTACGGGTAAGGAACCGCTGCCATCAGTGCCCGCTGCAACTGTGCCCGCTGCAACTGTACCCGCTGCGATCTATACCTGCTGCAACCCATATCTGCTATGCCCGTTGTAAACTATATCTGACACAAAAAAGAAAGGCCCCTAGGAAATTTCCTAGGAGCCTTTCTTATATTAATGGACAATACTGGCGGAGAAGGAGGGATTTGAACCCTCGCTAGAGTTGCCCCTACTAACGGTTTAGCAAACCGTCCCCTTCGACCTCTTGGGTACTTCTCCATGGGCCGACCGCTGGACAGAAAGCCCAACGCCTTGTAAGGATACGCAATTAAAAAAGTTCTGTCAAGGGGTCAGGCGTATTTTTCGAACAGACCAAAACCCCGCCCCAAGTTTGCTCTTTTCTGCTCATTTCCCATCAAGTCAAATGTCTGCTCCCAGATTGGCCTTTTTGCGCTGATATGCTAGGCTGTAGAAGTAAAATTGTCACCTGCTCCTGCAAAGTAGCTTGAGCTAATAAGCTTGAGCTAATAAGCTTGAACTAATAAGCTCAGGCTAGCTAGAAAGAAGATCAATAAGATATGAAAGAATTATTTTCCTACTTAGCCAGGGGGCAAAGGGGGCGTCTGAGCCTGACCCTGGTTTTTGTGATTTTAAGCGGCATCTTGGACATTGCTCTGGCCTATGTCATGATGAAATGCGTCGATTTAGCCATGGGCGGGACCCTCACCAAAGCTTGGTCCGTGGCCATCTGGCTGGTTATTTATATGATCTTATATTTTACTGTGGATTATTTGAGCAAAAGGCTGAAATGGCGGACCATCCAGCACGCACAAAACAATCTCAGGAACGACCTGGCCACATACATCTGGAACATGCCTTACCGGGCTTTCCACGAAAAAAATACAGGGGCCTGGCTGGCGACTCTCACCAGCCAATGTTCAATGATCGAAGAATCTTATTTTAAGATCTTCTTTTCCTTCTTTTCGGACATTTTAACCTTTGCCATCAGCCTGGTCCTCCTAAGCTTCATCTCCCCCTGGTTGACCCTCTTCGTCCTAGGGACAACGGCTCTGCAGATGTTAATCCCTCGGATCATGGGGCCAAAACTTGCAGAAAGAAAAGACCAAGAAATGAAAAAAGCCGAGGCCTTTTCGACCACGGCGACGGAGCATTTGAATGGTTTTGACTTAGTTAAGAGCTTCAACTTGAACAAATACTCCCTCTCCTCCCTCCAAGAAGCTGGGGCCGACCTCGAAAAGGCTAAATTCTCAAGCAGGGTCTTTTCTTCTCTTACTCGCTTATTTTCTTTTAGTTTTGGTCAAGTGATTTACGTCGGCATCTTTTTCCTAGGGGCCATGCTGATTATTTCAGGTAAGATGACTGTCGGCATGATGATCATGGCCTCGCAATTGGTCGTCTATATCGCTTCCCCGCTGGAGACGATGAGTGAGGATCTGACGGAAATGAAGAGTGCAGGGGAAATGTTTGCAGGCCTTAAGGAGGAATTACATCCGGCGGTCCCTGCAGCTAGCCAGGGCAATACAACTAGCCAGGGCGATATTCCAAGCCCGGCACCCCAGCCCGTACAAGCCTTGCAGCGCCCGGTCCAAAAGATCGAAGCCCGCAAGCTGTCTTTCTCCTATGATGACCATCAGGTTTTAGATGGGGTCGATGCCAAGCTGGTCCAAGGCAAAAAATATCTCCTTGTGGGCCCCTCGGGCTCTGGGAAATCCACCTTAGCCAAGCTCATTACTGGCATGTATCCCCTGCAGGAGGGATCGATTTTCTTCAATGGGATGGATATCCAGGCGATTGATCCTGAAGATCTGGCCCGGGCGGTCCTTGCTTGTAGCCAGAGCACCTTCATTTTCGAGGCCAGCCTCCGGGATAACATTACCCTCTTCCACCCCTCCTTTACGATGAAGAAGTGAGAGAAGTGATTAAAAAAGTGGATTTGGAGTATTTGTTAGATCGCTATCCAGATGGTTTGGATCATAGGATGGGACAAGCGGGGCAAACTTTATCTGGCGGTGAAAAACAAAAGATTGCCCTGGCAAGGATTGAGCTCTACCAGCCGGATGTGGTTATTCTCGATGAGACTTTTGCAAATCTCGATCCCCCGACGGCCCTGAAATTGACGCAAATGGCCGTAAGCGAGAATCATCGTACGGTGATCGTCATTACCCACCATCTGAGCGATGAAATCTACGCTCTCTTTGATGAGCTCTGGGAGATGCGGCAGGGGAAGTTGCTGGTAAAAGAAATTTAGTGTAGTTGTGTGTATATTTTTGTTTGGATCATTTTGCTAAGATTTGTACAAGATCAATATTAGAGGAGGTCATAGAATGGTTCATTTTGTAGGGGCAGGGAGTGGGGCCCCGGATTTAATTACGGTACGTGGGGCCAAGTTCTTGCGGGAGGCCGATGTGGTGATTTACGCTGGTTCTCTGGTGAATCCAGCTCTTTTGGACCTGACCAAGGAGGGCTGTGCGAATTATAACAGCGCCAAGATGACCTTAGAGGAAGTGATCCAGGTCATCCAAGAGGCGGAGGCCAAGGGGCTCACAACAGTTCGTCTCCATACCGGGGATCCTTCTATTTATGGGGCAATCCAGGAACAATTCCAGGCCTTAGATAAGCTGGGTATCGCCTACGATGTCTGCCCTGGGGTCAGTGCCTTTTGTGCGGCGGCGGCTGCCTTGAAGGTGGAATACACGGTTCCTGAAGTCAGTCAAAGTGTCATTATTACCAGGGAGGCCGGGAGGACCCCAGTCCCGGAAAAAGAATCGGTGGCTTCCTTCGCCCAACACGAGGCCACCATGATCTTTTATCTTAGTACGGGCCTGGCCGACAAGGTGCAGGAAAATTTGATCAAGGGGGGACTAGATCCACAGACCCCGGTGGCCATCCTCTACAAGGTATCTTGGCCGGAGGAGAAAATTTACCGGACGAAGCTGGCTCAGCTCTCGGAAACCGTCAAAAAGGCAGGGCTGAAGAATACCGCTTTGCTGGTCGTGGGCCAATGCCTAGAGCCGCCGGAGAACCGCTCCCGCCTCTATGATCCGACTTTTACCACCCTGTTCCGCCAGGGAAAGGATCCCGAAGAGGAGGAATAAGCGGTGAAGCTTGCGATCATCACCTATAGTCGCCAGGGTATGATTCTGGCGGACCGCCTGCGGAGAGGCTGGGAAGATCAAGGGCCTGGGGCTGATCTCCAGGCCCTTGATCTTTGTCGGCTGTTTACGGTGCCACGGCTCTTGGAGGGAACTAGCTCGGCCCTGAACCAGGACCAGGAGAGCCAGCAAGATCGACCCCTGAACCGGGGCTGGGAGCCCATCTCCAAGCCCTTTGCGAAGACGATCGGCCCCCTCTTTACTGACATGGATGCCCTGATCTTTATTGGAGCCGCTGGAATTGCGGTCCGCCAGATCGCCCCTTGGGTCCAACATAAGACGAAAGACCCGGCCGTCCTCGTCATAGACGACCTGGGCCACTATGTGATCCCCATTCTTTCGGGACACTTGGGAGGGGCTAATCATTTGGCGCAAGCTTTAGCTCCCCTCCTCGGGGCCCAGGCCATTATCACCACGGCCACCGACCTCCACCAAAAATTTGCTGTGGACTCCTGGGCCCAAAGCCAGGGTCTTGTCATCGCAGACATGGGCCTTGCGAAGGATATATCCGCTGCTATTTTAGAGGGTGACCTGCCCGTCTATTCGGACTTTCCCATTGCTGGCCTCCTCCCTCCTGGCCTCTACCCTTATGAAAGCCCAGCCTCGCTGTCCTCATCGGGGTCCCCTTTGGTGTCCCCCTCGCCACCCAGCTCAGTCTCCTTAACGCTATCCCCATCGTTATCCTCCTCAGAGCCCTCCTTTCCACCCCCTCCCCTAGGGATCGCCATTTCCGTCCGAACCCAGGCCCCCTTTGCCCGGACCCTCTTTCTCATTCCCCCCATCCTCCAAGTAGGGATGGGTTGTCGTAAGGGGACCCCGGCTTCGGCCTTGGCAGCCGCCTTAGACCAGGTCCTTGCTCGCTTTTCTTTACAGGCCAAGGCCTTGGTAAGCTTGGCATCCATTGACTTGAAGCTCCATGAGCCAGGTCTCTTGTCCCTCGCTGAGGACCGCCAGCTTCCCTTTCACTGTTATTCGTCAGAAAAGCTGTTAGCTGTACCAGGAAACTTTACGGCCTCCTCCTTTGTTCAGGGGGTAACCGGGGTGGATAATGTCTGCGAACGGGCAGCCATGGTAGGGGCAGACCGCCTCCTTGTCCCCAAACAGGTCTTCCCCGGCATCACCATCGCCATCGCTGCGAAGAAAGTCACAGCCGTCTGGTCATCTTGACAGTGGGCGATTCAGCTGGTAAAATAGAACAGCTGTGCTGACAGGCGGGCAGGAATATTTGCTTGCAAAAAAGATAGAAGTACGGCGGAAAGGAAAGATGCTATGAAGCTGGAAGTTCGCCATCTCAAAAAGTCTTTTGGAGAAAAAAAAGCTGTAAATGATATTAGTTTTACGGTGGAAAGTGGAAGGACCATGGGCTTTCTGGGCCGAAACGGAGCGGGAAAGACGACAACCATGCGCTGCATTATGGAAGTATTTCACCAAGACGAGGGGGAAATTCTCCTCGATGGGGAACCTTTCCGCCGGAGTGAAGTGAAAGTGGGGTATTTGCCCGAGGAAAGGGGCATGTACTCGGAAGTTTCGCTGGTAGACCAACTCTGTTATTTTGCTGAACTCAAGGGTATGAATCGAATAGCGGCTCTCAAGGCAGCCAATAAGTGGATTGATGCCTTGGAACTCGGCGACTATGCCAAGAAAAAGTTGAAAACCTTATCTAAGGGGAACAAGCAAAAGATTCAGATTTCCCAGGCTCTCATCGATGATCCTGATATCTTGATTTTAGACGAGCCTTTCAGTGGCTTGGATCCTGTGAATGCCATGATGATCAAGGATCTGATTACCGATTATATGCAATCGAAGGATGTTCTTCTCATTTTTTCGAGCCACCAGATGACCCTGGTTGAGCAGTTTTGCGTCGATGTGGTGATGATCCAACAGGGCCAGCTGATTGTGACGGGTTCCCTTGAGGAACTGAAGAATGCGATGAATATCGGAGATTATGAAATTTCTATCTACAATCGGACCCCCGAGGCCCTCTATCAGATCTTACAGGAAAAGGCACCAGACCTAGGAGCCCGAGTCGAGGAGAATCCTGTTAAAAAAGAACAAATACTCCGTCTCCACCTTCCCACTGAAGAAAAAAAGCAGGCTTTCTATCAATTTGCCTTAGGGCAGCAGCTGGATTTGAAATCGTTTGAACCCGTGGATAATGACCTCGAGACCATTTTTATTAACCTGGCTAAAAATGATGAATTAGCGTCTGAAGTACAAGCCAAGCTTCTTGCTAAGGAATAAAATAAATAGAAGGGACGACGCTGTATCATGAACAGTGAATTAAAAAGGATCTGGACAGTCTGTAAATTTGAGTGTTTAACACAATTAAAGAAGAAGTCGTTTTGGACCCAACTTATTATCACAACCGTAATTCTTATGCTCATTACCGCTTCGCCGGTGATCGCTTCCGTCTTTAAAAACATTTCTGACTGGACAGAAGGGAAAAAGCCCCTCACAGACAGCAAGAAATTGGCCTATTGTTATATGAATCCTGAGCAAATCATCCAGCTCAAGGAGACCCATCCTGATAGTTTTACCCCCGCCAATATTGCCATGGTGAATCCCGGGGCAGCAGCTAATATTTCCCCTTCTGATGTTGCGGGCGTGGATATCAAAAAGATGGCGGAAGATATGCAGGCGGCCGAAGAGAAAAAGCTAGCCTTATTGAAGAAATATGAGATTCAGCCACTTGCCTTAAAAGATGATAAATTAGTGGCCTATCCTCCCTTTGATGGGGCCATAAAAGTTCCCAGTGTAGAGGAATTAGAAAAGGCCCTGGAGGAAGCCAAATATAATTTAGGCGTAGCCTTAAGTACAGATGGGACGATTGCGGTCTTTTTCAATACGGACAAGGTGAAATCGGTCATCAAGCCCAGCGATGTGTTAAAGGCCTTAGACAATTATCAGCGAGATGGGATGATGGCAAAGCATAAAATTGACACGGAGCTGGTTTCAGCCATCAACGCTTTCTCCACCCCGGCCGTCCAGATTTCCCTAGGCAAAAATGGCCTGCCTGGCTATACCATTGCCTTTATTGTCGGCATCTTGATTTATCAGATCATTATCATGTTTGGTGGTAGCGTTTCCACAGCTGTAGCCCGGGAAAAGAATGACCGGACCATGGAACTTTTGATCACCAACACGACCATCTCCAGCCTTATCAACGGCAAGGTCTGGGCCAATATCTTTTTATCGATTTTCCAGATTGCCATCTACTGCCTGGGGGGCGGGCTCGTCTACCTCTTCGTCAAAGATTCCTACCCGCAGATGTTGCTGGAGTATTTGACGGCTTATATCCATGTTGATGTGGTAGCTATTATTCTATTCTTTGCTATTTTAGGGGAAATTCTCTATTTCTACCTCTTTGCTGCAGCCGGAGCCCTGGCCAACCAGTTGGAGGATGCCCAAAAGACCATCACCCCGATTATGATGATTTTTATGCTCGCCTATTTTGCGATGATCTACGGAAATATGAACCCCTATGGGGGGATTATGGTGTTCTCTTCCATCTTCCCGCTGACCTCCATCCTCTGTATGACCCCCCGCTACCTGCAGACGGCGGTCCCCATCTGGCAGATGGGCCTGTCTGCCCTCCTCCTCATCATCAGCATTATCTTTGTCGCTGATTTTTCTATCAAGGTCTACCACCTAGGTTCCTTGAGCTATGGAAATAATCTCACCCTCATGCAGGCCGCCAAGAAGATCTGGGGCCTTGATAGCAAAGGAAAGAAAAAGAAGGGAAAATAAAAAAAGAAAGGCTAGGTATTGTTCTGAAAAAGTCGTTCATAAACAAGGAGAAAAGTCATCCCCCTCAAACAGGGACTTCTTCAGAAGCTCGGGCTTCTTCGGAAGTTCAGACTTCTTCGGATGCCCCTGCTAGTCATATCCATCTCCCCGCCCAGCTCGAAGCTCGGCTGACCCCCGAAAAAAAGATCTTAAGTCGTTCCCTCTGGAACCTGGCTTACCCCAGCATTATTGCTTCGGTTCTTCAAAATATCTATGATATCGTGGACCTGGCCTGGGTAGGACGCATTTCCAAGGAAGCCTTATCGGGGGTAACCCTCTTTACGGTCATCTTTGCCATGTTCGGGGTTTTAAACGAAGTGGCTGGCACGAGTTCCGTCTCTCTCATTTCGCAGAGCTATGGGCGAGGCGATACGGAACGTACGAGGAAGATTTCAGAACAAACCATCTCTTTCAAAGTGGTCTTAGCCGTTATCACCGGCGTCCTCCTCTACATCTTCCTCCCCCCTCTCTTGGACCTCTATACCAAGGATCCCCTGGTCAAAGAGGCCGCCATGACCTATGGTATTCCGAGAATATTCGTTCTTCCTATTGCTTTTTCCTCCTTTTCGGTCAATACCATCTTCCGCTGTACTGGTGATTCTAAGTCCCCGATGAAGTTTTTGATTGTCTCGTCAATTTTGAACCTCATCCTGGACCCCATCTTTATGTTTGACAAGGTCCCCTTATTGGGGATCCCAGGCTTTGGCTGGGGAGTATTTGGGGCAGCCTTGGCCACCAACATTTCTCAGACTGTGAGCTTCCTCTACGGATTTATCCTCCTCCTGATGGGGAAAGGTGGACGCCATATCAGCATCCGTGGTCTCTTCTCCCTCAACAAGGAAATTGACCTTGACCTCTTGCGCATCGGCCTGCCCGCTGGCTTCCAGAACTTTGTCAATATGGCCTTTAACAACGTCTTCATGCTCTTTATCGCTAGCTATGGCACGACAGCCATTACCGTGGCAGGTATTTCGAGCAAATTTGTGCAATTTGGCTTTACCCCAGTCTTTGGTTTCCATATGGCGGGTTCTTCCCTGGTCGGCCAGGCTCTGGGTCGGGATGATGAGACGGAGGCCATGCATCTCACTAAGATTGCCCAGGTTATGATTGTCGTCGTGATTACCGCCTTGGTTCTCCCCTTGCTGATCTTTCCAAGCCTATTTCTGCGGATTTTCACCGACGACCCCACGGTCCTTAGCGCCGGCTACCCCATGGTCCGCTGGCTGGCCCTCTCTATGATCATCACTTCCTTCACCTTTGGCTACCAGATTGCTTTTTCAGGCGCTGGCTACAACCGGCCCATCCTCTATGCGATCCTCCTCTCCCGTTGGGCCGTCCAACTCCCCTTAGCCTACCTTCTCGTGCAAATACTCCAGGTTCCCTTAGCTTGGATCTGGGTCTGTTACGCTGTTCGTGAGTTGGCCAACTGGGGGGTTATCTACTTCTTCTACCGGAAGGGGGATTGGAAAAAGAACCGGGTCTAGATAGATGCGTCTAGATGGATGCGTCAAGATTGACAAAAACTAAGAGATAGCCTTCATCTAAAGATATGTTCACCTGGCCGAGTCCAGGACTAAGATGATGGCCTGTAACTTGGCTTTCGCCCTCCTCTTGGGGGGCGATTTTATTGCTCAGTCCCAGGGGGAAAGTCTGTGTTAGAGTTCCCTTGTCTAAGGGGTAAGCTGCCCCCTGGATACTAACCCCTTGGCACTCTTCACTGTAGGAAAAAAGAGAAAAGGTCAGGCCCACCGGGCCCATAAAGCTGAGCGTATCCCCGCCTTGGAGGACGGTCAGGGTCGTCTGCGTATCTCGGGCGACCACTTCAGTAAAGCCTAGTTCTTTGGCCCGGACTAGGGTCTGGAGGTTGGCATAGGCATGGTCCATCCGCCCCCCAAAGGCAGAAGCCAGCTCCAGGCGACGGTAGCCCCTCCGGTAAACTTCTAGGAGGGCCTGGAGGGTATCGCTCTCATCCTTGTGGCAGGGCAAGGCAAGGACTTCCATATTCTTAAGGCACTGTGGGTATTGGGCCTGGAGGGCGTGAAGCCGGGCCTGGAGGACGTGAAGCTGGGCCTGGAGTTGGGTCTGGGTATCCTGGTGCAGGTCTTGGAGCAGATCTTGGTCCTCGGCTTGTAGATCTTGGGCCGGGGAAGGGCAATTCGCCTCTTCTTCCCCTTGTCCCAAAGCTTCCAATAGGGAATCCCCATCACCTACCCAGAGATCCACGGAAATCTCTTGGGCCAAAGCATATTGGAGGCCCTTGTCGCAGGCCACGACAAAAGCAGCCTCTTCGATCAGAGGGGCCGGAACAGGGGCATAAGTCCCACCAGAAAGGATCAGGGCCAAGGGATGATTGGGCAAGGGACTATGTGATGGGGAGAGATCAGGCAAGGGACTATTTTCCAAGGGATTATTTGCTGAAAGAAAGGAAGCTGCACACATAAGCGACGAATGGGCGACGGTCGTTAAAAGACCCGAAAGAAGCGAAAATATTTACCGATCCAAGGAATGAAGATGCCCCGACCGGTAATAGCATAAATACAGGAAATGAAGCGAGAAAAATCGACTAAATATCCCAAAATTGGAGTGATCCAACCATAGCGCTCTCCGGCAAAGTACTTAATGACTTGAACGGATATATTCAGGATCACATAGCCTAGGCCCTGGTTCAGATGAAAGTTGATCAGGGGAGACCGACGCTGTTGGACAATAAGCGGAATCAGCCACATGACAGGAATGTAAGCAAATATTCCCCAAAGCCGGTTATCTTGAACATCTCGGGGGTCAAATACCAAAGGATTTCCAAGATTTCCCGGATAGCGGAAAGGGTAAAACTGCTTGAAAGAAGATTTTTTCTGCTTTGGATCCTCCATAGACCACCTCCTCGCACTCCTGATGATGCCCAGTGATGCCCAATTATACCCAATAGCCCGGAATTAGTCTATAATAGCGGTAGTTGAGGCCTGGCGAGTTAGCAGATTGGCAGAATGACGGTGTTGCGGTTTTGCAGCTTTGCGAATTTGCAGCTTGGCGGCCTTGCGGACTTGCAGGCTTGCAGGATTGCAGCCTTCACCGGAGCGGTTGAAAAAGAGAGATTGCCTGGAGGGCGAGAGCTACTTGAAGGCATGGACCAGCTCCTAGAGTGTGGAAGCTGATAACAATAGGGAAGGGGGGAAACATGAAAGAAGATACAAATACACCATCCCTAAGATTCAAGGGATTTGAAGGGGAGTGGGAAGAGAAGAAGCTAGGGGAGCTGGCTGAAAGGACCTATGGTGGCGGGACTCCTTCTACTACCAATGAGCAATTCTGGAATGGAAATATTCCATGGATACAATCCTCTGATCTGCTTGAAGGGAAAGTAGTTGGCATTAACCCAAGAAAATACATCAACCAAGATGCTTTGAATCAATCTGCCACACAACTCATACCGGCAAAGTCTCTGGCGATCATAACTCGTGTCGGGGTGGGAAAGCTTGCCTTCATCCCATTTGCCTATGCCACAAGTCAAGATTTTTTATCATTAAGTCAGCTCAAGACGGAGCCTCTGTTTACGAGTTATGCTTGCTATAAAAAATTACAAGCGGAGATCAATACAGTTCAGGGAACCTCTATTAAGGGTATTACAAAAGAAGACCTTCTGTCGAAAAGCATTTTAGTGCCTAGCTATCCTGAACAAGCGCAAATCGGACTTATGTTCCAATCTCTTGACCAGCTTATCTCCCTCCAAGAGCAAAAACTCGAGAAGCTCCAATCTTTCAAGAAAGCCATGCTCGATAAGATGTTTCCGCAAAAGGGAAGCAGGGTTCCAGAGATACGATTTCGGGGATTTACGGGGCCGTGGAAAGAGAGACAACTAAATGAATATCTAGCAGTATCATCGCTAAAAAACACAGACGAAGTGTACGGTAAGAAGAATGTACTGTCAGTTTCCGGAAGTGTGGGAATTGTTAA
>CAKZWV010000008.1 GCA_937922005.1 uncultured Clostridia bacterium | reverse complement strand
CCAACTTCTTACATTTCTACATGAGGGACGAGAGGCTCACAACTCATCCTAATTGTTACTAAAGAAATAATATTCACAGCCCAGATCCTTGATAAGTAATTGATTGGTCTCAGGATCTTCATTGGCTTCCGTACGTCCAATGACCTGGGCGTCTAGTTTAAAGCTCTCGGCGATCTCAATGATCTTCGGAGCCACATCTTCCTCTACAAAGATCTCCAGGCGTTGGCCTAAGTTAAAGATCTTATACATCTCTTGATCCAAGAATTTCTGAGTCAAAGCAATCTGCTCAAAAATCGGTGGCCGACGGAAAAGGTTGTCGTTGATGTATTTGATCCCCTTTGAGAAGCTCAAAGGCTTGCACAGGCCGCCACCAGTAAGGTGGACGATGCCATATATATCCTTGCGATGCTCTTCAAAGATTTTAGCTAAGACAGGGGCATAGGTTCTCGTGGGCGATAGGATGGCCTCACCGATGGTCGTCGAGGTACCCGGGAGCGGAGAACTCATGGTGAAGTTTCCGGTATATACATCATCGTAATTGTCGCCTACGGAATAGGTCTCAGGATAAAGCTGGGCATAGCTCTTATTCAAGAGGGCATGCTTGGCAGCCGTTAAGCCATTTGAGCCGATCCCGGAATTAGGCTTATCTTCATAAATGGTCTGGCCAGAAGAAGAAAAGCCTACGATCACTAATCCAGGTTTAATCTTAGAGCAATCAATGACATCTTCCCTCTTCATTCGAACTGAGGCGATGGCATCAATGGCTAGAGTCATGATGGTATCTCCCATGTCGGCGGTCTCTCCGCCACAAGACTTAATTTCCACCCCATACTTACCCATCTTCTCAAAGAATGACAAGTAAGAATCAATAATCTCACCTACCGCAGCGCTAGGAATCCGCTGGGCATTCCGGCTAATGGTGTTGGACAGGTAGAAGGGTCCCGTAGCCCCGACACACATGAGGTCGTCAAGATTCATAACAGTCGCATCCTCTGCAACCCCACGGAAAACCTTGATATTCCCCGTATTCTTATACTGGAGATAGCTAAGGCTGGACTTATTCCCTGCTCCGTCCGCATGCATGGCATAGCAATAGTCTGGATCGCCTGCAATGTCCTCTTGGATGATAGCAAAGGCTCCAGGGAAAATTCCCTTGTCGGTATTACGTAGGGCCTTTTTAATGGCTTTTTTCGCCGTAGAGACCCCAAGTCTAGCGTAGGTAGCCGACTCAGGAGAACTGAGACTCTGGTGAAGGGACTGCGCAGATTCTTCGTAGTCGTGTTCTAATGCCCTACGTTCTTCCTCGGCCTTTTCCTCAGGCGACAAAGTAATCTTTACCTTAGGGGTATCGTCATAGTCCGTCCCTCTATAGGCTCCGCCCTCCAAATGTTCCTCGGTAAAGGCAGAGAGATCGAAGTCCTCTTCTCCTTCTGCCTTGGCTTCGCCTTCCTCTGAAGATTTGCCTTCTTCGCCTTCAACAAGAGGTGGCATCGTATAGTCCTCGTCTGACAAGCCCAGTTCTTTTGGCATTTCAGCCCCATCCAGATAGTGGTCCATAGCAGCTGCCAGAGCCTCATCGCTGAAGCCAGTCGATTCTCCTTCGGGAAGGTCGCTGGGCCGTGTCAACTGCTCACCTTCATTGGCCGAATCGGCCAATGCTTCAAGATTGGCTAGGGTCCCAAGTTCACCCTGGCTCATCTCTTCCGACAGGCTAGAGGGAAGACCAGCTTCGGGCGTGAAAGCCAAGGGGTCAAAGACTGAGGTTTTGGGTTCACCCTCCGGCTTATTGGCGACCTTGTCTATTGTTCCAGCAAATAATCCATCTTCCAAATCAAAGCTTTCTGGAATCTCAGGGATAAATTCTGTACTGGCTGCCTTGGTAGCCTTGTCGGAGGCCCAAGGGGTCTCTTCATCAGCAAAGAGGGATTCTTCATGGCCACTTGTCTTGGCAGATTCCTGAGCAGAAGCCGCTTCAGCCTCGTCGCCAGTCAAGACATCATCACCTGCCAGGAAATCTGGAAGGGAAGGAAGGAAAGTATCTTCACTGTTTATTTCATTTTGGGAACTTGGAGTAACTAGGGAATTCTCTACTCCCTCATCTGTCTTCTCTGCTTCGTCCTCAGAATCTTCAGCAAAGGACTCTTCTTGAGCCTCTTCCGCTTCCTCAGCAGATTCAACTTTCTCGGACTTTTTGGACTCTTCGGTTTCTTTGGACTCTTCGGTTTCTTCGGAATCTTCAGTTTCTTCGGACTCTTCGGTTACTTCAGATTCCTCCGATGTGATCGACTCCTCTGCGGTCTCATCTTCTGTCACAGGCTCTTCAGAGCTTTCAGCAGTCAGTTCTTCTTCCTCAGTTCCTAGACCTTCTTCTGGCTCAGCCTCGGCTTCTTCCTCTTCTTCAGTTCCTAGACCTTCTTCTTGCTCAGTCTCAGCTTCTTCCTCTTCCTGAGAGTGAGAGTCTGCCGCAGAAGCTTCGTCCTCAGCAGTGAGCTCTTCCTCCTGGTCGTCAGCCTCTTCAGCTAAAGACTCAACCTCTTCCTCCACAGCAAGGTCGTCTTCCGTGCTGTCGGCTTCTTTTACTTCTTCAGTTGTATCTGTTTCTTCTGTTTCCGTATCTTCTGTTTTGGGCGTTCCAGGCTCTAGATTCTCTTCAGAGCTAGTAACGATAGCAGTATCCTGTTCTTCCAAGGATGCGATCATCTCCGTATCCTGGAGCCTTTCAGTAGCCTTATCCTCTAGCTCAGGACTAGACTCTGGTGCAGGTTCTGCAGAAGGTGCCTTCTTGGAAGAATCCTCGATATAATCCTCACCTTGTTCCGTCACCGCACTATCTTTCGAAACGACCCGGGTCTGTCTAAACTTCTTATCAATATCCGGAGTCGTTCCAAAATCTAAGGCAAAACGTTCATTTTTCTTCGAAGCCTTGCGATTCACCTTATATCTTGACTCTGTTGCCTTCGACTTTTCTTTTGCGGGCTCCGTGTGCTTGCCAGCCGCCTCGTCCTCCGCAGCTAGAACGGCAGCAGCAAGGTCCCTAGGCAACGCTACCTCAGCCGTCTGCACGGCAGGAATCTCAGGCCATTCTTGGTCTGTTGCTTCCGCACCTTCTGCTCCCAGATTGTCATAAGAAACCCCCGCATAGGAAAGGTCCGACAAGCCCGTATCGAGGTCCAACATCTGAGCAGCCTGGTCATCCTCTGCACCTAAGTCCACGTCAGTATCATGGTCAATACCAGCCAGCTCTAAGCCTGCCACATCTGCTACGGCTTGATCCTCAGGGCTGAGCTCAGGGGCTTCAACGCCCATCTGAGCTAAGACAGAATCTGGCAAATCATCCGGCTCTTCCGTATCAAAGGACATGTTGTCCGGAAGAGCTGACAACCCGGACATTCCGCTCATACCCATGTCATCTGGCATGGTGGGCATATCAGGGAAATCTGGGATTGCTGGCATTTCTGGCATGCCTGGAGTGGGAGCTACTCCAGAGAAAGCTGGAGTCTCTGGCATGCCCGGGATGCCTGCTGCACCAGGCATTCCAGGTAAATTGGGTGCACCCGGCATGTCCGGGAAATCTGGGGGCTCCGGCAGATCAGGGAAACTAGGAGTATCGGCCATCCCAAGGTCACCTTGCATACCAGGAAAATCAGGCATGCCAGGCATGGCAGATAGGTCTGGCATAGGAGGGATGCCCCCCAAATCAGACATCTCACCGCCCAGATTGGGCATCGGAGGTAAGTCAGGCATCTGGGGCATGCCAGGTGCTGGATAGCCTGGAGTTGGGGCACCCGGTTGCGTTTGGCTTGGGGCAGACTGCCGCAAATCTACCTCACTGATATTGACTGCGTTGACCGTGTGCAAAAAGTCTTCAAAGCTAGCGTCATCACCGCCCGCCTTGTTATTTAAAAAATCTGGATTATTCTGATTTTGATTCATTTGCAGCTCCTATGCCTTTCATCTAGCAAGATGGATCCCTCTTTCCTGCTAGGAATTTTACGATGCAAGTAGTTCATTTCGAGGAAATAACCACAAAAAAGGCCCAACAGGCCTGGGAATTCTTTCCTTAAGTCCAAAGGAAAGCTCCATCGGCTTTTCCTGCCTATGAGCCTTATTATATAAGTTCTGCCCTTCTTTTTCAAACACTTGGCCGGATCCGCCTTCACCAAGCCCCTTCAGCCCTCCCAAAAGTCCCTGAAAAATGGCTCTGAGAGAAAGGGCAAGGGAATATTGGTTAAGGAAGCGAGAGAAGTGAATGCAAAAAGTGGAAAAATCAGGCACAAAAAAACGAAGAAAAGTGCTAAGCCGGGTTCTGTCGGGGACAGTTATTTATCTAGACTCTTCCTTCCGAAAGAGTTCAAGCCACCTCCTCAGATCCACATAGAACCATCGGATCTTCCACGGTGTTGCTCCTGGTGGGGTTTACAGGGCCATTCCATCTCTGGAATGCCGGTGAGCTCTTACCTCGCCTTTCCATCCTTGCCGGCCCTAGAACAAATACTCCCTACCGAAGCAGGAAGCCCTTGCCTAGGACGTAGGCGGTATATTTCTGTTGCACTTTCCTTAAAGTTACCTTCACTGGGAACTACCCAGCACCATCGGTTCTTGGAGCCCGGACTTTCCTCACCTAGCACGCTTTCGCAGGGCTAGCCGCAACTGTCTTACTTTTCTTCGCCTACAAAAGCTACCATCAAAGCCCCCTTTCTGTCAAGTTGCAAGGACATGACAATCTTTGCTACAATGCCTAGTTGACATCCAAAGTGAAACTTGAAGGAAAATTGTTTACAATCTAAAGGAGATATATAGTGATGCACACAGTCTTTTATGCCAGCCAACATGTGGCTGCCTTAGCCGCTTCTTTCGCTCCCTGGACCCTGATGGCTGCTAGCCAGGCTGGGGCTCCAGCAGGAAAGGCGGGCGGAATCATTACCTTCCTCCCCCTCTTATTCTTGCTCGTTGCTATGTACTTTTTCATGTATCGGCCTGAGAAGAAAAAGCAGCAGGAACACCAGGCAACATTAGATCGAATGAAGGTGGGGGATAAGGTTCTCACCGCCGGTGGGATCGTAGGCCGGGTGGTCAACCTCAGCGGGGACGAAGTGACCATCGCCACGAGCAAGGCCAACAGCCTGATGACCTTCAAAAAATACGCCGTCCAGACGGTCATCAATAACGCCGTGACCCCAGGCGAGGACGCAGACAAAGACGACAAAGCAAAGAAAGACAAAGAGTAGAAACGCAAAGATAAGGAATGGAGCGAAAATGACAGGAATGCCTGGTTTCATACCAGAAGAAGTAGTGGAGGAAATTGTGGCGGCAAGCGACATCTTAGGGGTCGTTTCCCAGTATGTCCAGCTGACAAAAAAATCCTCTAACAACTACTTTGGTCTCTGTCCCTTCCACCACGAAAAGACCCCCTCCTTTTCCGTCTCGCCAACCAAGGGCATCTTTTATTGCTTTGGCTGCCATGCGGGAGGCAATGTCGTTACTTTCATCCAGCGGATGGAAGGCCTTTCCTACCCAGAAGCTCTGCGTTACCTAGCCGACCGAGCTGGAATCCTGATCCCTGAGGTCCGGGGCCAGCAAAGTCAAAAATCTAAGAACCTCGAAGAAATCCTGGTAGAAACGGCCCGATATTACTATAAGAGCCTGATGGCAGACAATGCAGAAGGGAAAGCGGCAAGGGAGTATTTGCAGAAAAAGCGAGGCTACGATGCGAAAACCATCGTAAAATTTGGCATTGGCTACGCTGACGCCCAGTATGATTCATTGATCCGGCACTTGGAATCGAAGGGTTTTGCCCTCGCTGACATGGTTGCCGCCGGGATCGCTCTCGACAACCGCAAAGATAAGTATCGGCAGCGGATTATGTTTCCAATTTTTTCGCCCACGCAAAAACTGATTGCCTTTGGGGGCCGCTATATTGGAACATTTGAGGGAGCACCGAAGTACCTCAATAACCCACAAACGGCCCTTTACGACAAGAGTCGCGCCCTCTTTGCTATTCAATTTGCCAGGCGAAGCAAGAAGCCGTATTGCATTCTAGCCGAAGGATATATGGACGTATGCGCCCTTTTTCAGGCCGGTTTTGATTCAGCGGTGGCTAGTTGCGGAACGGCCCTCACTTCCGAACAAGCTCGGCTGATGAAGCGCTATTTTCAGCAAATAATCCTCTGTTACGATGGCGATTCTGCTGGCCAGATGGCGAGCGAAAGGGCCATTCCCATTTTGCAAGGGGCGGGTTTCCAAGAGATTCATGTTTTGCTCTTGCCGGGCGGTCACGATCCCGATGAGATTTTGAAGACGGAGGGGGCCACCCGTTTTGAGGCAAAGCTTGAACAGGCTATGTCCGACGTTGAATTTCTTCTCTATCGGGCTCGCTTGGAAAGTGGGCTGACGAGGGGCCAAGCGGTAGAATCCGAGTCGGCGGAGTCTAAGGGAGCAATATCTGAGGCAGCTCTGGCTAACAAGGCTGCCTATGAGGAAAAGGCTTGTAAGATCATTGCTGGCCTCTCTTCTCTTTCAGAACGTCAGGCCTATACCCAAAAATTAGCTCGAGAATTGCGTTTACCCGTTGATATGTTGACGGCGAAGATGGAAGATTTGAGTCGGCAGGCCCGACGAAGCCAACCAGTTCGGCCCCGTCGCCCATCCACCGCCTCTCAAAGTCCGCAATCTCCCAGACCCATCCCCCCCTCGCATCCCCCGACCTATTCGCCCCCT
>CAKZWV010000007.1 GCA_937922005.1 uncultured Clostridia bacterium | reverse complement strand
AACCTCAAGGGCTCGATAGAGGTCATGGAGTTCAAATGTGGGAGGTTCCAGGAGTTTTTGTGCCTGTTTGAGGGTGGACAGTTTTGAAGCGGGGAAAAGAATTCGTCCGTAAATTAGAGTCTTAAGGATCTCATTCAGATCATAGGAAAAGTTGTAATCCTGAGATATTTTCATACAAATCTGGTCAAGTCCAAGGCTATAGTATACTTTTTGCAGGAAGAGATGGCCATACATTAAGAGATGCTCTTGAAACTTAGCTTTCTCGAGATTGGGGGCGTACTCAACTAAAATCGGTAGGGTTCCCGCATTTTAGTTCTTCAGTCATTTGTTGAGCCAGTTCTTTTCCCCAAGCAATGGGATCAGGATATTTTTCAGAGAGATCCTTAAGAGTTCCAAGCTTTTTACAACGGAATTTGACCTTTTGCCGGTATGCCTATCGTAAGTTGACTCAACGATGTAAAGGGAAGTTGAATTTTTAGTTTTGTTAATTTGTAACCTCATAAGCCAGGAACCTTTCAAAATTGATACTCTATTATATCAAGATTGTGAAGTTTGTGCAAGCATTACGGAGAAATTTGACAATATTTCCCGAAAAAAAGATCCTATAACTACGGGATTTTCTAGTTCATTCTAAAAAAGATTCTTTGTTTTGGCTGTCAAAGCCTCGATTTGGCGGACGTTTTTAGTGATGTATGTCGTTTTGTTGACAGGACGAATATGTTATGCAATAATAATACCTGACTTTTGTGTAAAAAAGTCGAAAATGGTGCTAAGCCCTCATGTTAAAGCGATGGCTTAGCATTTTTTTGATGTCCCCCGAGCTCAGAAAGTAGTTGCTTAATGGCAAGCCTGTCCGATCGATAAGAGCCTTAACGAAGTCTCCATTTCGGGATATGTTGATGTATTTCCGATCCGATATTTTCATGGTTCGAAAATCCTTGATAAAGTTTAGCAACTCCTCAGAAGAGTATTGATTGTCTAATATCTTGAACTGAAGGATACGTAGTAAAAGTACAGACAGATAACAGATCAGGAAATGGCCAGTAATGGTACTTTCTTTTTGAAGATATACCGGCCTTGCATCAAGCTGAGATTTCATAATTCGAAACGATTCCTCGATGCGCCAGAGATTGTGATAGGCGCTATAAATCTGCGAAGCTGGCATCTGGATCTCAGATGTAACCAATAGATTGTATCCTGCCAAGGCTAGATCTTCTTCTACTGCCTTCGTGTTTAGCTCAGTCTTGACTTTGTCGTCAGTCGTTTCTCCGTTTCTAGTGGATTTGAATGTCACATATTTGGCGCTGTCTCCAAATTCTGCTCTTTTAGCAGCAGAGGCACATAAGGCATGGGCTTTTTCAACCTGGCGCAAGATTTCAAATCTTTTCTTTTTTGCCAAGGTAGGATTAAAGGTAACGACACGTTTTTCTCTCAGCTTAACAATCTTTCTCTTACCATCTTCATCTTCAATGGTGTACGGGAAGTCGTCGACGCACTCTTTCATTCGGTAGAGTACAGTACCATCAGTGTCTTGAATGGTGATATAGTCTTGATCAAGAAGAACCCAAGTTTTCTCAGTTTTGGGTAGTGTTTTGACGGACTTAGAGAAAATATAGCCATCTTTTTGACGTAGTGCATGGACAATATTCTGGGCACAATTTAAGCCCTTGTCTGCGACCTGTATCGTCCTTCCTTCTACTTGGGAGGTCCTCTTGAGAGAGTCAATTACTTCACGTATTACAGGCTTTTCACTTTGATTTCCCGGAAAAATTTTCATATTGATGGGGATCTGATTGGCATCAAGAAGAAGCCCAAGTCCGACTATAGGATCTTTGCGCTTCTCTTTAGAGGGTCCTTTTCTGCGAAGATCATCTTCTTTGTCAATTTCAAAATAGAAGTTGGTGCAATCGAAATAGGTGTGAGAGGTATCGATGGGATAGAAAAAGTGAATCTGGTGATTGTAGATTTCAATGATCTTTTGGTATTCCTGCCCGATGAAGTCCAGGCCCTTGTAAAGTTGGCTGAGAGAAAAGTTCTGGGGTTCAAAAAGGCATGGAAGAACCTCGTGGAAGGTTTTAGTCTTAGAACATGGCATGACGGTGCGAGCATAGATGAGGGAGGAAAGGATCTGATCAATAGAAAACTGAAAATCCTCTGTTATTTGTAAGATATCGAGATATTTTTTGACGCCAAGAGCATCATTGATATTCTTGAGAAGAAAGTAACCAAGAAATCTTTCAGGGGTAGTATCTGAGGTTTGTCTCACTTTATCTTGAATCTTTTGTTGCTTACGCTCTTCATTTAGGCGATCCACTTCATTTTGGTAGAAGGAAAGAGGGTCCGGGATGCCCTTGGCGACAAGGTCGTCGAGATAACCGAGGGCCTGATAGGAGCGATGTGCAGTTTGCTTTCGCTCAGGATCATAGAAGCTTTCATAGATTTGGAGATAAAGCCCCTTTTTGATGTGAGATTTTTTTAGAAAAAAGGCCATAGAAATCGTCCCTTCTATATAGCACCTTAACACTGTTTATTATAACCATTAAAAAAAGGTTTGTCAAGTCTTGAAAAAATTTTTTCAGGCGACAGTTACGGGCTTTCAAAGGAACAGGTTGTGCAAATGCTCTAAAAAATATTGGTGCTAAAACTTAAAGACGGGTTTTTAGTGATGTATGTCGTTTTGTTGACAGGACGAATATGTTATGCAATAATAATATAAAGTTCACAAAGTCGGCCTTTGGGCCGCTGAAAATAAGTTCGGGCGTTTGCCCGATGAAAAGGGAAGCCGGTGTGATTCCGGGACGATCCCGTCACTGTGATAGCCAGGATGCAGCATGATGCCACTGATTTTTTGGGAAGGCGCTGCGGACGTAACTTAAGTCAGGAGACCTGCTTATTTTTGAGAATGCACTTGCGTCGGACAGGGATCATTCTGCAAAATGTAGCTGTTGCCATTTTGGGCGGTGTCTCCTTTGCGTATGTTTTTTTAGTCGGACGGAAGTTCGGCTTTTTTTTACCGTATTTTGGGAACAAATTATGAAAGGATGATAAGGTATGAAACATTGGAAAATATGGATGGCGTTGCTCCTGTGCGCTGCATTGCTGCTCTCCGGCTGCGCCGGGAAGCAGGGGGATGCCAAAGAGGAGACATCCCAAAAGGTACTGAACTTCGGCTGTCAGATGTATGATGACGGGTCCGTCAACACGGCTATGGCCATCAGTTCCTCCTGGAACTGTATGCGCTATGGCATCAGTGAAGCACTGTTTCGATTTGACGACAATATGAATGTGGAGCCATGGCTGGCGGAGAGCTATACGGTCAATGACGAACACACCCAGTGGGTCATTACCCTGAAAAAGGACATCAAATTTTCCGATGGCTGCCCCCTTACTCCCTCCAGCGTAAAGGCCTATTTTGATTACCTGAAAGAGGTGGGTCCCGGCGGTTCTGCCAAGCCTCAGAAATACCTGGAATATGAGGCGGAGGTGACTGCCGATGATGCCGCCAATACCGTTACCATCGTGACCTCCAAGCCCTATGCCAATTTGCCCGGCCAGCTGGCCTATCCGGTGATGGCGATCCTGGATGTGGAGCATACAAAGGATTTTGACAACGGTGCCATCGGTACCGGTCCCTATATGATCGACAAATTCAACGGCGTGGGTGTGGGTTACGATATGAAAGCCAACCCCAACTATCGGGAAAAAGTACCCTATGACAAGGTCCATATTCTCTTTATGGGCGATGCCTCTGCCAAGACCATGGCACTGCAGAGCGGCCAGGTGGACCTGGTGGAGAACATCACTAATGTTTCGGACATCCAGAACTTCCAGCAGGACGCCAATTACACGGTGGACATTGCCTCCGGTGTACGCTGCGGTTTCAGCTGGATGAACCTGAACGGTGTTCTGGGCAACAAGACCCTCCGGCAGGCCATTCTCATGGGCATTGACAATGATACCATCTGCTCCTCCAAGACCATTGGCGGGCTGTACACTGCCGGCTTCTCTGTCCTGCCCTCCACACTGAGCTATGGCTATGACAAGCTGGTAAACCCCTATAAGTATGACCCTGAGGGGGCAAAGAAACTGCTGGACGATGCGGGCATCGTGGACTCCGATGGCGACGGTTTCCGGGAACTGGACGGAAAGAAAATCGACCTACGCTATGTTTCCTATGAAAACCGGATGCTCAATGATTTTTCCAATGCGCATATGCAGTATCTGGCGGAAATCGGCATTGCCTGCACCGCGGATTTCGGCAGCTCGGACGATCAGTGGAGCAAGCTGGCGGCGGGCGAGTACGATCTCAATAATAACAACTGGACCACAGTGGGCACCGGCGATCCCTTTGAGTATATGGCAAACTGGACCACAGACGGTACCTACTGCGGCTACAGCAACCCCGAATACGATGCCCTCTATGAGCAGCTCAAGGGTGAGATGGACACTGAAAAGCGGGCAGACCTGATCCGGCAGATGCAGCAGATCGTCATCGACGACGCCCTGGTCATTGTGGACGGCTACTACAATTCCTCCATGATCTACTCCAAGAACGTGGGCTTCGCCCATATCCATACGGCGGACTACTACTGGCTGACCACAGAAATCGTACCTGCCTAAAGAAAAACGTTTCTCGCACAGCCGAGGCCAAAGCCTCGGCTGTATATAAAGAGAGGAGAATCGGCCTTGAAGAAGAAAAAACTGGCCCTTCGGCTGGCGCAGATTCTGGTGGTGCTGGTGGGTATCAGCTTTGTGACTTTTTTGCTGACCTATCTGTCTCCAGGAGACCCTGTGCGCAATATGTATACTGCCGCAGGGATCATGCCCACGGAGGAACTGGTGGCGGAAACCAGGGAAGAACTGGGCCTCAACGATCCGCTGCCGACCCAGTATCTCCGCTGGCTGCGGAACTGTCTGCGGGGAGACTTCGGAAAATCCTATACGCTGAACAAGCCGGTGACGGAACTGCTTCTGGGGCGGCTTTGGCCTACGGTGAAGCTGACCCTGCTTTCCATGGGCCTGATGCTGCTTCTGGCAGTGCCTCTTGGTATGCTGTCCGCAGTTTATAAGGATCGGTGGATCGATTATCTGGTACGGGGGCTGACCTTTGTAGGCTGTGCCATGCCGAATTTCTGGGTGGGCCTGCTGCTGATGCTGGCGTTCTGCGTTCGTATAAAGGCCTTTCCCGTCATCAGTTCTGCCGGGGATCTGCGCAGTATTTTTCTGCCTGCGCTGACACTGGCCCTTGCCATGTCCTCTAAATATACCAGGCAGGTCCGCACGGCGGTTCTGGAAGAGATGAACCAGGACTATGTGGTGGGGGCCAGGGCCAGGGGCGTTCGGGAATCCGTGATTTTGTGGAGAAACGTGTTCCCCAATGCGCTGCTGCCGCTTATCACCATGTTTGGACTGTCCGTTGGCAGTCTGCTTGGTGGTACCAGTGTGGTAGAAGTGATTTTTTCCTATCCCGGATTGGGAAATCTGGCGGTTTCGGCCATCACTTCCAGCGACTATAATCTGATTCAGGGGTACGTTCTCTGGCTGGCACTGATTTACATGGTCATCAATCTTCTGGTAGATGCCTCCTATGGTGCCGTAGACCCCAAAATGCGGGCAAAGGAGCAGATACGATGAAGAAGAAAAATTTCTTCCTTGCCCATAAGCAGTTTACATTTTTCCTGATTCTGGCTCTGCTGATCATCCTGGGGGCGATATTTGCCCCGGTGGTGACCGGCGGTGCGGATCCCCTGAAAGGTTCTCTGACGGAGGCCCTGGAGGCACCCAGCCGGGCGCATATTTTGGGCACCGATAAAATGGGCCGGGATATTTTCACCCGAGTCATTTACGGAGCAAGGGCTTCTCTCAGTGCGACCTTTGGTGTGGTCGCTCTGATTTTCCTGGTTGGCACTGCGGCAGGCGTGACGGCCGGATATTTTGGGGGCTGGGTCGATGGGGTGATCATGCGCATTGCGGATATGATGCTGGCCTTTCCCGGCCTGGTGCTGGCTCTGGCTGTTGCCGGAATTATGGGGGCCGGCAGCCGGAATGCGATCATCGCCATTGTCCTTGTCAACTGGACCAAGTACGCAAGACTTTCCAGAAGCCTGGTTTTGAAGATCCGGGACCGGGATTATGTGTCAGCGGCCATTGTGACAGGCTCCAAAACAAAGCATATGCTTTTTTCTTATATGCTTCCCAACGCCCTGCCCACGCTGATCATTACGGCCACTACAGATATTGGCGGCATGATGCTGGAACTGGCGGCACTGTCGTTTCTGGGCTTCGGTACCAGGCCCCCTGCGCCGGAATGGGGCTATATGCTCAACGAAGGCCGTGCCTGTATGCAGTCCGGGCCCTGGATGATGATCTTCCCGGGATTGGCCATTTTCCTGGTCGTTACGGTTTTTAACATGCTGGGAGATTCCGTGCGGGATATTCTTGACCCCAAGGAGGCGTAGAAAAATGCTGGAACTGGACCATGTTACCATCGCCTATGGGGAAACTCAGGCTGTGGAGGATTTTTCTTTGCATATGGAGCCTGGTGAGATCGTCAGTCTGGTGGGCGAGAGCGGCAGCGGGAAAACCAGCGTGATCCGTGGGATCCTGGGGCTGTTGCCGGGAGGCGGTGCTGTTACCCAGGGGAATATTGTATTTGACGGAAAGGATCTTCTGGATGTTACCCCGGAGCAGTGGCGCACCGTCCGAGGGCGGGAGATTTCCATGATTTTTCAGGACAGCGGGGCCATGATGAATCCTACCCGCAAAATCGGTACCGTTTTTGCGGAGTATCTGCGAACCCATGAGGGACTGACAAAAAAAGAAGCCTGGAAAAAAGGAACCCAAATGCTTGCCAGAATGCGACTGCCAAGCCCTGAAAATATCATGCGCTCCTATCCCTTTCAGCTCTCCGGCGGTATGCAGCAGCGGGTGGGCATTGCCATGGCCATGAGCTATGAGCCGAAGCTGCTGCTGGCGGATGAACCCACCTCTGCGCTGGATGTGACGACCCAGGCCCAGATCGTCGGGGAGATGGCCAGACTGCGCAGGGATTATGGAACGGCAATCCTGCTGGTCACCCATAATCTGGGCGTTGCCGCCTATTTGTCAGACCGTATTCTGGTGATGCGCCAGGGGCGCATCGAGGAGGCGGGGAACCGGGACACCATTCTCCAATCTTCTACCAATGCCTATACAAGAAGTCTGCTGGAATCCGTTCCGACGTTGGGAGGTGTGCGTTATGTCTGAGCCGGAAGTGATCATGGAGGCCCTGCATGTTTGCAAAAGCTATCCCGCTTCTGACGGCCGATGGCTGCGGGCAAATGAGGATGTCTCATTGCAGCTGGTAAAGGGAAAAACGCTGGGTCTTGTAGGGGAATCCGGCTGCGGCAAAAGCACATTTATGCGATTCCTGGTAGCGTTGGACCGGCCGGACAGCGGGCAGATCCTGTATCGGGGTCAGGATATTACGGCCCTTCGGGGAGAGAAGCTACGGCAGACACGGCGGCACATTCAGATGGTTTTTCAGGATCCCGGCGCATCGTTCAATCCCAAAATGAGGGTGCGGGATATTGTCTGTGAGCCTTTGCTGAATTTTGGCCTGATCGCCCCAAAGGAAAGGGCAGCGGTATGCCGCAGCCTCCTGGAAATGGTGGAGCTGCCCGGAGATTTTGAAGACCGTTACCCTCACAGCATGAGCGGCGGTCAGCGGCAGCGGGTAGCAATTGCCCGGGCGTTGGCCCTCCAGCCTGAGATCCTGATTTTGGATGAGGCAACGGCAGCATTGGATGTATCCGTACAGAAAAATATAATCGAACTGATCGTTAAACTTCAGAGAGAGCAAGGCCTTACCATAGGCTTTATCTGCCATGACATTGCTTTGGTGCAGAGCGTGGCCCATCAGGTGGCGGTCATGTATCTGGGCAGGGTGGTGGAGATTTTACCTGGGGAGAATTTGCGCACTCAGGCCCGGCATCCCTATACCCGTACACTCATTGATGCAGTCCTGGACCTGGATACGGACCCGAGGAAGCCTATTACGGTTATTGACTCGGAGCCACCCAGCTCCCTGGATATTCCGGCGGGCTGCCCATTTCGGGATCGTTGCAGCCAATGCTTTGAAAAGTGCGCCCAGGAAAAACCGGAAATGCGCTGGCTGTCCAAAGAACACGGCGTGGCCTGTCATCTGTTTCCTGAGGAAAGGTAGGATGGCGTGAAAAGAAATGAAAGCCTGATTTCCGGCCCCATCGGTTCTGCCCTGCTGGCCTTTGTGGTGCCGCTGATGCTCAGCAGCCTGGTGCAGCAGCTGTATGTGACGGCGGATGCGGTGATCGTTGGGCGCATTGCCGGGAAGACCGCACTGGCGGCCATTGATTCCGTACATACGCTCTTTCGGTTTCCCATCAATTTTATGAACGGCCTTGCTGCCGGGGCGACCATCCTGATTTCCCAGCACTTTGGTGCGGAGAACCGGGACGGATTGCGCTCCTGCATGCTCTCAGCCGGAGCCTTGGCGGTGGTACTTGGGATCCTGTGCGCAGTAGGAGGTGTTCTGCTGACACCTGTGCTTTTGCAATTCATGCAGGTCCCGGAGGATATTTATGCTCAGACCCTGGAATATACGAGAATTTATTTCGGGGGCATTTGGGCTATGATTTTATACAACATGGCCTCCGGTGTCCTGCGTGCCTTTGGAAATTCCAAAAGTCCCCTGTATATTCTGCTGGTCAGTTCGATTATCAACATTGTGGGAGATATTCTTCTGGTGGGCGGGCTGGGGATGGGAACCGCAGGTGCGGCGATCGCAACGGTTTTTACCCAGATGGTCAGTGCGGCAATGGCACTGTGGATGGCAGGGAAAAAACTGCCGCAAAGGATCGGCGCACGGCGGCTCCGGCGGTGGCTGGAACACCTGTGGGGCATGGTACGGACCGGCATTCCGCTGGCACTGCAATCGGTGCTGTTCCCGGTGGCCAATTCCATTGTGCAGGCAGCGGTGAACACGATGGGAACAGACACCATTGCGGCCTGGGGCATCTGCGACAAGCTGGATATGCTGATCTGGCTCCTGGCGGATGCCATGGGGCCGGCACTGACGACCTATACCGCCCAGAATATGGGGGCGGGACGTTGGGACAGGGTCTGTAAAGGCAATCGGATCGGTGCGGCCATGTCCGTGGCCGCAGTGGGGACGGTAAGCCTTGGCCTGTATTTCCTGACGGCCCCGCTGGGCGGCCTGTTTGTTCCCGTGCAGGATGCGGCGGCAGTCGTACCCCAGGCGGTTGTTTTTATGCGGCGAATGGCCCCATTTTTCCTGTTTTATGCTTTGGCGGAAAGCTTTTCCGGCGCATGCTGCGGAACGGGTGATACGGTCAGGCCCATGATCCTGACCCTTTTGTCCATCTGCCTTCTGCGGGTGCTGGGGATCCTGCTGGTGCTGCCCAGACAGCATACCATGGAATGTATCATCGATATCTATATCTCCTCCTGGATCGCTGCGGGCATCGGTTTTCTGATTCTGTGGCAGTGGGAGAAAAATAGAGTCCCAAAGACGTAGCCAAGCCCGCCCACCGGGCTTGGCTTCCCCGACCGGGAAGCTGCAGGGCGTAGCCCTGACCGATGCGGCAGCGGGGGGCGTGAAATATTGCAGAACCAGTATGCTCTGACTTTTGCACCCGTTTGTACTAGGAACTCAATCAGGATTCAAGAATAACGGGATTTTTCCTGGTCCGCCCACGTTTCCCCCTACTGGTCTGCCTGACTGGGTAGGAGGGGGCGCAGCCTTCTGGAACATCTAGGTCGAAAGCTTCGCAGACCTCAAGTTGCTTTCCTACAAATGGTGTTAGCATTGGCTTGGTATGGGGATGCTCTATATACCGGATAGGGCGCATCTCCCCTAGGACATCCGCAATCGAAGCAAAGTCAGTTCCAAGTTTCGTTCTTCGGATATGACTCAGGTAACAACCCATAATCTGGGCAACAAACAGAATGAAAGACCTACCGATTCTTCCAGACTCTGTTGAGGTCCTGGGACGATCTTGACCACAGATTCCTTTCATCAATGCAA
This sequence comes from uncultured Clostridia bacterium, assembly GCA_937922005.1. Lineage (GTDB taxonomy): Bacteria > Bacillota > Clostridia > Saccharofermentanales > DTU023 > CAKZWV01. The sequence goes on along the minus strand of CAKZWV010000007.1, from coordinate 21,294 downwards.
AGTACTTTTCCTGTTCGTCCCGGAGCTTGTAGTGCTCATGGGCCTCAATGGGACTTAGGTCTAAGCCGTGCGTAGTGTTCGCAAAAAATCCCGCCTCTTGCCGATATTTTTCAACCTTCTTTTGATTTAATGTGAAAGCCTTAAGGATACGGGTAGTGTGGTCATAGGTGAGATCATAGAAGCGGTAAACTCGCTTGAGCGTCTCGTCATCATCTAGTGGAATCTTGTTTTCCAGGTACTCTTCTAGGGCTGCTTTTTGGGTGTCGAGTGTATATCCAGATCAATGAGTTCTTGGCCTCGACGCATGGGATCAAAGTACAGGTTTAACTTCAAACGAGCGGATAGATTCGTAGCCTCGATCCGTTACCAGAACCACATCCTTGAAATTTGCTTGCCTAAGGTCTTCAAGGATCACAGAAAGACTGCGAGAGTCAGGAACATTACCAGAGAAAGAGCGGTAGTAGACGGGCATATGGCCTTCTAGGGTATAGACAATGACCTCTAATGTCTGCGGTAGGGGAAGATGCTCTTTGTTCTTCCCGTAGCGGATATCAGCTAAGGAGGATCCATAGGTAGAACAGTTCGTTGAATCGACAGCTAAAAGCTCATTCTTGTGGAGGCGTTTGGCCCTTAATTTTAAGAGATTCCAGCGATCCTGCTCTGTAAGGGCTTGCGTAAACCTTGTAATGTAAGAAGAAGAAAGAGGCCGAGAGGCTGGTGTTTTCGTGATGCGCTGCCAGGCAGATAACTTGTGGTAGGTATCTTTTCCACACAAAAGATACATCGCAAGGGTAAGGACGGTGTCTACCTTGTCCCGATCGCCAGAGAAAGCCTCCAGGAGGTCCTCTTGCAAACCTGTCTTTTGAGCGATCCCTTCCAAGAGCCATATATCGCCATAGAGGCGGTTCTCATCTTGGCTTTCAATAGAGGGCCTACCTGGTTTACGGTGTCCTGGGAGCTTGTCCAGTTCGCTTAAGTCCCAATCAGCTGGGAAAATAAGCTTTTTGCGCTCCTCTAAGGAGGCCAAGAGATAGTTCTTGCCGGGTAAAAATTTTAGGTCTTCTGTGACAGTGCTCCAGTGGATGCGGCGATAGAAGCGTTTGCCAGTATCTGGATCAACGAAAGCCGGTTGAGTACTGGCATAGCGGTAATTGGAATAGGCATGGATAGAGACTTTATATGAACTTGAGGGATCAATAGGTCTAGGCAAAGGAAACTCTCCTCTCACTAATCGTCTCATCACACTATATTGGGAAAAAGAAGTCAAGCGCTAGCGCAAAAAAATAAACCCTCCATTGAGGGCTTTTCAGGTGATAAAAACACAGAAATGTAGTTTCTAGGACAAACGGGTGCAAAAGTCAGATTCGTAGATCTTTATAGTTCTTTTTTGAGCATGATGATTTCGTCTGTCCTGTATTCCTCGACAAATCCACGATTCAGAAACATCGTGATTCCCGGATTATCTATGGCGATATCGTCATACAGTATTTTTACTCCGTTTTGTTTAGCGGCACTACACAGCAAATCCAATCCAATGCCGCCATAGCCTTTTCCTCTGTGTGGAGCATAGATTATGACATCTGCGAGATAAAGGTTTCGGCCGCGATCGTAATGATAGGCAATCTCTCCAATAAAACGACCGGTGTTATCCTTCAAATATCTGTAATAACGTTTGTTCTCATGATTCGCAATCCAGAAATCATACCAGTCACACCATTCCTCTTTCGGAAAAGGAATCGTCCTTCCCCATGCATGGTTATACGACATGGTTTCCAGATCCGCCATCATTTCCTGCTTGAACCAAAGGTCTTCCAAAGACGGCAGATAAAGCGTAATGAGACCTTCCCATTCCTCTCTCGTCATCAAATTGACATGTCCCTTACGTATTTCGCCCATCTGCGGCACAGGTACCTCCTCGGCTGTCCATTGAGACTTGAATCCAAGCTTCTCCTGCACACGTTTCGATTTCTCATTGCCATCGTAGTAGCCGCACCATACACAAGCAAGTTTCAAGTCCTCAAAGGCATGACGCAATAGTTCTCTTGCAGCCTCCGTCACAAGACCCTGTCCCCAATAGGGAACACCAAGCCAGTAGCCCAGTTCTGCTTCGTCCTCCTTAGAAGCAAGATCGTTATGATGCAGGCCTATGCTGCCAATGGGAAGTCCGGTTTCCTTCAGCACGATGGCATAGGTCTCCGGCACCATCAGCACGTCCCGGATGACCTGACGGCTGTATTCCACGCTTGTATGCACCGGCCACCCGGCAATAGGACCTACACGTGGATCTTTTGCGTATTTATAACATTCTTCCGCATCTGCTTCTTCCCAAGGACGGAGAAGCAGCCGCTCTGTCTCCAGCGGCTGTATAAGGCAAATCTCAATACCCACCACGCCGTACTTTTGCTGCTCGTCTTTTGAATAATAAATGCCCATATCAGCCGGTGACGCCGTGCTGATATTCTGAGCGGTGTAGCCGCATTTGAGCAGGGGTAGCTCGTAATAAAGCTTTTCAAAAGACTTAAACACATGCAGGTCTGTCACCTGTGTAGTCAAACTCTCAGAGGGGTTTCCTGTCAAGGCGAATTCAATGATATCTCCGACTTTGACCGTTCTCCTTTTTTCGTCATACAGGCGAAGCTCTATCGTCTTTTCTCCGCTTTTTATCATCCGAAACGGAGCGTGATTAAGATTCATTTTATGTTTCATGGTTGTTATCCTCGCTCGTAGTTCATATTCTCTAAAGTGGGCCCCAAAATTGAGACTAGCGTTTTCAAATCAAGCGAACACTTTCCTTCCTAGTATAATCATACTGCTCGATAGTAACTTGGTAGCTGTCCACTAACTTCATTAGGCGCTTTGTAGCCCAGTGATTGATGGGGCCATTCTTCGTTATAGAAGTGTATATAGCAGTCTACAGCAGAGATCAGCTCAGCTGGCTCTTTTCATACTCATTTATGTATAGATCCTCATACTTCAAACTTCGGTAGAAGCGTTCTGTAAAATGTTGTCTAGAGCCTGTCCCTTACCATCCATAGAGATCCTAATACCAGCCTCTTCTAAAAGTTTAATGTAGTCAGGATTAGTAAAGTGACTTCCTTGATCAGAGTTGATAATCTCCGGTTTTCTTTGTTTAAGAACTCTTTTAAGACAGTTCATTACAAAGGTTTTCTCAAGACTATAGCTAAGCTCATAGTCTACAATCTGCCTCGTATACCAGTCGATAATGATAAATAGATACATAAAGCCCCGTTTTAAGGGCAAATACGATATGTCAATTCCCCAGACCTGATCCTCATGGTCAATCTCAAGATTTCTCAAAAGATAGGGACGGCGATATTGTGCATGTAGCCGCAGACTTAGGTTGGGGCCAGGATACAGAGCACAAATGTCCATTTTCTGCATTAGACGCTTGATTCTTTTGCGATTGGCATCTTTACCATCATTCCGTAGCTTGGCAGAAATTCTCCGTGAACCCCAGCTAGGATGCTGTAAGTGAAGTTCATCAATCTGGCGCATCAGATCAAGATTATAGTCATTTTCGGCATAGCGATTGGCCTTCTTCCAGCGATATACGCTGCTGCGATTAAGATGGCACAGCTCGCACCGCCGGGTTATAGAAAGCTCCTTATCTTCCTCCAAAACGATTTCGATGCGGGCCGTTTGGTCCGAAAATTTCATCAGATTTTTTTCCAACCAGTCACGTTCTATCGTGAGCTGGCCAATCTTCTGCTGCGATACCTGAAGGGCACGCTCCAGTTCCTCAATCCTCTCTGATTGAGAGGTATTATTCTTCCCAAATAAGGAGGTAAGGTTTTCCAGGTACTGTTTATACCATTTAGACAGCGTTGACGGAGCTATCTGGTATGATGCAGCTAGCTCATTCAAGCTTTTTTCGCCTCTGTCTAGCTCACGAATTACTTTCGCCTTAACCTCGGCACTATAGTTTGGTCTTTTCTTGCTCATGGCTTTCATTATATTCGCTTTTTTTTCTTTCTGCTAGTCCCAATTTTGGGGCCCATTATAATATGCTAGTTTAACGCAAGCCATGGTGATGTGTCCATCCAGGATACTTCTATGCGGAAACGACACAAAAAAGAGCCAGCAAGAGCAATGTTGCTGGCTACATAAAGCTAATAATTTTTCACTGTTCTCTTGACGGGTAGCGCTTCAGTTCATCACAGTTGCTTTTTGTTAAATAAGGGAATACTTATAATCAAGCACAATACGGTCGCAACTACAGCAATTATGATAGCGGCGGTGTATGCGTTTTCTTCCTTGATACCATAGATCAAAGAATTACCGTCAGCTAATACCGTTGGCAAATATTTGCTACATTTTGGCAGTAAAGCAATTAGGTAGGATGCCAGCACCACGCCACCGGTTCCTAAAAGTACACCGGTATTTGACTTAGCCATCGTAGAGAACAACACCATCAGCGCAACAATCATCACACCGAACAGCCACCAGCACACTATAGAGAAAACGAGATTTTGTGCGATAGAATTATCCCAGAAATATGCGTTATATCCGTATGTGATTCCGAAGCAAAGCCAATAACCAAGCGACCAAAGAACAGTAAGAACGACCGTTTTAGAAATCACAACCTTATAGCGTTCAAGTCCCTTTGTTAAAGATAAGACCAGTGTGCCGGTATCGTATTCTTTCGTGAAGATACTGCTTTCCAGTAAAACAAAGGCAAGCAGTCCCATCGGTATATTCTTATAGAACTGCACCCACGAGTCCATTGCACTGACTTTCACGTCCGTTATAATCATTCCGCTTTCGGCAAGGGAGTCAGCCATAGTTTCCAATATCCATGGTGTTAATTTTGCTATTGCCGGGTTCATAATACCAAACAGAACAAATAAAAGTCCGAGGATCATCAATCTACCGGAGCGAAGCTGTTCTATGAATTCTTTTTTTATAAAGGTAAACAGAGATTTCATTTCTGCGTCACCTCCATAAACAAAGACTCCAACGTAGGCTCCACTCGTTCAAATTTCAACAATGCGATATGCCAGTCTGATATAAAACGAAGCAACTCAAACGAAGAGAGCATACTTTCGCAAAATGTGAGCTGATTTTTGCCAATCTGCTTTATTGCGGGAAATGCCTTAATTAGTTTACACATATCCCCATCATCCTCGGTTTCCAACAGATATTCCTCGCTGCGGTATTTCGTTTTAATATCGGAGAGCGTTCCTTGGATTTCTACTACGCCATTATTCAGAAAGGCAACATCTGTACAAATGCGTTCCACATCCGAAAGAATATGGGTGGAGAACAGGACTGTTGTCTGCTCTCTGGCAGTTAAGATAATATCCAGTATTTCCTTGCGACCGACAGGATCGAGAGCAGATGTAGGTTCATCGCAGATCAGCAGCTTGGGGTTGTTGAGCAAAGCCTGAGCGATGCCCAAGCGTTGCTTCATGCCTCTTGAGAAACCCTTAATACGGTGCTTTTCGTCACTAAGTCCTGCAAGTTCCAAGAGTTCCTTACAACGATAATCACACTCTGCCTTTTTCATACCAGTAATTTCTCCACAGAAGCGCAGATATTCCAGTGCGGTCATAAAAGGATAGAACTCCGGTACATCGGGTAGATATCCGATATATTGATTCGTAGAAGTCTGTCCGTACACTACCTTTTCATCACCCACAATAATTTCACCCGAATCTGCTTTCAGAAGTCCGAGTACCATTTTCATTGTGGTTGTTTTGCCTGCACCGTTTTTACCGATAAATCCGTATATGCTATGCACCGGTACGGTTAAAGTAAGACCACGCAATACTTCCTTATCACCAAACCGCTTATGCAGGTCAGTGATGCGTAACATATCCATTATACATCCTCCTTGCCGAGCAGGAGGTACAGAATCGGCCCGACAAAACTCATCAGCACGATGATAATAACCAGCCACAAAGCACGATTGCCACGCTTATATGTCTTGTGAGTTAAAATATGATACAGTGTATATCCAAACAGCCCAAACTGCAAAATCACAAGCGGAATTAAAAACGGAAGAAACTCCATAATTTTATTCATTGTCCTTATCCTCCTTTTCTGCATATACTTCGACACACAAGCCCCTATGTCTGCACTTCGGACAAGTCAGACGGCGCATATTGGGTGTGTGGTACGCCCAAAACACGTCCTTGAAATGAGGACTGAATACCTCGTGACATTCGGGACAGATATAGGCAACATGCTTGAAATAATAGATCGAAACCGCAATGCCCCACGGTATTGCTACACAGGCCCAAATGGCGAATAGCCACCAAAGACCGTTGGTTATCCATAAAACAATGGATACCCACTGCAATACGTTCACAGGAATACCCGTAAGCACCATGAGCCAACGCATTTTCTTTAACTTATTTTTATGTTTCATTACATACGCTATATCACCGATAGATTCAACGGAGAAATTTTCAATTTCTTTAAGTTCACGCTTGATGTTTGCTATGATTCCGAGTTTTTTCTGTCCTTCGGCTATTTCCTCACGAAGCGTTTGCTCCTGCTGGTCCAGCAGAACAGATATGACATTTTCCGGATGTTCCTCGGTCAGCAGTTCTTTAATGCCATTGATGGAAATACCCGCTTCACGGAGGAAGCAAATGATATGCATCCGCTTCAGATCATCCTCGTCGTACAGTCTGCGACCACCTTCAGACAATTCACTTGGTACAAGGATGTTTCTGGAATCGTAGTACTGCACCGTCCTGACGGACACGCTACAGAGTTTGGCAATATCTCCTGTTGTGTACTTTGACACAGCTTTCACCTCCTTACACTGCTTATCTTACATCATTACCCAGCGTCACAAGCAATACCCTACGCAAGGGGATTTTTTCATAATCAATAAAAATATTTACCTTTTATCTGCCAAGCAAGTTTTAAGCCGCCCATAGTCTGCACTATAGACGGCTCAAAAATTAATTATCCAATGGTTTGTACTCCGTTACAGTTTGCAGATATGTTTCGGGATCACCGTTCAAAATGAGGTCAGCATACTCCGATGGAGCATTGTAAATCAGATAGTCAAGCTCTAACCTTTCATATATATTACGGGCAACCTCGTTCTCAACGGCAATGGTATCAATCGCAATCATACTGCCATCGGTGAATTTCAGTTCCACACAGGCAGTATCCATGTTAAATTTACAAGAAATCAAATACGTTATATCTGCCCTCCTCAAATCATGCCGAAGTGCTTCAATGCCTCCTTGATTGCTTTTTCTTTATCCGGCGGACATTGCGGCTGTTTACGTCCTTAGACTTCGGCTTATTGTAGTTCTCACGCTCGATGATTCCAGCTTATCCATATCCAAGTTAATCTCGATATGTTGCTTTATATTAAGTTTGCACAATAATACTACCGTCTCCACATGCATAGTCTGGGGAAACATATCAAAGGCTCGGATGGCCTGGGGGGTGTAAGCGGGCCAAAGGAGGCTGAGATCCCGGCTCAAGGTCCCAGGATGACAAGAAATATAAATCAGGTGGCCAGGCCCTTGCTCTTTTAGCCCCTTGAGCACCGACTTTTTACACCCAGCCCGGGGTGGATCCAAAATAAGGACGCTCGACTCCGAAAGAAAATCCTCTAGGAGATCGGTTCGTCCAAAAAGATCCTCCACCTTCCCCTGCAAATACTCCAGCTCCAATCCCTTGGCCTTCGCTAGGGCCCGACCGTCTGCCACGGCTGCGGGATTATTTTCTACCGCAACATAGCGAAGAGGAAGGTGGGACAAGCGACGATGGAGTATTTGGCTGATGACAGCAGTTCCAGCATAAAATTCGCAGATTTTCTGAAAGGGCTGGCGGTCGTAGAGGTCTGCCAGGATATCGGCAACATAGGTGAAAAGCTCGGCAGCAACGGGGAGGTTGACCTGGAAAAAGCTGTCATTGGCCAGGGCAAAGCTCGTCCCAAGAAGAGTCATGGGCAGCGGATCGCCCAATTCCGTGAAACTTGCTTGGAGACGGCCAGCCCGGTCCCAGGCCAAAGCCAGATTGTAGAGGTGGTAGGAAGCGGCTGCTAGGACTTTGGCAAAGAGTCGGTAAAGGTCATCAGCAGGGAGGGACGGAGATGTTTGTTTTGAAGACTGCCCATCCTGAGCTAGGTAAAGTTTGATCTGGATGGGCGTTGTGCGGGACGAAGACGCTTGGCCATCCCCAAAGGATCCATAACGCACTTGGAGGGCTGTGGTGGTCAGACTATAGCTTTCTTCCGCCTGAGTCAGGGCCTGCGTCAGGGCAGCTAGGAGTTGGGGAAAGTCTGGGGGCATTTGGAGGCAAGAGTCAATTGGCACAAAATGATGGGCATTTTCCTTCAAACCGAGCTGCAAACAAGGCCTTCCGGCCGTTCCAAGCTGAGAAGAGTCCGCCAATTTTGCCGATCCCGCATGTTCAACCTGAAGCGGAGAAAGCTCCGCCGGCCCTGCATATTCCACACGAAGATGAGCAGGCTCTGCTGGTCTCGCATGTTCCACCCGAAGCAAGATTTTCGATCGGGAATGAAAACGGGCAGAAGACTTATAGCTTGGAGCGGGAACCTGATCCAATGGAACGGGACTTGAATCGGCCTGAGCAGCCGACTGATCACTCGAGACTGGAATCTTACATAATGGGGCCCCCCCTTCGCCCTCCTCACCGTACCCCGGTAGGGTCGTGATGGTCAGGCTATCGAGAAGATGGGCCTGATCCTTAGGCCAATGGCCAATGCGCTGTAAATTCTCCTGAACCTCTTTTACCTTAAGCCTTAGTTCTGCGGCATCGCTGACGTGCTGCACGGTACAGGCACCACATTGAGGAAAATGGGGACAAGAAGGGATGGCCCGGTTGGGAGCAGAACTTGGCCTCACAAGCTTGAAAGTTCCATCCGCTGCCTCGGCCCAGGTTTCTCCCAAGACGGGCCCCTCCAAAAAGCGAACAGGCCCAGAGGCGGGATTCAGCGGCGGATCCATAGACTGGGGCATAGACCGGGCCATAGACTCGGCCATAGACTCGGCCTCAGGCTGATTCATAGACTGGGCTTCAGGCTGATCCGCAGATGGGTCAAGAGACTCATCTATTGCCTGGGCCACCGGCTGACCAACAGCCCGCCCGTCCTCCAGATGGTCACGGATGTAATAAAGAGAACTAGTCGACTGTTCGGACAAAAGAAACTCCTTTTTATGGAAAACAGTCTGAAAGCTGAAAGCTTCCTACTTTCCTGCTACTGCCAGCGATCCGATAAGGACCGACGGCATATAAGCTCCCGTCATCGTCAATAAGAGGTCAGAACCCACAGCTTCGACCTTTTGCAGGAGCTCAAAGACATTGCCAGCGATGGTGATTTGGTCGACGGGACGACCCTTTTTCCCTTGATCGATCAAAAAGCCCTTAGCTTGAAGGGAAAAATCTCCGCTGATGGTGTTAATGCCAGCATGCAAACCATCCATCCGGGTAATCAAAAGCCCCTTTCCAGCCTTGGCCAGAAGTCCTTCTTGATCAAGCTCCCCTGGTTCCATCGTCATAAAGGAAACAGCTGGATGACTCGGTGTCTTGTAGCCACGCTCCGCATTGCCGGGCTTAGCGCCTGGCATCTTTTGTGCGGTCTCCAGATTGTGCAAATATGCCCGCAAGATCCCGCCTTCAACCAAGGGCAATTTCCTGGTTGGCACCCCTTCGCCGTCGAAAGCTTTGGGGATGGGATTATGGGAGTTAGCAGGATCATCGTAGAGACAGACGAGCTCAGAGGCAATCTTTTCCCCTTGTTTACCCGCCAAAAGGGACATGCCTTTTTGCACAGCTTCGGCAGAAAGAGGCCCATAGAGGGCAGCGGACAAGAAGCTGGCCCAAGTATTCTGGTCTAACACAATCGGCATGTCTCCTGAAGGAATAGGACTAGCCCCAAAATAAGACTGAGCCCGATCAACGGCCTCCTTGGCGAGAACCGCCGGATCAACCTCCTCTGGGCCATGGACAAAACGGTAAGCCCAGTCTCCCTGCATCTTCTCCCCTTGCGTCAAAACGACATATAGAACAGCTACCCCCATGGAGCCCTTTTGCGTACAATCTAGGCCGAGAGTATTTGTACATTGAGACTCTGCTCCCTGATACTCAAAAGAGGCTTGCACCTCCTTGATCTCGTCGGTCAAAGCCCGGGTTTCCTTAGTCATAGCCTGGAGCAGGTCCAAAACTTCCACACCGGAAATGGCCTGGTGGTCAGGTCCCTGAGGATTTTGCTGAGCATTTACAGTCGACTCCGTTGCCCCATTTTCTGGCCTATAGAGCCGCCGATCAGGATTGGCAGGCATCACTTCCAAGGCCTCTTTCACCTGCTGCAACAAATACTCCATCGCCTCTTGATCGATTTTTTCCGTATAAGCCTGAGCCCATTGGTCGCCTTGTCGGACGACGAGCTCGACGCCTACCGACTCGGCAACCTTGGCCTCTTCGGGCTCTCCCTGGGACAGAGTCCAAGAATTGCCCTGAGATTTAGCGTAATAGACCTCTGCCTCGTCGTATTGCTCCGCAGCCTTAGCTAAGCAGGCCTGCATCCATTCCTTATGTTCCATCGTGGCTCCTCTCTTATTTCCCATCTCATCCATTATTGCGCTTTTGCCCATGTTCTCTACCTTCCCCCGACGGTCATTTCTGTAATCCGGATAGGAGGCTGGCCGACATTGACCGGTACGAGTCCGCTCCCCGCTCCGCACATTCCAGGGGCCAGGGCCAATTCCCTACCCACCATATCAATCTTCTTTAATACCTCACAGCCCTGGCCAATGAGGGTGGCTCCTCGGACCGGTTTCGTAATTTTCCCATTTTCGATGAGATAGGCTTCTGTGACGGCAAAATTGAAGTTTCCCGTTGTCACATCAACCGAGCCGCCTCCCAACTTTTTGGCGTAGAGCCCGTGGTCCGTAGCTGCAATCATCTCTTCCCTCGTCGAGTCCCCAGGAGCGATAAAAGTATTATTCATGCGTGAAACAGGCGCAAAGCGGTAAGACTGCCGCCTGCAGGACCCCGTCGAAGGTAGGCCCAGGCGTTTTCCACTCATCCGATCCACCAGATAGGACTTCAAAATGCCATTTTCAATCAGTACATTTCTCTGGGTAGGGGTGCCCTCGTCGTCATAAGCTGCCGTTCCCCATTCGCCACAAATCGTCCCGTCATCAATAGCCGTGACCACTGGCGAGGCAATTTGTTCTCCTAATTTGTCGGAGAAAACGGAAATGTGTTTAGAGGTAAAATAGCCTTCAAGCCCATGTCCACACGACTCGTGGAAGAGTACCCCTCCAAAGCCATTATCCAAAATAACCGGCATGACGCCCTTGGGGGCATAGTCCGCTCGCATCATAGTGAGGGCCTGTTCTGCCGCTTCGGTAGCCATAGCCCGCACATCTAAAGCTTGGAAGAACTCCCAGCCTTGGCCAGCCCCCTTGCTGATCCCGCCGGATTCTTTCCGGTCACCTTCTCCGGCAATGGCCCCGACATGGAAACGACCCCGAGGGCGACGATCTTCCACCCATAGACCTTCGGAATTGGCGATGAGCACCCTCTGGTCTGTCTCAAGGTAGGAGACAGAAGCCTGCTGAATGAGGGCATCATAGGTCCTAGCGGTATCATAAGCCTCTTGCATGAGCCGGACCTTATCATGCAAAGATTTTTCTTTAAAGTCCACCAGTATAGGCATGAATCCACGTTTTTTTGCTTCTGTTCCTAGGTGAACGGTTCCCGAAGGACCAGCTGCTTTAGCTTGTGATCTAGCTGGCTCACTCCCCGTGTCTTGACCCTTTTGAGCCCCTTGAAGGACGGCAGCGGTATCCTTAACTAAGCGCTGCAAATGCTCCAGCGATAGGTCCGAACTGTACCCATAGGCGGTCTCCAGTCCCTTAATCAGGCGTAGACCTAGTCCATAGTCTCTCCCCAATTGCACCTTGTCCAGTTTTCCATCTAGGTAGCTGAGGCTCGTGTTTACGGTATCCTCTAAAAAGACTTCGGCAAAATCTGCTCCTTGGGCCAAACTCGCCTCAAGTATTTGTTGTATCTCATTACGCGATAGCATCGGCAGTCATCCTTTCTCATAGCAGTGGTATCCCCCCTACCCCTCTCTCCAAGCTCATCTTATCCAGATCATCTGGGAGTTTATTTTGAGCTGGCTGGGTGCTGACATCCTCCCACTGCAAATCCTTCGTCCAAGATAGCAGTTTTTCCAAAATTCTGCCTTAGTTTTTTTCGACATCTTTCGACAAATTTCGACAATCCTTCATTTTCCTTGACATTTTGCGGGAGTATGCCTATTCTTGACTCATGAAGTCTGCTTCCGTTTTACTTAAGAAAGGAGCCCACCTGTCACATTCTCACCAGCCATCCCCGAAGGCCCACCTTCCGAGGACACATATCGATAAGGAGAAACCCATGTTAGATCAGCTTTATGCTCATATTGACCAAAAAGATCCCAGCAAACGCCAAAGTCTTTACGCCCACCTTCTCCAAACTGCTGAAGCCTCCAAGGCAATCGGCGACAAGGTAGGTTTGGGGGCCATGTCCTATCTCATCGGTCTCCTTCACGACGTTGGCAAGGCCCAGCCAGCTTTTCAGGAGAAGATTCTCAACAACACCAAGGCCTTTGTCGACCACTCCACGATGGGTGGCTTTTTTATCTACCAAATATTCCTGTGTGTTGGCAGTATTGGCAGTAATAGAGACCTTCTTAAATCTCGCATCAAGCAGGCAGATTTGACCTACATTTACTCTTATACCCACGTCCTAATTTATACGATTCTCTCGCACCATGGCCAATATAATTTGGTGCGGCAGAATTTGGAAAACAGATATGTGTACACGAGCTTCGAGCGCCTAGGAAAAGTCCAGGATGGGGAATCTCTTTTTAAAGACGTAAATGTGTTTTTGACGCAAAAGGGAATCTCTTTGGTGGACCTCTATCTAGACGGTTTTGACGAATATCTCAAGATTATGCATAAGCTAGAAGAGCTTGAAACGAATTTTTCTGCACCTGAAACCCAGCATCCCAATTCTCCAAACCAGAAATCTTTCGCTCGTGGTACGCATCCAGCCCTTCCCTTTTATCAATCCATGCTTTGTCGGCTTCTCGTGTCTATCCTCAAATCTTGTGACATCAAAGATACCATCAACTCCTACGAAGATCTTATAATAGACCCCGCTCCCGAACGATTACAAGAGGTAATCCATGATTTTGAACAGAAGGTCCGTGACCGCTACGCCTCTTTTGGGGAGCCTCAAACGCCCCTTGACCAAGTTCGGAGTAAAATTGCTGGAGATATTTTAACGAGGGCTCGAGAGGACGGACCCGGGATCTACGAGCTCAACTTACCTACCGGGGCTGGGAAGACCCTCCTTTCGCTCCGTTACGGGATGAACCAAATGAGCTACCAAGGAAAGGAAAGATTTTTCTACGTTACATCATTCCTCTCCGTCTTGGAACAAAATGCAAGCGAAATGAAGCAAATCCTCCAGAATGAAGAGTTCGTACTCGAACACCATTCTAACGTTGTCCAGGACCAGGAGCTTTCTACCACTCGCACGGACCGTTTGGATGAGGAAGATGATTCTTTAGCCGTGGTTCGACAAAAATATTTGTTGGATGATTGGACGAGTCCCGTGGTTTTAACAACTATGGTTCAATTTTTCAACAGCATTTTCAAAGGCAAATCCTCCAATCTCACTCGCTTTAAGTCTTTAATCAACTCGGTGATCATCCTCGATGAGTGGCAGACCCTACCTGTGGATTATTTGTATATGATTAATCTTTCTCTTAATTTCCTCAAGGTGGTCATGCATGCCACGGTGGTCCTTTCGACAGCTACTCAGCCAACGAATGACCTCGTGAGTCTCGATCACCGGCTGGCCTACGGCGATGCCTCCGGCCTGCATCGCAATATGATTAGCTTATCCAAGGAGGAAGCCAAAGTGTTCCACCGGGTGGACCTGGCTCTCTATGGAGATATAAATGAGGGCTGTACGGTCGAGGACCTCGAGGACCTGGTTCGGCAACACCGGGATCAATCGATCTTGATTATTTTGAATACCAAATCCGTGGTTAGGAAGTTGTATGACCTTCTGCTAAATGACTATGCTCCCGAGGACCTCTATTATCTGACGACCAATCTGACGGCAGCGGATCGACTGAAGCGGATTGCCACCATCAAGGAGCGCCTAAACGCCGGTGACCGTATTTGCGTGGTCAGTACTCAGTTAATTGAAGCTGGGGTGGATGTGGATTTTGACCTGGTAATTCGCTCTCTTTCGGGACTGGATTCTATTGTCCAGGCCATGGGTCGGTGTAATCGAGAGGGTAAGAAGGCAAAGGGCTTGACCTATGTGGTTAACCTCGACAAAAACGTGGAACGGATCAACTCGCTGAAGGGAATGAAAGAGCGGAAGGATGCGGCGGGGTATGTTTTCGATGACCCGAAGGCCCCATACGAATTGGATAAAATGACACAAAACTATTTCTGGAAGTTATATGCGAACTTGGGGAAGGAGTTGTCTTGTATCTTTGGATTGCTAGCGGATAATCCTGAGGCTGCCGATATGGTCAGAAAGCAAGTTCTGCCGACCCTACAAACCTCGCAAATTGCAAATCACCTAGGAATCAGTATGGTACAGGCCTTTCGTACCGCTTATGACAAATTTTCCTTAATTGACGAAGATCAGGAAACTGCTGTAGTCTTATGCGACGAAACGCAAGAAGCTGTTGACGAAATTCGAAATTTGGAAGCGCAGTTTAATCGCAAACCGGACCTTTCCATCCTGGCCCAAATCCGCAAGCTGGTGCGCCATCTCTCCCGCTATACGGTTCCCGTTGCAGAACGCAATCTGGATCATTGCGAAAATATTTTGCTGGGGACAGTCTACATTGTGCCTGCTGAGTTTTACCAGCCCACCTTTGGTGTAGACTTTGAGGAGCCGGAAGTGTTGATGTTGTAGGAAGATTATAAAGCTGGATTGCAGTCCACCGAATACGTCAGCATTTCTAAGGAAAAACATTCAATAAATGTTTGTGATGCTCTTGACAAAAGATTTTTTATGCTTTACCATTGTTAGAAATTAGGTATAACTTAGAAGGGAGGTACTTATGGAAAAATCCAAAACGTTTTACGCCAAAATTTTTGGAGATCGGGCCTTGATCACAATGCCTGAAACGAAGAGTGGAGGCGAAAAATACTCTTACCCAGTCCCAACCCGGGAAATGCTCCGGGGCATACTAGACTCTAATTATTACAAGCCGACTTTCCAGAATGTTGTAGAGGAAATCCGAATAATGAAGCCGATTGAGACAGAATCCCAGGGTATTCGACTACTTAAGAGCGATTATAAGCCGGACCTAAGTTCCTACACCTATCTGGCTGACGTGTGCTACTACGTAAAATATCACTTTGAATGGAACTTGGGACGAGAGGACCTGGCAAAAGACCGCAATATGAGAAAGCACGAGGAGATTACTGAGAGATCCCTAAAAAGGGGAGGTCGACGGCCTATCTTCCTTGGCGTTAGCGAGTGCATGGGCTATATTGAAGAACTGACAGCGTCAGACTACGAGCAAGATCCAGGTTACTACGATAATACCAATATAGGCTTTGGTATCATGTTTGTTGGTTTTCTCTATCCGCAAAAATCTGGAGAGCTCTTACGTGCTGCCTATGCTCCGATCCATATGCAGCACGGACGTATCGTATATCCTAAGCCGGAGGACTGCCCTATCATCAATGAAGTAGGTAATTATATCTTCCGGGAACCGGTATTAACTAAAACGGTGGAGGAGGAGTTAGCAGACGATATAGGAGGGTTAAAGCTATGAGTTTTTTCAAGGCCCTATATGATAGTTACCAGTATGCGTTAGACCACGGTCTGGTAGCGGATCCCACCCAACTCAATCCTCAGGACAAGGACAAGAAGATTTCATATCGTCAAAATTATATCCTGCCCATTTTTCACAATTCTCTGCGATCCAATGGGAAAAACATTGTAGAGCTTACCCTCGATCGAGACAGTAATCTTGTCAAAGCAGAATTCCTGCCACAGAATACCCTGCTTGTCTACCCTATGACGGAGGATTCAGTGGCACGGTCAAGTGGTGTTGCTCCTCATCCTTTGTGTGATACCTTCCAGTATGTCATTCCCGATGGAAGCAAGCATTCTATGGCTTATCTTCAACAGCTAGAAGATTGGTTAGCCTACGAGGATATTGATTTTGTCCGAATCTTTTATAACTTTATCACTCAGCCCACTTCCTATAGTGACATCCTACAAAAGCTATTCGGGGATCATACCATCCTTGAAGGCATGAAAGTATCCTATATAGATACATCAGGAACGAAGCCTAAGGATGTTTCTGTAGATTTAGCGAAGATTTTCTTAACCTATAAAATTGAAGACTATGATGGTTTGCGTAATATCAGTGTCTCAGAGAATTCCGATTTGCAGCAGCGATATATCCAGTACGTAGAAGCTTGCTTTGCTCAGGATGACAAGGCTATTGAAATCCAATGTAACATCAGTGGAAAGAACGATTATCTTTGCCTTAAGCATCGTGGCATCATAGGAATCGCCAAAATGATATCCCAAATCACCTGTAGCGAGGTAAATTATTTGGGTCGTTTTTCCAGACCAGAGGAAACTGTGAGCATCGGAAAGATTACCAGCCAGAAGATTTTTCAAATGGCAAAAGCCCTCTTGGAAGGCCCCAACACTTCGCGGAAGCTAGACTCTTACGCCTATGCGATTAGTTGGTTTTCCGATGATATCCAAAATAACTCTGGAATGGATTTGTCTAAGGGGATCTCTATACCAATCTCCAATGATGAAAACGATGCAGATGCTTATGACATTTTTAATCGAGCACAAAGTAATCTGTTGTTTGCAAATACTCCAACGGCACTTTTAGGCGATCCGATCTCTAATCAAATTCTAAAGTCTTTAACTAGTGGTACCATACATTTTGCAGACACAGCTCAATACTATGTTGCCATCCTAGATAAACCAGATGATAGCAGTTCTCGGGTTTCTCTAAACTATTTCACCTCTGTGGGCGTCTCCCAACTGAAAGAACGACTCCTGCAATGGTCACAAAGTTATGGCTGGCCCGTAAAGCGTAAAGATAAACCGAGAGAGTATTATACGCCTAGCATCCCACAGCTAATCAATGCTGCTTACGGTATTGAAGTGCCGGATGCTAAGAAGAAAGGCTATAACCGGCTAGAAGTTAGTTCCAGGAAACACTATAGCAAGCAGTATACTAACCTAGTTACAGCTATCCTCGCCGGAAGAAAAATGCCTCGAAATATTACCCAAGCCTTATCTACTAACATTAGGCTTCGGTTGAAATATACCAATACATGGAATTGGATCGTGGAGTGCGCTTTAGCAGTCCTAAAAGATCAGGAAGGAGCAAAAAGTGATATGTTAGATCGGACGAACTATGACCGGTCATACTTGTATGG
Source organism: uncultured Clostridia bacterium (assembly GCA_937922005.1). Taxonomy (GTDB): domain Bacteria; phylum Bacillota; class Clostridia; order Saccharofermentanales; family DTU023; genus CAKZWV01. The sequence continues at coordinate 3,823 of CAKZWV010000007.1, read as the reverse complement.
CCGCCTACTGGGCTTGTATGAAGTGTTGGAACGGGCAACATTTGACCAAGATACAACCCGACTCACCAATGCAGAAAACCTCTGGACGACTTTCGTAAACCGCCCAGAAAGCACAAATATGAGATTGCGCCTTCTCTTATTACCCTACGAGAAAAAAATGATGGCCGACAATAAAAAAAGAGGGATCCTGATCAAGATCAAAAAAGAAATTTCAGAAGTGACCAACTTGATAGGGGATCACTATCCTATGGAGGGCCCTTCTGCTAACAAGCCATTAGGGCCAAGTTTCATCTTTGGCTATGAAGCGCAAAAGAAAGAACACTTTACCAAAAAATCTACAACAGAAAGTGATGAGGACTAAGCATATGATTAATCATAAAATTGACTTTGTTTTTACAATCGAAGTATCCGGAGCTAATCCGAATGGCGATCCCCTCAATGGCAATATGCCCAGGATGGATAGCAAGGGCTATGGCGAAATCAGCGACGTTTGCATCAAACGTAAAATTCGCAATCGAATGCAAGATCTGGGTGCCAAAATATTTGTCCAATCACAAGAAAGATGTGATGATGGCTGTGATTCGTTAACCGATCGGTTTGAAAAGTTGCTAGAAAAAGTAAAAGATACCAATGTTGAAGAACTAGCTAATCGGACTTGGTTGGATGTTAGAAGTTTTGGGCAAGTATTTACTAAGAAACAATATTCTCTAGCGATTCGGGGCCCTGTAACAATATCCATGGCCAAATCACTTGATGTGATCAACCCCATTTCGATGCAAATTACGAAAAGTGTCAATGGTGTAAAAGCCTCATCAGGAGCTGTTCGTAGCAGTGATACCATGGGGACCAAACACTATGTTGATTATGGGATTTATGTAGTTAACGGAAGTATTAATTCATATTTTGCTGAAAAAACCGGGTTAAATGAAGATGATGTTGCTATTATCAAACAATGTCTTCAAACCTTATTTGTCAACGATGCTTCCTCCGCCCGACCTGACGGATCCATGCAAGTGAAAGACTTATTTTGGTTTACTCACTCCTCAAAAGCGGGAGATGTCTCTAGTGGCAAAATTAAAGATTTGTTAGAATATGATATTCCATACGATCAGCAAGGGCACCTCAAATATGAAGACTACCACATTCGCTTAAATCCTGAAAAGCTGAAAGAATACGAAGATAAGGGCCTAACGCTGGAGCATTTGCAGGGTGAGTAAGGAAGGGAAAGACATAGAGACCGAAACCAATTCTGGAGCTAACGATCCTGAGAACGATAACGATAATTACCTATTGCTCAGCGGAATTCAGCATTTTCTTTTTTGTCAACGCCAGTGGGCTTTAATTCATGTCGCCCAGGCTTGGCAAGAAAATATCTTAACCGCAGAAGGACAAATAGTCCACAAGATTGTCGATCAACCTTTTTTGAAGGAGAAACGAAAAAACCTATTGATTTCTAGAGCTATGCCCATAAGTTCTAAGCTATTAGGACTTACGGGAATTCTTGACCTAGTAGAGTTTCACCAAGCAGAAAACGGGGTGAGATTGATAGGTAGGGATGGCAAGTGGCAGGTAGTTATAGTCGAATATAAGCGAGGGAAGAAACACGATCACAACGCAGAGCGTGTGCAACTAATGGCACAGGGTATATGCTTGGAAGAGGACTTTCAAACGCATCTGTCTCATGGTTATCTCTATCACCATGAGACAGATAGTAGGGAAAAAGTAGAGTTTTCGGACGAACTAAGAGCTTTAACCATAGAAACCGCCAAGCAAATGCACGCATGTTATCGCCAACAATATATCCCTAAGCCAGAGTTTCTTCCCCATTGTCGGAGGTGTTCCTTGTTTGACGAGTGCCAGCCTAAACTGACACAAGGCAACAAGAGCATAGAGCATTATATTTATGGGGCTGAACTATGATCAAATTACTGAATACCCTGTATGTTACCAAAGAGGATTATTACCTAAGAAAGGAGGGGCTAAATGTGGTAGTAACCCTCGACGGAAAGAGTGTTGCCCGGTATCCAATACATATACTTAAGCAAATTGTATGTTTTAACTATATGGGCGTCAGTCCTGAGCTCATGAAAATGTGCATGGAAGAACATGTGGCCATCAGTTTTTTTACTCCCTATGGACGCTTTTGCGGTAGGGTGATAGGGGCCTCATATGGCAACATATATTCCCGAAAAAGGCAGTATCAACTTGCTGACTCCGAAGAGTCCCTCGGTTTTGTCAAAAGCATCATTTACGCCAAGGCTTATAACTCTAGGAAAATTTTGATCCGAGGGAAGTTGGACCATAAGGACCAAGTAGATACGAAAAAGATGGATGAAGTTATCGACTCTATCAAAGACCTCATGCTACAAACGAAAGCTGCCCCTAATAAGGATAGTGTCCGTGGCTGCGAAGGGGTAATTGCTCAAAAATACTTTTCCGCTTTGGATGAGCTAATCCTAAAGAATCGCGATGATTTTTACTTTGTCGAAAGAAGTAAACGGCCACCAAGAGATCGCTTTAACGCTTTGTTGTCGTTTATGTATGCAATGCTTACCAACGACATTTCGGCGGCTTTAGAAGGCATTGGCATAGATTCCTATGCAGGTTTTTTCCATACAGACCGCCCTGGAAGAGTTAGCATGGCTCTAGACATCATTGAGGAAATGAGAGCCTTTCTGGTAGATAGGTTTTGTCTTTCCCTGGTAAACCTAGGACGCATAGGAAAAAATGATTTTGAAGTAAAAGAGAACGGAGCTTGCCTCCTAACGGATAAGGGGCGAGATACCGTCCTAACCCATTGGAATAAGAGGCAACAGGAAGAAATCCGTCACCCATTTTTAGGAGAGAAAATTAAACTAGGACTATTACCACATGTCCAGGCTAAACTTCTCAACTCCTACATTAGGGGTGACATTCCTGCATATCCTCCGTTTATGATGGAGGGCTAAATGCAAGTCTTAATTACATATGATGTATCTACCACTACCGCAGCAGGACGAAGACGCCTAAGCCAGGTAGCAAAGGTATGTGTTGATTACGGTCAACGTGTCCAGAACTCTGTCTTTGAGCTGAACATATATCCGAGTGATTTAGTACAAATCAAAGACAAGCTCAAAGCAATCATTGATCCTGAAATGGATTCCATCCGAATCTACAATTTGGGAAAAAACTGGGAAGGGCGAGTTGAAACGCTTGGCAAAAATGAGACTTACAACCCGGAGACAGATCTTTTGCTACTCTAAAAGAAATGTGATATCAACGAGATAGACTTTGTTGAAAAGTTCTATTGGTTGTGACTAGTTAAAACTCTATGAGAGGTATGGCCGGACAGGAAAGTCCTGGATCGACCTCATAAATATGAGATAAAAATGAGACAAAGCGCTTAAAAAGTGCTATAGTTTCGTTGCATGCCTGGGGATAAAGCCCCAGGAAATGCGGTCGCACCCCTTGCGGGTGCGTGGATTGAAATGAGAATATCATTGATCTCGTTCGAGTCGGCCCAGTCGCACCCCTTGCGGGTGCGTGGATTGAAATCACAGCTAACGCCTAAATCAGATGCCAGGGCATATGTCGCACCCCTTGCGGGTGCGTGGATTGAAATCTCGTAATGGAACCCCAGTGCACTCTTAATCAAGTCGCACCCCTTGCGGGTGCGTGGATTGAAATGCTGAACTCGTCATAGGCAATGGCGTCACGCAATGTCGCACCCCTTGCGGGTGCGTGGATTGAAATTTCCAGCATCCCCAGGGCCTCATTTTTTAAGAGCCGTCGCACCCCTTGCGGGTGCGTGGATTGAAATTTATCTACAGCTATACTCTACAAT
>CAKZWV010000006.1 GCA_937922005.1 uncultured Clostridia bacterium | reverse complement strand
TTTAGCAACTTTGATAATTTTTTACCATTTTGCGTCATTTTATCACATTGTTTATTACTACGCCAACACCTTTCCCTTTTTCTTGCGTCTCTTTTGGATATCGCTGAATTCTAATACTTAAACTCAACCCCATCTATTGAACCGCCTAGGTTCCGTCGGGGACATGTTTTCACATAGGTATCGGGAGTACCAATCGTCCCACAGCGTATACGTACTTTGAAATACGGCGGAAAACAAATATATGTAATAGAAAACGAGTTCTCTTGTGAGGTCATAAGATGTAGAATAAAATGTAGCTTTGGGATCACCTATCATATATGCCGTTTTCCAATAATAATATGGCACATGGTATCGCAATAGTAAAAACAGTAGAGTATAGAGGATCATTCCCATGATAACCTTGGCCTTTATCGTATGAAATATCCACATTCTTCCTTTATAATCATGCTTGTTCACCAAATCACTATCGATAAGGGTAAGACTCGTATAAATTAACACAGGAAAAAAGGCCTTTCTAAACATTAGCGCATTACTAAAGTAGCGGGCTCTCCTTCTCCTTCCCCTCAAGGCATAACCAACCGTGTAGTAAAAAAGTGTCCCATCTAAAAAAAAGAGAGAAGCTGTTAGACAAATAGCAGCATAGCTTATTATTTTAGATATGCGAAGATGTTTACGGAAGGATAGGATATCCCCATACAGTCGAGCTCTATCTTCTAAGTTAACACGGGCGAAATTGCTAGAGACAAGCGTACCGCATTTGGGGCAACATAGAAAGGACGTTTCCGCTTCTGAAAACCGATAAGCACAGTCCTCATTTTCACAGATCAATACTTCCCTGGCCATGCATACCTCCTTGTATAGGATAGAGTCTTACTCTCACAAGAGACACAGTTATTTCACCGTTCCACCATCTGATCGCATGGTCCCATTTGTATTGTTGAGCTCTTGTCACAAATGCCACATGCGATAATGGATAGATTACAAGACTATTTTAGCAACTTTGATAATTTTTTACCATTTTGCGTCATTTTATCACATTGTTTATTACTACGCCAACACCTTTCCCTTTTTCTTGCGTCTCTTTTGGATATCGCTGAATTTTAATACTTAAACTCAACCCCATCTATTGAACCGCCTAGGTTCCTTCGGGGACATGTTTTCACATAGGTATCGGGAGTACCAATCGTCCCATAACATATACGTACTTGGAAATACGGTGGAAACCAAATATAGGTAATAGAAAACGAGTTCTCTTGTGAGGCCATAAGATGTAGCTTTGGGATCACCTATCATATATGCCGTTTTCCAATAATAATATGGCACATGGTATCGCAATAGTAAAAACAGTAGAGTATAGAGGATCATTCCCATGATAACCTTGGCCTTTATCGTATGTAATATCCACATTCTTCCTTTATAATCTTGCTTGTTCACCAAATCACTATCGATAAGGGTAAAACTCACATAAATTAAGAAAGAAAAATGGGACTTTTCAAAAGTTAGTGCATTCCTAAAGTTGATGGCTTCCCAACCCCTCTTGCCATAAGCCCCCGTGTAGTCAAAAAGTATTCCCTCTAAAATATAGAGAAAAGCTATTAGACAAATAGCAGCATAGCTTATTATTTTCGATATACGAAGATGTTTACGGAAGGATAGGATATCCCTATATAGTCGAGCTCGATCTTCTAAGTTAACACGGGCGAAATTGCTAGAGACAAGCGTACCGCATTTGGGGCAACATAGAAAGGACGTTTCCGCTTCTGAAAACTGATAAGCACAGTCCTCATTTTCACAGATCAATACTTCCCTGGCCATGCATCCCTCCTTGTATTGGATAGAGTCTTACTCTCACAAGAGCCACAGTTCTTTCACCGTTCCACCATCTGATTGCATGGTCCCATTTGTATGTTGAGCTCTTGTCACAAATGCCACACGCGATAATGGATAGATTACAAGACTATTTTAGCAACATTGATCCTTTTTTACCATTTTACGACGCTTACCTCGAAAGACATTCCTTTCCCCTAGTGGACTAAACTTGCATCGGCTATACCACATAACCGTGAACTAGGGAGAAAGATGCCCAATATCTATTTTCACTAACCCAGTCCTGATTGTAGAATTCTGCTGGGCATGAAAGATCTTCTGGACTAGTCGCCTTGGATTGAAGAGATTGGAAATGCTATAATACGGATAAAAAAGTGGTGCTCAACGATGAATTAGCAGCCATTTCCCAAAAGATCCAGTGTCAGCTTTGCTACTCAAAAACGGCTTCTTATGAACTAAAAAAAAGGAGGTATGGCGTGAACGAAGATCCATTCAAGGAGTATATCAAAGAGGCTGAGCCGGAAAAGCGGGAGAAGGGCTATGTGTGGCATACGGCTATTGGCCTGCAGGCTGTTGACGGCCTCAAGACATCCGAATATCTGGCGCAAACTGCCATCCGGAATATCGAAGGGGAGATTTCCTTTGAAGATGTAAATACACTTTTGCAGACTTACTACGAAGAGAATCCCATCCATGATGCTTCTAACCGAACCGAGGAGGCCGATAAAGTTTCCGCAAGAATTGCCGCACTTCTTTCCGAGCGTGCCTTTAGTTTCACACCGAATGAATATATCTCCATTCATAGAAAGCTGTTTACTGGCATCTATTCCCACGCCGGTCATCTCCGGGATTACAACATCACGAAGAAGGAATGGGTGCTGAACGGGGCGACTGTACTTTACGGAAATGCCACAGAGTTGTGGGCGACGCTGGAGTATGATCTTTCAGAGGAAAAGGAGTTTTCCTATCAGAAACTCTCGATGGATGAGATGATTCATCACCTTGCTGTATTCGTATCTAGATTATGGCAGATCCATGTATTTTGCGAAGGGAACACGAGAACAACGGCAGTATTTTTCATCAAATATCTGCGTACATTGGGCTTTGATGGTACAAACGATATTTTTGCAGAGAACGCATGGTATTTTCGCAATGCGCTGGTCAGGGCCAATTACAATGACCTGAAGAACGGAATTCATAAAACAACAGAATTCCTTGAGCTCTTCCTCCGTAATCTCCTTCTAAACGAAGATCATCCCCTGCATAACCAGGCGTTGCATATTAGCGACCCCTTTAGGGAAACAAAGGAAGATTGAAATAAGAAGGCGCAGATGGCCAGCTTATTTCATTATTTTATAAAAAGTTGAAATAAGCTTCTCGTCACCATATCTTTATTTCACTTTTCTATGTAAAGTTGAAATAAGCATCTCATTTGCTATACTAGCTTAACGATCCTAGTCTGAAAGGAGCTCCAGTCCATGTCCTTGTCTGATCCCGTCTCCAGCATATTTTCCTCTAAAAACTCCGTTTCTCAGCGAGCAGGCGCTTATCGGACGAACCTCTCCGGGGCCCTAACCTACCAGTCCTTCGTCCCCAGCCCCCTACCACCCGATCCACCTCTAGAGATGGACGACAGCTTCCTCCGCCAGTTAATTCAGACGAAAGAAGCCATTGCAAGCTTAGACCAAGTAAGCGTGCGCATCCCGGACCTGGATTATTTTATCTCGTCCTATGTTTATAAAGAGGCCTTGATTTCATCACAAATCGAAGGGACCCAGGCGACTTTAGAGGATATCTTCGACCCAGACCGGGAGGAGTTAGAAAATCTCAACGTTACGGATGTCGTCAATTACATCCGTGCCCTCCACTATGCCATAGATCAGCTGTCAAATCTTCCCCTCTGTAACCGTCTGTTGCGACGCACCCATGGTATTTTACTAGAAGGAGTCCGGGGGGAAAACAAAGAACCTGGATCATTTCGCACGTCGCAAAACTGGCCGGGTGGCCAGGGAAGCAACTTGCACACAGCTCGTTATATTCCTCCCAATCCGGCAGATATGGAAAAGGCCATGGGAGACCTAGAGGCCTATATCCACCAGGAGGATGGGATGGACCCCCTGCTGAAGGCCGGGCTTTTGCATTATCAATTTGAGACCATCCACCCTTTCCTAGACGGAAATGGGCGCATCGGCCGAATGCTCATTACCCTTTATTGGCTACAAGCCGGAATCATCCAAAGACCCGCCCTCTACCTTTCCTATTTTTTAAAGGCCAACCAACTGGAATACTATGATCGTTTGACTGAAGTGCGAACCAAGGGAGCTTTCGAAGCCTGGCTGGTCTTTTTCTTGAAAGCCACGGAAATAGGGGCGAAAGATGCCCTCCATACCATAGATGCCCTGATGGCCCTCCTAGCTCGGGCCCAGAGCTTTACCGATGGTCTGGGAAAAGCGGGCAAAAATGTGGGGCGGGTCCTTACCTACCTGGAATCCCACCCCATCATTGCCATTGCTAAGACGGCAGAAGATCTCAATTTGTCTTACAACACAGTGGCCAAAGCTGTAGACAGGCTCATCGATGCCGGTTTTCTCCAGCAAGGAGGCAGAGGCAAGCGCAATCGAATCTTTGCTTACGAGCCCTATCTTGCCATCCTTCGGCCTGGAACCGTGGCCTAAAACTAGCTGCAAGTCCCGTAAGCTCAGTCAACAAACCAAGCGCTGGGCCTAGCCTGCCAGCCCGGCCCGGAACCGTGGCCTAAAAGTCCGTGACCGCTCCCACAAAGCTCGTCACGCCCTGATTTTCAATCTTATAGAGGAAGGGATGGTCACAGACGAATTCAAAGGGCTCCTCTGCAGGAGGCAGGGCCGTCATCTTTTCGAGAATGGTCGTAACGGCGGCAGCTTCCGTCCCCTCTTCGTCGACCTGGATAGCCGCCACTTGGAAGGCCTTGGTCAAGGCAATGGGCAGATCCTTTTCCTTAAAGAGAGGAGCGAAATCCTTCTGGGGCAGGGCGCTGAGATTCAGGCCGCCCAGGTTCTTTTGCCCGCTGATCTGTTCCATAAAATCGAAGGTACTTTCCCCCTTAAAGCGAGGCAATTTCACGAAGCCCTCCCGAGACTCAAGCCCATACAGACGATTCTCTTGATCCAAGAAAAAGTCTTTCGCCAAGGTCCGCACATCCGCCTTCTTATCCTTCGGCAGCATCAAAACCATCCGACTGTGTCCCTTATAAGGCAGGGCCAGGTACTGGGCCTTGTTATCCTCCATATAGGAATAGCGTCCCCCCTGCTGCATCATGGGAACCTTCACCGTTGCCTTCTTCCCGTAGAAATCCTCATTCTGGGTGCGCTCTTTTTCAAAAGGCTCCTCCCAGGTTCCTTTAAAATATACCAAGTTCATTAAGGTCAAGACTGTCTCCTCTGAGAAGGAATCCTTGTCAAAAATATTCCCGATCATCCCCTTGGTTTCTCGAGTAACATAGGAGTTGAGGTAATCAGCGATGGCCTCGTTCTTCCCAAAATCAGCCTGAAGAAGGCGGGCATTGAAATAGGCCCGGACAGCCTTCTGGTAGGCTGGTTCTAGGTGGAATTTCTTGGTGGCTAAAACAGAATTTAAAAGTTTGAGCTCGGCCACCTGCACCATTTCTTCCTTCTCTCCTTCAGCCTCAGCCTTTGCGGCCTCTGTGGGTGAAGCAGAGCTTTCCTGGGTAGAAGCAGCGCTAGAGGCTTCCTCCCCCATCGGAACCCACTGGGTCGGGGCACCCGTCGAGAACGAGCCGGGGTCATCTACGACGCCGGGAATATTTGTTGGGCCAAAAGGTTCATCTTCACTAGTAGGGGGGAATGAATCCTCTGCTGAGCTCGCACTCGTGGGGTCTTGACCGAAAGAAGCTCCCGTTGTCGGCTCCAGCTCGGAATCGTCCCATTCAAAAGAGGGCTCTTTGGGGAGATACTGGGCCGCTTCCACGGTCGCCAGGAGGGCCGGGGTAAGCTTTTGGGCCTCCTCATTGCTGAGCCCCTGGTGGAGAAGGACCTTGTCCAAAAGGGCTGCCGTATCGCCCTCCATCCCCTGACGGAGGAGCTCAAAACACATCCATGAGGAAATCGGCGAATAGACGAAATTCCCTGCGTAGGGGGAAGCTTCACTATCCGCCGTCAGCCCCCCGTTGGCTTCCATCAGCTTGATAGCAAAAGACAGACTGGCCTGGTCGAGCTTTTCCACCGCCTCCCAAGTCCCGTCAAGAGAATGTGGTGCTTGAAAGGGCAGATCCTGCCCTATGGCTTGGATAATGTCCTTTGGCATAGGATCCTCCTTAGTTTCTGTGCTTTCCTTCGGATCTTGCGTATCTTTATTTTTTTGCGTATCTTGGGTCCCCTTGGCATTGTCCGCCTTGGTCTCTTGGGTCCCCTGCGAATCCTTCGTCTCTTCTGTCTCTTCGGAAGCCCCCTTGGAGGAATCTTCCGCAGAGGCCTTGGCCTGGTCATCCGGCGAATTCTGGCCTGACGCACTCTGTCCAGGCCCATTCGTCTGTTTAGATTGACAGCCCGTCAGAGGCAAGCCAAGAAGGCCTAGGCTCAGGGCCCCTACCAGGGCCCAAGTCAGGGACCGCCGCCCAGGCCGCCATGAGGTCAGCCTAAGGCCATGTTCCTTCTGGTGAAACGGAGGGTAGATAAGGCCCTCCTTGCGATCAGGCTCAAAGCTGGCCCAATATGATGAGAGGCGATGGTTTTTGTCCCATCCCCCTAGATTTAGCTTTTTCATAGAATCTCCTTCCTACCCCCGATCCGTCAAATCGGCCAGGGTGAGATAAATCTCTTCTAAGATCTCCTGTTCTTCTTGAAGTTCAGTATAATGTCCTTGGTCATCTTTTCCAAATGTTCCCGCAGCGAATCCCGCCTCTAAGGTTTCTTTTTCTTGATCGATGGCTCCTAACCTGTCCTCGAGCTCTCGTAATTGGGTCTGGACCTGGCCTTTCAAGCGCCGCTCCGCCCCCTTATTTCCTTGGGCAGCCTGACGATAAATGGGATAGAGCTTCTCCAGGCTCGGCCAGAGGCTGACTGCCTCATCGGGCAAGCCCCAATAAAGGCCTTCCTGGCCGTCTTTCCCCGGTTCTTTCTCCGGGCCTTTCCCCGGATTTTTCGCCAAATCTCCCGTCGGACCCTTTTCCGAGTTCTCTTCCGAGCCCTGTTCCGTCCCCTGACGAACTTGCGTATTCTTCGTCTCTTCCTTTAGCCCCTGTAGGGGGCCGTCCGGGGACCCGTCAGAATCGCCAGCTCCTGGCAGCCCCTCAGCCTTTTGCGCCTGGTAGGCTCTGAGCCAAGTCTGATAAGAGGAGAAGGGGTCAAAGGTCTTCCCCTTGGCCTCCAGCTGATAGCCCCAGACCGTACAACCCAGGTTTTGGATGAAATACCGGTCGTGGGAGACGGCAAAGATGGCCCCTGCAAAGTCCGCCAGAGCCTTTTCCAAAAGGTCCCGAGAATAGATGTCCAGGTGGTTGGTCGGCTCATCCAAAAAGAGCACATTGGGCCGTTCCTGGAGAATCAAAGCCAGGCGAATCCGGGCCCGTTCTCCCCCGGACAGGGTGTACAAGGTCTTTTCCACCTCCTCTTCACCGAAACCATAGGCCGCAAGGAGCGAGCGAACCTCCTCCTCACTCCAATGCGGATAGCGGCGAAAAACCTCCTCCCGGACCGTAATCTCCTCCTCCGGAAAATCCACAAATTGTCCCAGCACCCCATATTTCAACCCGGGCGCCACTGTAATGTCCCCCGTCGCTCCTGCAAATTCTCCTAAAATCGCCTTCAACAGGCTAGTCTTCCCACAACCATTGGGTCCCAGGAGGCAGATCCGGTCCGTTGCCCCCAGATTTAGATTCACCGGCCCCAAAAATGGCGCTGTCTGATCTTCAAATTGCAGATATACCTCGTCCAACTCAAGCAAATAATCCCTCCCCATTTTCCGATCCGGGGCCCAAGTTTTAATCCGAAAGCTCCGTTCTTTGAGGCGATTTTGCTGGACTTGGGCTGCTCGCAGCTGGTCTTCTAGCTGACCCACAACTTTCAATCTGGAGTGCCAGGACTTGATCAGACGATGGGACCGCAGGGTCTGGGCTACCTGGGTCTGTCTTTCTAATTCTTCCGCCAAATGTTCCACTTCCCGGCCCAGATTTTTCTCTTCTTCTGCGATTTGCTCTTGGTAGCGGCTGTAATTTCCCTTGCGGAGGCGGAGTCGGCCATTACGAATTTCAGCGATTTTCGTAGCTACCCGGTCGAGGAAGTAGCGGTCGTGGGAAATGACGATCGCCGATCCCCGAAAACCCTGAAGGTAGGTTTCTAGCCAGTCTAGGGCTTCCAGATCGAGGTGGTTGGTGGGCTCATCGAGAAGCAAGAGGTCGCACTCCCGGGCCAGGATCCGCCCCATGGCTACCCGCATCTTTTCGCCTCCTGAGAGGGTCTTCATGGGCCGATCCAGGCTGTCCAAACGCAGGCCCAGCTGGCCCATCACCTTACCCAACTTTTGTCGGTAAGTGTAGCCGCCAAGCTGGTCAAAGCGCTGGAATATTTGTTGGTAGGAAGCGGCTAGGTCTGGGTTATGGGGGGAGGCAGCCATGGCTTTTGTGGCAGCCTCTAAGCGGGCTTCTAGGTCAACCACGTAAGGGTCTTCAATGGGAATTTCCTCGGGCCCAATTTCCTGGGTCACCTGCTGGCCGAGATAGCCAACCAGGGCCCGATTGTCGAGGATCACCCGGCCCTTATCGGCCTCTTCGATGCCGGCGAGGATGCGGATGAGGGTGGATTTGCCCGCACCATTTTGGCCAATGAGGCCAAGGACGTCGCCCGGCTCTAGGGCAAAGGAGATGTCGGAAAGAATCGACAGGCCCTGGTAGGATTTGTCTACATTTTGTACTTGTAAAATACTCATAGGTTAAAGGTAGGTTAAAAAGAAAGGAGGCGAACCTCATACATCTGGAAATGCTGCCAACATCACAAAGGCACCAGCCACAGGTGGTCAACTGCGAGCAGCTTGAACGCGTTTAGGAATGATACCAGGAGCTCCTTATATTTTTTTCTTTTTGCGTAATCGATCAAGGATTAGGAAAGTAAGATGCAGGGCCCCTAAAAAGCCAATGGTGGGTAGGAGGGGCTCCGATAGTTTCCACCAGGATAATCTCGGGTTGACAAAGCTTTCCTTGGTGGCCAAGCCTGCAATCACATAAAACAAAACGTAAAGGCCCAGAATCAGCCAAACGTATTTCAAGTCCTGATATGTCTTTTGTTTGGGATAGTTGAGGAGGACCGCCACCATGATTACAAAGATGGGAAGGACCGAAAGAAAATAGGTGATCGCAGAAGTTATCTCGGCTTTATAGTACTCTGCTAGTTCATCGGGTCCTTCATTGTCTAGGACGTTGATTTCCACCGTCCGTCCAGTCTCCAAGCGAGCTTGAAAATTAGTCGCCTTGGAGGTCGAGAAAAAATAAAAGCCATAGGCGACGAGACCCAGGAGCATGATGCAACAGATGACAAGGGGGGAAAGGGGCTTACTACTGCCGAGTCGGATAATATCCGTCGTTTTGCCGAAGGCTTTGCCCCGTACGATCGTCTCTTGGTCTTGGGCTTTCGGCTTTGCCTGTGCTTTTTCTTGAGTCATGGCTCTCTCCTCCGATTCTTTTGGGCTACAAGCCCTGAACTCTTGTTATTTTAGTCTATGAAACAAAAAAACCCAAGCACTCGGCTTGGGTTTTCGGTTATCCTAATTGTGTCAGTTCTCTCAAAACTCGGTCTTTGGGTCCCCTGGGCCCTGTTCCTACTTTTGCATGGCTTGGCTCTTGAAGGGCCTCACCTGCGATCT
>CAKZWV010000005.1 GCA_937922005.1 uncultured Clostridia bacterium | reverse complement strand
ATACTTTATCTTTGCTTCCGCTTCCTTCGCCTTTGTCGAAGCTTACATCTACCATTATTGGTTTATACTTTGCTATTACTGTTGTATTGTCAGTTACTGTAATCTTATCTCCAACTTTTTTAGCTTCGCCGTTGACTTCCCAACCGTCAAATTCTTTGTTTTCCGGTGGAGTAAAGCCTTCGCTGTTTGGTAGCGTGTATTCGCTTCCTTTGGCGACGGATACTTTATCTTTGCTTCCGCTTCCTTCGCCTTTGTCGAAGCTTACATCTACCATGATTGGCTTCCAAGACGCTTTTATTACAGTATCACTAGTAATAATTATTTCTGTACCCGGTGCTGTAGTGGTTGTTGCATCACCAACCAACCATCCAGCAAATTCTTTGTTTTCTGGTGGAGTGAATGTATCTCCTTTTGGTAAGGTATATTTTTCGCCGGATTTCTTAGTTTCTACCTTGTCGTCTCCTGTGCCGCCATTTCGCACAACTGTAACCTTAAATATCTTTGTTGCTGTGGCTGTGAATACATTGTTTTCAGCAGAAGCTTTGAAATTTGTTACTTTATCCTTGTCATTCCATACTAGGCCTACATAGGTATCATCTTTTAGTTCTGCTCCTACATCTTCAAAGCATGTTTTTTCAGTTTTTGATACTTTCTCTGTAGATAAATCAGTTCCAGGTTTAACTTTATAGGTTTTGGCAGTGACAGGAGTTTCCTTATTGCCTTCTATTTCACCTGCTTTTACACCTTCGCCTAGCTTCAATTCAACATCTAAGGCATCTTCAGGTAGGTTTTCCTTATCGGATGGGCTAACAGGGTCGCTGACGTATAGCATTTGTTTTTCTACTATGATTTCAGAACCATCGCTAAATTTTACTTTAACCTTGCCCTCAAAGTCTCCGGACTTATCTGTACTTCTTTTAGTTTCAGTTTCATCTGTAAATGTTGATCCGGCTAAAAGCTTGTTAACTTCAGTTTCTTTTGTAGAATCTTTAGCTTTTACGCCGTCTTTCCAATCAATTGTATCCTTTACCCATTTTTTCAAAACTACCGGGTCAAGACCGCCAAGGGCTTCAACTTTGTCAGCTTTTGTTTCTTCTACAGTTAAAGTTCCAGGATCTGATTCAAGTGGTGTTTTGTCGTCATCCGCTACTCCACCCTTGTCTGTTACTGTAGCTGTTACTGTTGTACCGCCTTTTACCTTGTCTTTAGGAAGACTTACAACGCCATTTTGATCGACGGAACCTTCGCCTTTAGAGATTGACCAAGTTCCATCATTAGCTTTTGTTGCTGTAGTTGTTTGATCATTACCGTCTTTATCCTTATAGGAAACAGCAATAGTTTTAGCATCTGTATCTACCTTGTCTGGAGTGATAATAACATTGCCATTTTCAACTTTAAGAGCCGGTTTTCCTGGTTTAATATTTTTTAAAAGATCCTTGGCTGGGATTGTTCCTTTTGGTTCAGCTCCGTCTATTAGCTTGACTGAGCCATCTGCATTTTTTACAGGTACCGGATTGTAGTTACTATCATAAGTAACTTCCACATCAGTAGCACTAAATATCTTAACATTTCCGCTGCCATCAAATTGTATAGCAGCAGGGATTCCTTCCCAATTAGTACCAGGATTTCCATCGGGGAGTTTAGATGTACCATTTACCGTATTGGCATCTCGAATAGCTTTATCGATGGCTTTTTTATCCGCATCCGTTAATTTGTGAGGATCTCTCACGGCGACTTTGGAGGGGGTTGTTATTACCGGCTCAGACTTCGCACAAGAACGGAATTTATGCGGCTCTTTGACAACGATGCCGAACTCTTTTCCGAGTTTCAAATCGTTAACCTTATCCTTGATTGGGAAAGTAACTGTTGTGCCGTTAACAATTACTACTTGAGACATCTCTTGTGAGTCAGATTTGTCCACTTTACAGTTTCCACCATCGCAAAAATTATTGTATTCGTTCTTGTCAATGTTTTTGACAAAATAAAATTTCGTACCTTCGGCAACTTTTTTTCAAGTGTAACGATAATCTGTCCATCTGTGACCTGGACTTTGTGTATTGTCGGAGCAGCAGATTTTGCCGTTACCGTTTTGATTTTTAGGTCCATGGCTGCAATTTTTCCGGAGGTTGATCCATCACTATAGGTTACTTCATAGTAGGCATGGTCCGTGCCTTCGATTGAGAATTTAACTGCCTTAAAGTCATTCACAATGTCCGTATTGGCATTCTTCAGCATTTCAATAGCTTCTGCTTGCTCATCATCATTTACAATGTTGGAGCTCGTTTGTTCAATCCAGATTTCGCCTGTCGGCATTGTAAGAGTAACTGTAGATGCCTTAGATGCTTGTGCTTTTGCAGTTACTTCCAGTGATTTGTCTTCACCTATTTGTTGGTAGACAGTAACCGTATCGCCTTTTGCAACTTTAACGCCCCCAGGTAGACCTACCTTCCAGGCTGTGCCCTTAGTAGGTGCATCAGAAAGAGTGGCTTTTACTGTGCCATCTTCACCCTTTAATGTTACATGGACTGTTGCTATTACAATTTGTTTGTTAACTCTAGCTTTTGCTAAATTGTCTCCGGAAATCGTCGTGGCATCGTAAAATACAGGGTTAACGGTCGGTGCTTTTACTTCTACACTTCTAACCCCCACCGGCACAATTTCATCTCCAACCTCAAGCCCGTTCCCCCGCTTGGCGAGTTTGACTGCTTGCGCATGTTTGGCAAGGAGGCCTGCTTTTGCAGGCTTTATGAGGGAGAATGCTTTCGCAGCCTGAGCCATTTGGTCAGCTTGTCCAAGGCTAAGCGCCTTAGTCGCTGTAACGGCCTGACGGGCTAGCTTAATTTCTTCTGCATGAACTGCCGATGCATAGGGCATGAGTCCCATGATGAGTGCCATCACGAGCCACAAGTACCCTCCCAGCGGCGCTCTTGATAAGGATCCCGAAAAAGTCAGAGATCTCGTTTTCTTTCTAATTTTATTCATTTTTTATGCCTCCTTGTAATACGTTCTATCCCATTGCGGAGAACAATCTAAAGTCATTCTAACATAATTCAGTAAAAATATGAAATTTATCTAAAAGCTTTTTAAAATTGTTATGAACGCAACAAATTCGACTTATGAAACAAGAAGGCGACAAGATACAGGCATAAAGCCGCAACAAAGTAAGACGGCGGAAGACAGAATAAGTCAGAGTAAGTCCTAGAAACCCATAGGTGGCACAGATTACAGCGGACTGAGCTAACAGTAAGGAAGCTATGAAAGCCATCCATGCTTGTTTCAGGGAGCATTTGGGGAAAAGGGGGAGCGGAGAAGATCAACCAGAGTCCATCGAACTCAGTGTAGAGGACAAGGAGTATTTGGAAAGGGCAAGCAAAAGTGTCCAAGAATACCTCGATAAAAAGGGAATCTCCTGTGAGGCGGAGCAGGTCCGGCCCGAGCTAAAGAGTTACGATTTTTGCTGCGGTATAGATGATGTAATGGTCGGGATGAGAATTGTGATCGACGCCCGCCTCAAGGTATGCAGCGTCCTAGGGCATTTACCCTTTGGGTTTACGAATAGCCCCTGTGCCAAATGCTGGCGAGCGAAAACCTGACCTTGCGCTTTGGCTCTTTTCAGTACAGGGAAGATACGGGGGAAATCCGCTATGCCTATAGCTTCCTTGCCATGGAAAATATCCCCAAGGATGATTTGGATATCTACGTCCAGTGCGTCCTCCAGGCTTCTTTGAATATGTTCGATAAGCTCCGCAAATATTCCAGCGGCCATTTCGACGATGCGGAGACCTACTTTATTCCATACACGAAAAGGGTGGTCAGGATTATTTGTATGGTAAACTTTAAAAAATCATTCATCTTTATCACCTCTCTATGATTTTAACAAATCCTGATGCTCAATCTTCTTTGCCCAAAAGCCAATGGGCGATGTCAAGGACAGGGATGCCCTCTTGGAGGTTTTTTCCATGCCTTGTGTTGGCGAGGAGTATTTTGGGATAGCCATCTCGAATCTTGAGCAAGGGTGCGATTTCTCTCGCCAGGGTGTCAGGCCGGGAGATATCATCGCTCACTTGTATGTATAAGGTCTCGTCGTTTTTGATGGCGACAAAATCGATCTCATTCTGGTAAAGCTTTCCCACATAGACTTCATAGCCCCGCCGATATAATTCTATAGCTACTATATTCTCATACACTCGACCGTAATCCATGTTTTTGGTGCCCAAGATGGCAGAACGAAAACCGTGGTCCACTAGATAATACTTTTCAATGGTTGCAAGATAGGCCTTGCCTTGAATATCATAACGATTCGCTTTATAGAAAAGGAAAGCATCCACCATGTAAGAAACGTAATCGCCTATTGTCTTGTGGTTCACCTGCTGAAGTTGCGTCGTGAGAGTATTTGCTATGGTTCTAAAAGATGTTAAGTTGGAGATATTGGAGAGCATGAATTCACCAAGGCGCTGGAGGAGTAGCTTGTTTTGGATACCATGGCGTTCCAACAAATCTCGCATAAGGATTGTCTCATAGACCCCTCGCAGGTAATTTTTCTGTTCCGTCGTGCTCGTATACTGATATGCCCCAGGCATACCACCGATGTCGACATAGCGATCGAAGGCAGTGGGCAGATCAGTGTAGTGGAAATACTCGCAAAACTCTGCAAAAGAAAAAGGAAACATGGATATTTCTATCGCCCGCCCAGTAAAAAGGGTTGCTAAGTCGCTACTCATTAAAAAAGCATTGGAACCCGTCAAATAGATATCAAATACTCCTTCACTATGTAAACTGTTGATAACCCGTTCGAAACCTTGGCACAACTGCACTTCGTCAATGAAAAGGTAATTGGGCGCCCCCTCAACGGAGCGTGAAACGACGAAATCATTCAAAGCCCGGTAATGGAGCAAGTCTTCGTGTTTCAAAAGGGACAGATCAATGTAAAGAATATTTGCGTTCTCAACCTTTCGTCGAATATGTTCCATGAACGTTGTCAACAGCATCGATTTTCCCGATCTCCGAATACCAGTTATAATCTTGATGTCTGGACTATCCTTCAAGGTTTCTAGCCGACTTAGATATTGTTTTCTTTCGAGAATCTCCATGGGTCCCTCCCTTACGCTTCTCTTGCGTCTTTCGCTCTCAGTCTAGCTCCTCCACTTCCCAAAGTCAAAAAAAATTCAAGTTTGGGAAGTGACAGAGGTGGGGGAATGGAAGTATTGAGCTCCGCCAATTTTGAGTTTTGTTCAGGGCAGGACACCCGGCGACTTGATCACCACCGCCCCGGGAGCGTCGTTAGGATGCAATATAAGCCTTATACCCGACCCGGGAGCGTCATTAGGATCAACAAAGAGTCGTAAGGATCAACAAAGATAGGTAATAGACGAAATAGATGAGGTTGAGCCAGCCACCTCGGATGACCATATGAAGGCCCTTGGGCAATTTTCCGACCAAGGGAGTCAATAAGATAAGAAAGAGAGGGGTAAAGAGGGCTTGCCAACGGGGAAAGACCGTGAACCCAAGGAGGATCGACAAACTAAGTCCTAGGTTGCCTAAGGCCATGATACTAAAAACGATCAAGGCTTGAAACTTCAGGAATTTTAGGAATTCCTCAAAGACACCTTGATTATCGTGCCTAGACAAGAGTCCAAGGTAAGCACATTGAATGTGGTAGGTCCCCCCTAGGATGAGGCCGAGAGTATTTGTAAGAAATAAGATCCAGGCGAGGGTTAGGTGCGTCGTTTGAAAGGCTAAAATGATATGATACAAACCTAGGCAGTAGAGGAAGGCACCGAGGGGACCCATTATCCCGCCCAGGTAGAGTCTTGGCTTGCTCACTTTTTTCATGATGGCGACAACGCTGTTAATCGTATCTTTACTGTCATAATCGTTGCGGTCATAATACAGCGTCATGTCGCCTAAAAACATGAAGAATGAACCTAAGAGACCTATAATAATGCACATATTTAAAGTCATAAAGGCAACTCCTTCCGTTATTCGTGATTTCGTCGGTATTATACTCCTTGGATGGAATTAAATCTATCTAACTCAAAAAAAATGGGCGGGAGTATTCATTGCAGACAAGACTTGGAGAGGATGACTTTGTGCCGCATGGGATCAATTTTCTTACTTTCTTGGTGCTTTACTGATCTGCCTAGCCTGACTGGGCGGACAGTTCTCTTGCCTGACTGCTCTCTGGCTGACAGTTTTTACTTTTCAAAGTATTGTTCGTAATTGCTGATGAGAAGGCGGAGTCTTTGGACTTCTTCAGATAAAAGCTCTCTACCCTCGTCGGTGAGAGTGTAATGCTTGCCCTTTTTATCCGCATCCACCCTCATGATGAGGTCATTTTCCAAAAACTGCCCTAATAAAGCGTATAGGGTCCCCGGTGCCAGTTTGATCCTTCCCTTGGTAATCTCCTGAACCCAGGCAGTGATTTCAGCTCCGTTGCGAACCTGACCTAGGGCAAGCAGGGTGAAGTACATGGGCTCGGTTAGGGTTTGAAAAGGGTCTCTTGCCATCCTTATACCCCCATCATTGATGCGATTTCTTTTTGGACCTGAGAATCTGCTAGGTCACCATTAATTTCCAAAACTACATTTTTGTATAGGATAACGTAGCTGTCCTCACTAGCTAGCCTGTAAGTCTTATCATAGGGATAGGTATTCGACAAATCTCGGACATAGGCTGCCCGGTCTGGGTGATTTTTGGATTCTTTCACAATTTTTGCAAACAAATCCTCTGCTAGTCCTTGCGACTTAACGACGGTCTTGGTGACGTCAAGTTCACTGGTTTTGGATGAATAGTAATCGCAACTTTGCGTTAAAAAACTTCTTCTTCCGGAAGTTTTAACGAAATTTCCAAGATCCTCCTCTTGCTTCTGAGCCCTGCCAGATTGCTTGGTTATGAAAGGCTTGGAGACAAAAAGAAGGGTAAGAATATTTGTAGCAAGAAACATGAAAGCGATCATGAAAATCAAGATCAGCCTCTTGTTCCCCCTCTTGATATTCATTGTTTTAATTTTTTTGCGGAAAAAGTAAATAAAAGCAAGGATAAGCAAGGAAGGTAGGATACTGACCAGGGCCACGAAACCACCGAAGTTGCCCAAGGGGAGCAAAGAGCCCGTGATCCAGGCCACCGGGGTCAAAATCAGAGGGATCAAGACTAGGAGGACATAGGCCATGGAAAAACCAAATCTTGAAAAGCTGAGTTCCTTGACCGCCTTGGCCTCCTTGTTTCGCCTTCTAAAGGATAGGTAGTCTACCAAGGCTAAAATGGTGAACAGGGCAAGACTGATAGCGGAAGGGGTCATAAAAATGACATAGTTAGAATAGTAGAGTTCTTTGGAGAAAAGGCCCGCAAAAAGATAAAAAGTTATAAAGGCGAGTACAAGAGAAGTCAAGCTCAGAGATAGGATTTCGCCCTTGGTGCCCTTTTTTAGGAGCTCCATTTCCTCTTGGTTGTCGTTATACAGGGAAGCTTTGGCCCCCGCATCGACCTTGTAGAGGTTCATATTAAAGGATCTATCGATGAGATGCCAACCCACATCCCTGGCCATCGTATCAAACTCCTTCAGTTCATCTTTAGAAAACGCTGCAAATGTTCCCTCGTTGGGTGCAAGGGATATCTTGTATTTCACTTCTGCGGGTCGTGCCTTTTTAAATTTATGGATAAAGGGCAGGATAATCTTCTCTATTTGCCAGCCTTCCTTGGCCATAGCTTCGTACCAACTTTCGAAAAAACCAAAGTTGGTATAGGTTAGATATCTGAATTTGAGCATTTCTCACCTCCACAATGTATCGAGCGTCGAGTATCAAACATCGAGTATCAAATATCGAGTACCCAATACCGAGTACCCAATATCGAATATCGATAGTCAGAGTATATATCGACACTCGATACTTGTCAAGTGGGTGGAAGTTATGGGGCTGCTTATTCAGATTTGATGAGCTGCCTTCTATTCCATTTCCAGCAAATAGAAGTGTTGTTTGGGGCATTTGCGGATTATTTGTTTCGTGTCTTCAAGAGGCCGTGGAAGATTTTTCTTTTGGTAGTATTTGACGTCCACAACTTTTACAAAGGCTCCCTGATTATTGCCTCCCGTTGGGACGAGGACCGTGTCGCCTACTTTGATGGTGTCGTCATCGGTCAGGTAATAGTAGGTCTTGCCACCCTTCTGGAAGGTCACGCTGCAGAAGATATATTCGGAATTGCGGCGTTTAGCCCTGGCATAAATGGCGGGGTCAAGAATCTCGCCGGTCCCATAATAACCTAGGAAATCAAGGACCTCCTCCGCAAAGTCGGTAAAATCGTCGGGCAGGCCCAGTTTGTCATAACTGCCTTCGATCACATATGCTTTGCGTCTTTTGTAGTGAATAGTGATCTTATAGTCTTTCGTCTCGTTGGGCGGATCCATCGCATCATAGGGATTGCCCACGACCCGGGAGAAGAAGTTCCTGGAATCAAAACGATCCAGCAAATCATCGACCCCATAGGCAATCTCATATTTGCGAGAAATCTTGCAATCTGTCCCGATGTTTTGAATATGGTCTATCGTTGAGCTTTCTCGGTCTATAACTAAACGCTCCTTGTAATCCCAGGTGAGGACATCGGGGAGGGTGGCTTCTCGAGATTCGGGCCGGGCTGATGCTTGGGATGCGCTGGCAAGATGGGCTGATGCTTGCGATGCGCTGGCAAGATGGGCAAACGCTTGGGATGCGCTTGAAAGATGGGCTGATGCTTGGGATGCGCCTGCAAGACGGGCAGGCATCGAGCCTTCGCCTTGCAAGATCACAGCCTTCCGAGATTCCGGACTCACGATGGCAAAGTCTGGATTTTCAGGCATGGGCCATTTGCTCACCCGGTGGTAATCCACGGTGATGTTAGTGATGATATCGGACGGTTTCTTGCCATCAAAGACAAGTAAATCATCCATGCCAACGATCTCCCGTACAAGGTCAGAGAGGTCGATTCCTTCATATATAAATTCAGAGTCCAACGAATCACGATACTCATAAAGCTTGCCGTCTGTATTGGTCAGTTCCAGCACCCAACCACCAATATCTGTGGTAATGTTGGGATAGTATCCATGGGCAAAGTAGGCTTCAAAAGCATCGAATAACTTCTTTTGGTCTTTCTTTTTTATTTTAAACTTACGAGTGCGAAGCTTTTCGTATTGTTTTCTCCCACGCCCGAACTGGTACCCGGCAAAGCGTATACGTCCTTTATGATCGATGGTAAGACGTTGTTCTACTTCTTCCCCAGGCTCCGGCATCGGGAAATAGCAAACATTATTGGACTTGATCCGGATTTTTTGCAATCTACCCTTGAAGCTAAAAGGATTGTCTTCTGAAAGCAAAGCCAAACGGCTGAATTGCGAAACAAACCACGCCCGATTCTTTACCCCATAAGTTCCAAACATATTGTATGCCATTTCGTATGTCATTGAGTTAAAATAACTCCACTGTGAATAAATCGCATTTCCAAGCAAGGCGATGGCCGAATCGCCTCCCAAAATTCCATCCTTTAGCACTGGCTCTCCGGTTACCTTCCCGTAGAAATCTACATAGGGATGACTATTGTCCTGCTCAAAACCAAGCGCTGCACACTCTTCCCCCAAAGGCTTATCGAGCAATTCTAGCAAGTGGATCTTGGGATCCCGAAATTTATCCCACCACTTCAGTGCAAACTCATGGATTCTTTGTATATCTGCCATTGTCATGTTCCTCCTTTACTCGTTGTTTCTTGTCTATTTCTAGGTACAGGACTTCTGGGTTTCTGCGCTTACTGTGCGAGAGGCTTCTGGGATCTCTGCGCTTATGGTGCGAGAGGCTTAAAAATTCCCATACTCAGAGGCTAAGCTCTTCCATAAATTTAGCAGAAATCTTGATCATCAGCGACGGAAACAGGCAAGAGCAAAGATGGAATATTTGATACAAAAGACCCATCGTATAGACACTCTTGCCTCTTTCTGCCTTCTGAAGGGCCCGTCTCGTGATCTTTTTCATGTCAAGAAAAGGCAGGTGACTCATGCGACGGCCCCCGAGCCCTTGCGACCGACTCGGCTCATGTTGACTACTCGAATCGTGTGAACGGCTTGGCTCTCCCGGACTACTCGGCTCGTGTTGACTACTCGAATCTTGTTGACCACTCGAATCTTGCAGTTGGCTTAGCTCTCCCGGCCTCTGAGGGTTCATTTCCGTATTCATATTCCCCGGGCACAGGAGCAGAAGATGGACGCCTTGCTGCCTCACCTCTTCTCTCAGCGCCTTTCCCAGAGAATAAACATAGCTTTTGGAGGCACTGTAGACCGCCTGAAGCGGAATGGGTACAAAGGCGGTCACGGAGCAAGTCATCACCGTAAAACTCCCCCTATGCATATATGGCATACAGAGGCGCTGAATCATGGTCAAAGCCTTGATATTCACATGGATCATAGCCAAAATCGCCTCCTCCGACATTTCAGCAAATTCTCCTGCACTCGCACAGCCCGCATTGTTGATCAGGACCCTGATATCCGGCTTTTTCTCCAACAAATACTCCCGTATTTGTCCATATGTCGCCTCATTGGCCAGATCTGCTACAATGGGAACGATTGCCTGGGTCGGATATTTGGCTTTGAGTTGTTCCAGGCGGTCTTTCCTTCTTGCAAGGATCCAGATCTCATCAAGATCCGGATAGCGCTCTACTACAGCCTCTAAAAACTCGACACCCAGTCCGGATGAGGCACCTGTAATAACCGCTACCTTCATGTTATAGCACCTCCTTTTTCAATCTCTTCGCTTGTATGCATTTTTTTATTCGTCGTATGGTGTTTCCCAATATTTTCGTTTGTATGCCATTATTTTTTAATCTTTTCGCCCGTATGCCAGTCTGTTTCTTTTTTCGCTTGTTTGCCAGTCTTTGGGCAAGCAGCTCGGCTAGTAAACTAGGTTTATTAACGGCCCTGGCTAGCCAGTTTCTTAAGCCGCCCCGCCAGGTCAGCTCTTGCCAAGCTTGGACCTCATTGTAGCATTTTCTGATAACAATATCTGCCGATATGGCCCCAAATACCCGTGCAGATGGATGAAAACGGCAACGACGGCATTGAGTGAACACGCTACACCTTCAAAGTTTTGAGGTATGCTTTCTGCTCCTCAGCAACTCGATAACTTTCGCACGCCTTTTGTATGGTCTTGTTGTGCGTCCAAGGCTCCAGGACCCTCTTTTCAAGATAGGGAACGGCGTCCTCCCACTGCTTAGCCAGGGCTGTCGCAAAAAACCAGGCTACCATCATTTTAACATAGTAATCATCCAGCTCTACTTTCACCGGAATCTCCAAATATTCCCTCTTAAAATCTTCATCTAGAAAATGGGTCATCAACATTTCCAGGCCAAAACGAACCGTATAAGTTTGATCACTCCCCGCCCACTCCAGGATCTTCCCGATCAATTTCTCCTTATTCTTTTTGAAAATCTTCGGCGATAAAATATCACAAACCGCCCAATTATCCACATATGGTAAAAAATACTCCAGCCCCGCAATACAAGCCTCGTAGTCTTTGTACTCCGACAAGATCAGTCCATGCAGCATATTCTCATCAAAGAACTTGTGCGGCAAGTCAGACAAAAAGGCTTCATAGGCTCCCGCCTTGTATAATTCCTTGGCTAGCTTTCTTGCGACCGGAACCCGCACGCCAATAAAGAGCTCCCGATCAACTGTGGGAGTCAATTTAGCCTGAAAATCAGCATACTGTTCATCAGCTAACTCAAATAGTCTATTTCTTATGTCCATATCATCACCGTCACTTTGCCCCTAAATTCCCTTGCCCGGATTTGCTTCTTTTGTGTTCAGTTTTCTCTTTCCCGGATTGCCTTCCAGCTTTTTCACCGCTGTAGGCTTCGACTTTCTTCCAACCATAAAGCATCGCCCTCCTTCCTTTATTTTTCGCATAATCAAAGGACCATGCTCTTCACATGA
This sequence comes from uncultured Clostridia bacterium, assembly GCA_937922005.1. GTDB lineage: Bacteria > Bacillota > Clostridia > Saccharofermentanales > DTU023 > CAKZWV01. The sequence continues at coordinate 1,876 of CAKZWV010000005.1, read as the reverse complement.
TCCTTCAAAGCTTTTTCGAGGATAACTTTATACAGCTATTTCATATTTTTCTTTCAGATTATTCAGCATGCTATACTTAATCATTCCTTCCATCTGCATTCTCCCAACTACTATCCCAGGTGCAATTCCCTGTTCTTTTGCGAATTGGAGTACGCTTCTCTCTGAATAATCTCCGCCTTTTTTGAAAGCCTCGAACTCCTTAGATGTTATCAGTATCTCACCAGACCATTTGTCAGCAGCTTTTTCATCATCCTCAGATGTACCGTTAGGCTGTCCTACATGGCCGAGAGCAATGTGGGCAAGTTCGTGGAACAGACTAAACCAAAACCTATCTGCGTCCTTTCCTCTTGCCGTAAGTCCAACAACAATTTTACTTCCATCCATAAAGGAAGCTCCCTGAAGAAAAGATCCTTTAAGGTGTGGCAGAAATACTAAAGCTATTCCACAATCTGCAAGGCATTTCTTTATCTGAGGACAGAATTCCGTTGGCTCAAGTACGGACATTTTTCGTAACTCTGGCATAGCGGAAATTAAGCCTTTAACGTTGATCGGTGCGGTTTGGATATCTCGCGCCTTAATCTTTGCTTCCTGAGCCCAAGCCATCAACGCCAAATCACTTTTTTCTGTGATTGCCAGACGTCTACATGCAATTCTTGTAATCTGCTCGCTTCCAAGAAGAGAAAGTTCAACAACTTCAAAGTATTTCCTAAGATTGACAACTTTCTCCTTAGCTTCTCTGGTCTCTGGAACCCATCCGAATTTTGCCATCTCGCTATAGGGAAATTGTTTTGCCATCTCGGCATCAGCATCCATTGCGTTTTCTGCTTCTGCCTTAATAATCTTCTCTCTGTAGATTGCCTCAAGGTTATTCCAAAACTTAGCTGGAACACCTAAAACCATCTCTAATCTAACAGCGGTCTCCGGTGTAAGCTGTACGTCACCGTTTATAAGCTTGCTGATATGCTTCTCAGACATATCCATCCTGGCCGCAAACTCCTTCTGGCTCATACCTCTGTCATTCAACTGCTCTTTAATTGTCGCCCCAGGTGGCGTTGCAATATAACTGCGACTTCTCACCATAGTGCTGCCTCCTTGACTTGTCATCTTCATCATTAATGATAATCGACTATTTCCAAAATGTTCGCTATTTGGATTTCGTCGCCATTCTTCTCAAATACCAATCTGTACGGATGAACCAAATCCACTGCGTATTGTCCTTTCCGATTCTGCGTAAGAGGGTGACATCGTCCAATATGGAACTGAATCATCATTTCAACAGTGTCTGCTGCGCCAATTTCATCTATGCGCTGATGTATTTTATCGGCCATTTCTTGACCGTAGGTTCTCTCTGCAGCTTTGGCATCCGTACAAACCTTTTGGATTTTGTTGTTTTTGTACGTGATATCCAAAACATCACCTCTCTTTCGAATTTACCTTTGAGGTAAATATATGATAGCACGGATATCCCGTTTCGTCAAGATGCAAGTTTACCTCAGAGGTAAATTCATTCCTGTCAGATTTTCACTTTTCATTTCCCGATTTTGCACATGTGACCCCTGCACCGTTCCCTGGGAGCCGTACCTGTAGAGATTCGCACCGCCCCTTCCTGCAATAGTTTCCCCAATAGTCCCCTCTCTAAAGTGGGCCCCAAAATTGTCTGCTTTTGCACCCTTTTGTACTAGGAACTTAATTCTGCATCAATAATAACAGGATTTTTTCTGGGCCGCCCACGTTTCTCCCTACTGGTCTGCCTGACTGGGTAGGATGGGGCGCAGCCTTCTGGAACATCTAGGTCGAAGGCTTCGCAGACCTCAAGTTGCCTTCCTACAAATGGTGTTAGCATTGGCTTGGTATGGGGATGCTCTATATACCGGAT
>CAKZWV010000004.1 GCA_937922005.1 uncultured Clostridia bacterium | reverse complement strand
GGGCTTTGTGGTTTTTGTTGTCGTAGTAGTGGGCGTGCTGGAACTGGTAGGTGCCGTGGGTTCTTGATTCGGATGCCGAAGAATCTGCTCATTTAGATCATTACAATCTATCAAGACCTTTTGCGGTTTGGAATCTTGAGCCCACTCACCAACCAAGGAGTATAGACACTGGTCGTCTGCTCCTTGCATTGGTGTAGGCTGCCCTGCTTGGGGCCCTGCCCCAAAGGGTCCTGGAACTGTTTGCTCATCCCCTTTCCAAGCAGTCAAAATCCACCACCTGTGCCTGAGCGAGGGCTAGATTGGTAAAGAAGATATACTGATAGGCAGGCAAGTTAACTGCATTGCCACTAGGTTCCTTTACAGTAAGCCCTTCAGGAAGATTGGTTCGCAGTTTTAGAACGACGCCTTCGTTCGCAAAATTCATCCTTTGGAGAGCTTCGTCAAATTCGTCAACGGTTGTTCGAATCGTCGTGCTAGCCACTGAAGAACCGTCAAGTATCTGTTTATAAAGCTCTTCTACATTCGTATATTCTTGTGATTGTAAAATGGACTCTTTATTCTTCTTGCTCATAACCTCCAGATTGATGTGATAAGCTGCCTCCAGTTCTGCACGATCTGCGGAAGGAGTCACCGGTTCATTCCCGCCCTGCCAGTAGGTCTGGGCCTGCTTTTGCAGTTTTTCAGCTGCAATGGGAGCAGGGGCGGTACGGGGAGTCTGAGGCTTAGGTAGCCAACTTCCTTGGAGAGTAAAGAGGGTTTCGTCGGGATCAGCTCCAAAGCCAAAAAAGCTTTTGAGAGCCATGAGAAGGCGAGACCCCACCGGGCCAGAATTTCCGTTATCCGGCTCTTTCCAGGAAAAAAGAGCGTAGGGCCGTCCATCGACAGTCACAGAACGATCATCAAAATTCATGATATGACTGTCGACAATATCGTGATTCGTAGCAAAAACATAAAAGACGGCTGGTATGGTAGCAGTACTGCCGTTCTTCATGACAAGGCTTTTCTCTGGCAGGTTGGTCACAAGTTTCAGAACTACGCCCTTTTCAGCAACTTTTTGTTTTTTCACCGTCTTTTCGAAGGATTCGACAGCAGCATCAACTTTTGCTTGGATTTTTTCAGGCGATTTCCCCAGCCGATTCATAGCAGAAACTTCTAGGGCTTGCTTCTTTGCCTCATCAAGGGCCTCATTGAGCCCTAAGTCTACGCTGCTATCCGGCAATTGAATGTTGATAATTCCTTCAAGAACTGATGTATTGACACCAAAAATACTGTCAATTTTATTTTCAAATTCGGGGGTCGGGACGGGTTTATAAATTACAGGATTCGGCTCAGGTTTAGGATCAGGATTGCCCTTCGTAGAAGAAGGTGTCGCTGACTTCGTAGGCTCAGGTTTAGGCGCTGGAGGGTTAATCGGAGTGCTCTTAGTTGTAGTAGGTGTACTCGTAGCTTTTGTAGTTATCGTTGTAGTCTGCGTCATTGTTGTCTCGGTGGCCTTGCCAGTCGGTTGGCTAGACTTAGTGGGGCTTGTAGGTGGAGTGGGCTTTTCATCAGCAGGATGGCTATGAGCCTTCACTTGGAGATGAATAGGATCTGCAAATAATCCCTTACAATCTTCAAAAGTCTTGCCATCTCGGCTGACAAAGGACTGGTTGGCTTCAGAAGTCACTTCAGTGAACTTAATTAACTGCAAGCGATTATTCTCATCGTAAGCCTTTGTCTTGACGGTTCTTTCTACAGCCAAAGGATTGGCTGCTGGTTCATCAAATTGAGCATAGACGATGACGGCAAAATTCGTCCCGGGGGCAAGCTGGATGCCGGGCTTCGGCAAGGGAGTATATTTTACACCGGCATATTCGACACGACCTTCTACAACGGGCTTTTTTCCAGCTACGCTGATAGAGGAAGGATCTTTGAGATCCGTTAAGATAAAGACCTTATAGTCCGTGTCATAAGTAACAAAGTCCAGGGTTACTGAATCGAGAAGCTCGGTCTTGCCTCCCTTGCTGGCCCCAGGATTGCTAAAGTAGTTCCCATAATAGATTTCACTGACTGAGGGAATGCGCCAAGGCATAGCAGTTCCTGATGTGCCATATTTTCCATGATACCAAGTCGTCTTAGCAGGATCATTGGGGACACAAGTAAAACTGCAGTTTTCTTCCGAGCCAACGTTGAGGTCGTCATAGGAAATATAGAAGTAACCTTTATCGCACTTGTCTGGTCCCCAGCTATTTTTACAGATAAAAGCTCCGTCACGGTGAGGAAGCTGCATGCGTGAGGGAAGGAAGCATTTGCCAGGATATTTTTCTTCATAAGCTTTGAAGTTTTCCTTCGAGATACTATCATCCCAGCCCACGATGGCAACGGCATGATCATTTTTATCTGCGAACTGACTGTCAAAGGGGGTATAGGCATAGATATCATCCTTGACGGCAGCTGGCTTCGAGTATAAGGCTGTGGAAACCACTCCTTGAGTTACCAGCTGGCGTTTGATAGCCAGGACATTGCGCTCTTGGATGGGGCGAATATAGTCTAGATAATCCTTATAGAAGTCTTCATAAGCCTTTGGATTCGATTTAAAGTCACCGAGGGTCGAGTAATAATGATCTCTTTTAAATGCCTGGCGAAGGCCTGCGATAGGTTGGGTCCGGCTGTAATCGCTATGGGCGATCTGGATCTTACGGGGATAAGTTCCGTCATAGGGACCCTGGTCTTGGGAGTAAGGTAGGGATTTCTCCAAGACAGGCCCCTTGCGAAGGCCCAAATAGCCGTTGGACATCATCATATTCCCGCCCACGGGAAGGTTGAAGCCATTTTTAACCGCCAGGTGGCGCTCAGACAGGTCCAAGCTTTCGCCATAGGCCTTGTGCCAGTTGCCCTCAATGGTAGCTATGGTAGCAAAGGCCCAGCAGTTCCCCTCCTGTCCCTGATCTTTAATGGGGGTAATATGGCCTTGGTCTGCTAGGCTAAATCGTGTTTGTTGGACGAGGCGGCGGATCTCCTCTTCGGACAGACTGCCGCCAAGAGGAGTAGACCGCAAGGGCCGAGCTGTCTGCATGGCAGGCAACAAATTCTCCATCTCCGGGTCCCCTCCTCTCCTTGCCGGATCGACCTTGGCAAAGTAAGAAGGGCGTTCGAGTTCCAACGGTGACGGGATCAGCCCGTTATGGATTTCTTCTAGGGGAAAGTAGAGGCTAGGTGCCCCATCCTTGGTAGTTGTTTGTGCTTGGCTGCCCTGACCCTGTCTAGAGGACTTCCCTGTCTGGGCGTTTGGTGCCGCTTGAAGGGGCTGTCTTAGATGGTTCTGTGTTCTATCTTTGGCAGCAGCCAGCGCCTCTTCGGATTGGTCGTTTAACCAGGCCTGGGCCCAAGCCTCAAAGGCCTCCGATACGGGGGCTATGGTCCCTTGTTTTTCAGGAACCGCACTCGCCCCTGACGGATGTCGAGAAGACTCCGCAGCAGGAGGCTTCTGGGTTAGGGCCACCACAGTTTGCTCGGTCCCCACGGCCAGTGGGCATGAAAAGACCGATCCTAGCCCCATAATCAGGGCTAGAAAATAGGCATAAAGCTTTCTAGAGTATTGCATAAAACCTCCTAGCAAGATTTAACGATTTTGTAACACAAGTACCGATATTATAATTTCTTTTAACATCTTTGTAAAGGTGCACAATGCAAGCTTTTGTCCTCCAGGTGGATGAGAGACTCTCGTTCGAAATTCGTCAATCGTTCACTGCCCCCCTCCTGCCTCGCCCCTAAACAAATAATCCCTCGCTCACGTACCTTTTTGGGGCACACAAGCGAGGGATCATTTTCTAGTGTTTAGATTCTTAAGTGTTTATATTCTTTAGTGTTTAGATTTCTCGAATGTCTATATTAGTGAATCTTGCGTTTCTTAGAGAAAATCCGTGAAATACCTATATCTGACGTTTCTTAATGAAGATCAGAGGCATTGTCTAGAATTTGCGTCTCTTAGCGAGAACCAGGGCTATGGCTCCTAAGAGGGCTCCGAGGACCCAGGGCTGGAAGGTCTGTTCTCCCGTCTCTGGGACTTGTTGGAGGACATTGTTGGCTGCTACTGGCATGGCTGCCTGGTTGACACCTTGGGGCATAGCCATCTGGTTGACGCCTTGGGGATTCACGCCTTGACCCATATTCTGAGGAGCTAGAGGCATAGGACTGGGCTGTCCAGAAAGCTGACGGCAGGGAATTGGTTACCAGGTCCTTGCGGTGCGGCCATGGGACCTTGGAAACGGAGCTGCTGGCTCTGGGGCCCCCGGTTGCGGGAGTATTTGGAACCAAAAAGGGTATCGGACTCATCGTCTTCTTCGTCGTTCTTGCCGTCTTTATTCCACTGGTTCCAGCGACCATACTTGGAACTACTTCCTCCTGGTGCAGGCGGCGGAGGAAGCTGCGACCCTTTGCTGGAGCTATCGTCAGTAGGTCTGGGCGCTGGGAGTGTGGGAGTCGTGCTAGGCTCGGTGGTGGGCTCAGTGGTTTGCTTAGTGGTTGGCTCGCTTGTTGGTGTGGGATCTTTGCTAGGCTCGGGTGGTTGGGTTTCGGAAGAGCCGCTCTTCAAAGTTTTTGAGACCCACTTTGATATTTTTTCGGCTTTTTCTTTCGACAAATAATAGTCAGAATTTTCTGGTATAGAATTGATTAATCTATATTGGACCCAATATTGGATAGTAATATCTTCTCCCGTTTTTGCATCCTTCACGCCTGTAAGGGTCACCACGTAGGTCTTTCCTTCGAGAGGGGCAAGGTTATAGACGGAAGGAAAATCCTTTGAATTTGCTTTACCTTGTGGCACGGATTCCCCTGTCTGACTTGCGGGTGGCTTAATGCCTAGAATCTGTCTGCCATGCTTGCGATTAATGTCACAAATCCTATTGTCTTGCTTAGCCCCTTCTGTTTTCGACTCAGGATACTCTCTAATCTCAGCATGCAACTTGCCCTCATCACTAATCTCATAGACTTCAGGATCTAATTCCAAGGTCCACACTGTGCACTGGGGATTGATGAATTCTGAAGGAAAGACACCGGGTGCCGGGAAAGCGATGACGGAAGCAGACTGTTCAGAAATTCTAGTCGATGCCTTGTTCTCGACCCAACCAGCTGCGCTGTAGTGCGCCCATTCTCCTTTTTTAGATTCTTTTTTATAATCGCCATATTTAAACGTATAGCCTAGGGCTGCACCAATATGTAACTCTTTAAGGTCATTGTTTAAAAGGATAGATCGATGCCCCAGATTAAAATAATCTTCCGGTTCCGTATTATTTTTGTAATCATAGCCTTCCTGTATCCATCCTCCTATAGGTCCCCTAGCTGTCTTATAATCTAAAGGGGATCCATTGGCAAAGTTAAAAAGATGAACCTGATTGACATCATTCCATCCCTGGATAAGACTATTTTGGAGAGACTCTTTGCTGGAATCTAATGTACTTTTTGAAAATGAGCCATCCATGAGAAGGTTGTTTTTATTATATATATGATCTCCATCACGTAGGGCAACGATTTGGTCCTCACTGAATTTTTGTGCTTCAATGGCGTCTACTAAATCCGTCGCTTTTGAATAATTATGGCCAAAGGCACCCGCACTCATTCCCATATACATGTTGATAAAAGCAAGTTTTTGGGGAGAATACTTGCCTTCCTCTGACTTCGCCGGTTGAAATTCAGCATCCACTTTGACCTGTGAATCTGAGATACCTGCAAGTTTTCGGTAATCATTTAAAAGAGTGGCCATCTCTGCAAGGTATCCAGATTCTAGCTTTTGGAAAGAAAGGAAGTCTACAGAATTCTGCTTATCGTAATCAACTAGCTCTGTACCAGTATCTGAAATCTTCAATTTTTGCAGGTCACTAGTGGATGCCGAAGATATTCCTAATTTTTCAATGCTAGTTCTATCCTTAAAAGTTGCAGCCTCGTTCAGAAGGACAACTCTTGGGGATTTGTTTTTTTCTCCCTCAGCCTCGACCTTTTGGGGACATGGCCAGGCGGAGACAACCAAAAGGAGGGCTAAGAAAGCGGCTCCTAGGGTGCCTTTGCGGCGTTGGTGGAATATTTGTAACATGGTAGATCCTCCATTTTCTCCTAATTTTGGGATTCTTGCTTGGTTATTCCTGTGGCAGAATAGCCCTATAGGTCCAAGGTTAGCAGATGAGGGTTACTGGACCTTAACTTTCTGGCTCGTCAGGGTAACAAATGATTACAAATAATCCCCCGCTCACGTGGCTTAACACGCAAACGGGGGATGGATTTCCAAGGATTTTAACCTTTCTCGATATTTGTCGACAAGTGTCGATACTTAATGGTCTATGTAAAGTCTATATTTGACGTCTCTTGGCAAGTATCAAGGCTATGGCTCCTAAGAGAGCACCGAGGATCCAGGGCTGGAAGCTTTCTTCTCCCGTCTCGGGGACGTATTGGTTGACATTGTTCGCTGCTACGGGGGCATTAACGGGAGCCATCTGGTTGACGCCTTGGGGTGAGACTCCTTGGCCCATATTCTGAGGAGCTAAAGCCATGGGACTTGGCTGACCTGAGAGCTGTCCGGCTGGGAATTGGTTGCCTGGTCCTTGTGGGGCAGCCATGGGGCCCTGGAAACGGAGCTGCTGACTTTGGGGTCCCCGGGTGCGGGAGTATTTGGAACTGGAACTGGTATCGGGGTCATCACCATTATGGTCTCTGTCTCGATCCCACTTGTTCCCTTGGCCATACTTGGAGTTATCGTAGCCTGGCTTGGGTGGTGGAGGAAGCTTGGGCCCCCTGCTGGGGGTGTCATCTTCGATATGACTTGACTTCCCTGTCGATGAATCAGTATCCTGCTTGTTTTCGTTGGTGTTTGTGTTTTCGTTGGTGTTTGTGTTTTCGTTGGTGTTTGTGTTTTCGTTGGTGTTATTGTTTTCGTTGGTGGTGTTATTGTTTTCGTTGGTGTTGGTGTTTTCGTTGGTATTGTTGTTATTGTTGTTTTCGTTGTTTTCGTTGTTTTCGTTGTTTTCGTTGTTTTCACCCTTATTATTGTTGCCAGGCTCCTCGTCTGGCTTTTTAAGGTCTGAATATTTTACGCAAGTGGCAGCCCAGTTCCGTCCATTTTCTATTTTTTCTTTTAGCTTTGATGAAAGGGCATCGGTCTTAGATAAGGAGTCGAGGGTCCGATACATGGTCCAGTAATTGATTTCGATCGGCTTGCCTTGGCTGTCCTTGATCCCTTTTATCGATACGGCATAGGTCTTTCCTTCGAGGGGAGTAAGGTTGTAGATGGAAGGGAATAAATGGGCATTTTCAGTACTGACAGATTGTCCGGTCTGACTATCAGGAGGTGCGATAGCAATAACCTGACGGCCATCTTCTTTGACCTGTAACCAGCATTTACTTTGTGTAGAGTTTGCGTCTTTGGCGTCAAAGTCTTTAATGGTAACGGTAAGCTCACTCGCCTCTGTTGGCAGCTGATAAACGTTTGGATCCAATTCTATGGTCCAGACAGTGCACTGGGGGTTCAGGTATTCTAGCGGGAAGACACCAGGAGCCGGGAAGGCCACGATATGCTTCGTGCTTTCTGGGTAAGCGGGCTTATGATTTCCTTCAGATTCAGCCCAAGCTGCTGCACTACACTGGGTATATTGACGGGTATTTTGGCCGTAGGTAAAAGGCTCCCCCATGGAAGATCCAAGGCGCAAGGTGGTTAGTTGAGGATTAAGAAGAATGCGACGGTGTCCCAGGTTGAGTCGGAGATCCTTTTCATCAGAATTATAATCTGGCAGAAGAATACCTTCTCTGACTCTCTCTGAATAATCATATCCCTCTTGAATCCAGCCGTTCATGGTGCCTTCTGGGGTTTCATTCCATCTGAAGTCACCATTGACAATCGTAAAGGATTGAAGTTGCGCCAAATCTTTCCCCTTAGGATCAACGACATTACGAAGCCTCCAGGCATTGATAAGGGCCACTGTAGGTTCTTGAAATGCGTCTGGATCGATCCTTTGCGCCGTTGGATAACTGGCATCCATTAAAAGGGAGCTTTTATTATAGATAGAATCACTTTTTCCTAAAGCCTCTATCTGCGCTAGATCAAAACGACCTGATTCTTTTATCATTTCCAAGGCATTAGACCCGATATAGTTATGTCGATTGCTCCCAGCACTTTCTCCCACATACATGTTCATAAAAGAAAGCTTTTGGGGGGAATAAGTACCCTTTTGAGAATCATTGGAGGCAAAATCACTGACCACCTGGATCTCTGTCTCGGGTAGACCCGCAAGCTTACGGTAATCTAACAAGAGGGTTTTCACTTGATTCAAGAATTTTTCGCTTAGCTGAGGAATAGAATCTAAATCAATAGGCTTCTTAGTCGAATATTTCCAAATATCAAGCTTTTCCATATTATTTCTTGGGAACCATAGGTTAAGCTCATTTAAGTTCTCTTCTCTTTTTTTAAACTCTGCTGCATCGTTAAGAACAATAATATTGGTCTCTTTCGTACCGGTTTGCTCTTCCTGGGCCTCGGCATTTTGGGGACTAGGCCAGATAGAGACAACCAAAAGGAAAGCTAAAATAGCCGCTCCTAGAGTGCCTTTGCGGCGTTGGTGGAATATGTGTAACATGGTAGATCCTCCATTTTCTCCTAATTTACAGATTCTCACTTAGCTACTCTGGGGACAGAGTAGCCCTACATATCTATACTTTAGGCTAGCAAATAAGGATTACCAAGGATTAACTTTTGAGATAAGGAAGGTTACAAGGGTCCAAAATCCGGACCATCCCAGAGGGCTGCGATCTGGGCAGCCACTTGGTCGAGCTGGCCAGCATCGACAAGGCTGTCTAGGCTCAAGGGCTGGAGGTCGTCGTGGTGGCGGAACCAGGTGAGCTGGCGTTTGGCGTAACGGCGGGTCTTTTGGGCAAAGTCGGCAATGGCGGTGTCTTCAGTCATGGTGCCGTGAAGGACCTGGGCAGCGTTGTGATAGCCGATGGCTCGGAAGGACTGGGCCGCTTCAATACCTGGATAGGCAGCGATGAGGGCCTGGGTTTCCGCAAGGAGGCCGTCGGCAAACATCTGGGCGCAGCGACGGTTGAGGTGGTCGTAAAGAAGGGGACGGGGAGGATCGAGGAAGACACCGTGGTAGGAGTATTTGGGGGTCGAGGTGAAGTCTTCCTGGTCGGTCTGGCTCTTGGGAGCCCCTTGGCGGGCCGCCCGACGGAGGAAATAGCGCTGGATCCGGTAGTGGTCGTTAGGGTGGATGCGGCTTGCTTGGATGGGGTCTTCTTCAACCATGACCTGATACCAGGAAGCAGCCTCTTCTGGAGGGAATAAGGGGGGTGAAGGCCGCTCGAGAGGTGTAGGGCCATCAGGGGATACGGGGCTCTTGGAGGAAGCAATGTCCTGAGGTGTCTCCCCCCTTTGGGCATCCTCGACGCTCTCCTCGGTCCCTCCTCCCAGATAGTGGAGGAGAAAGTGTAGATAGAGGCCGGTTCCCCCGCAGACGATAATAGGGTGACCTCGGCTGGCAATGTCATCGATCTTGGCTTCAGCCAGGCGACACCAGGCCCCTGCAGAAAAGGAAGCCAGAGGGGATAAAAAACCGATTAAATGATGGGAAATCCCGCCCATTTCCTCGGGGAGGGTCCGGGCCGTTCCAATAGCTAGGCCATCATAGACCTGAAAGGCATCGGCACCTATGATCTCGGCACCCATGACCTGGGCCAAGCGGATGGCTAGGGCAGATTTACCTGACCCTGTTGGCCCCGTCAGGATATAAATCAAGGGCTTGGTGGGATGCTTATCGTTTGCTGGGCTCTGTGGCATGGGAGGAGTCTTCGGCTGAAGTGCCGGGCGCTTTAGGGCTTGCGGTCTGGGGACTCGTAGAGGGACGGAAAAGATCCAGGAAGCGGTCAAAGATTCCTTTTGTCTCCTCTACTTCCTCCTCCTTGGGAAGGGCTGGCGTGTCAATGGCCGGGACCATCAAGATGAACTGGACCTTGCTGAGTTTGGTGTTTTTGGGAGAAACGAAGGATTTGATGGGGAAATTGCTCCCCAGCAGCTTATTGAGTTCACCAGTCAACTGCCCTTTCGCCCTCTCTCCTATATCGGCGGTTTCATCATTCAGCTGTTCCATCCCATCCATGTAGTCCCCAAAGCCCGTCATATATTTGTCATAACCAGCCTCTAACTGATTAAATCCAGCTGCAAACTGCTGAGTCCCATCGCTGAGTTTTGTTAAGCCAGCTTGGAACTCTGCAATTCCATCGGCAAGGTCCTGGCCCCCCTGGGTCAGCTGGCCACCCTGAGAAGTTAACATACCTAAGCCATCATTGAGCTTTAAAAGCCCCTGTAAAAAGCCCATCTCTCCCTCATATGCAGAAGTACGGTTGAAATTTTCTGACAGGGTCTGGACCCCACCAACATATTGGTGAAGACCCTTGTTGAACTCCCGATAGCCATCCCGGAGGGCCTGGACCCCGTTGAAAAAGTCATTGGGGTTAAAATCCTTACCCTGGAGCATTTTCTGGAAAGAAGAAACCATAATGAGCTGGTTGCGAACCTTGATGAGCTGGCCCCGGTAGCTATCATAGTTGGCGGCCAGGTTGATAAGAGCCGTCTGAGCCTTATCAATCATATCAATGTAATGCGAAGCCTTGGCCTGGAGGGTCGCAAAGGCAGCCGCTTGACCCCGAAGAAGGCCTAAAAGACCTTGAATCCCCTCGATGGTCGCTCGGAGGGCCTGACGCTCTGCTCGGATCTTTTCTAGGAGGTCCTCCCAGTCCTTTTGCGATGGGGTAAGGCCTAGGGATGGGCTTGTTGAAGGAAGGCCAAGGCCTTGATTGATAGCTTGCTTGATTTTTTGCCCTGGATGAATGCCTTGGTTCTGATTAGGCACCTGGTTTTGGTCCGGTTTTTGGCCAAAGTTAAAAGTAGGTGCTGTATTGTGATTTTGTTCCTCTTGGCCTTGTAGGCGATTCTTGCCAGCCAGCTGGTCTTCTATCTCCGTCTTGACTTGTGCTAAGGCCTTCTGAAGCTCTGCCATCTGGGCAGCATAAGACTTGCCCAGGCCGAGAGGATCATCTTCGGTTCCAGACTGGGAATTCGAAGGCTCGGTTGCCTTGCTAGCATTCGTGGAGTTTATCGCCTTGCTAGCGTCCGTGGCGTTTGTTGCCTTGCTAGCATTCGTGGAATTTGTTGACTTGCTAGGCTCCGTAGGCTTTGTCGCCTTGCCAACCTCTATGATGCCAGTTGCCGTTCCAGCGGCAGGCTGGCTGGCTTTGCTTTCGTTAGCAGGCTGGTTGCCTTGTTTTGCTTCAAGCTGGCGGATCTGGTCCTCTAGGTCCTTCTTGTCCTGTTCGAGGGACTCGATGGTCTTTTCGAGTTCAGAGACCTTATTGAGCAAATCTTCCCTCTCTTTTAACAGCTCCTTCATCTTAGTAGTAAGGTCTTTTAGCTCTTGGGTGCTGGTCTCTAATTGCTCTTGAAGGTCAGAGATGAGACTCGCGTAGTCGGGATTATTTGTTGAGGAGAGCTTACCAAGAGTGCCCTTCATCGTATCTAGCTTTTTGAAAAGCTTAAGACTCTCGTCAAGTGTCTCTTTCAGGGCTTCTAGCTCGTCCTTAGTTAGGAAGGATGTGGCCCGGGAGGAAGGCTCGGGGGCGATAAGGCTGGCGGTCACAGGGGCAAGGGCTGGTGGGAGGGCAGGCCTGTACTGGGTTTGCGAGGAGCTACTTTCCAGCTGGACGATCCGGCCCAAGGAGTCGAGGAGGTCTTCCATGCTGCCTAGGAGGCGGTCCAGATCTTTGGCAAGATTGAGGTCCTCGATCCCCTGGAGGAAGCTCTTGACTTGGCCAAGCTGGTTGATGAGGGCTCGGATGTCTTCAGGCTTTTTCGAATTCATCATCACGATGACTTCATTCAGCATGTCGAGCATCTCTTCAGGTTTGGCCTGTTTGAATTCTCGAAGCAAATCATCCAGGGGGAGGGCTTTTTGAAGGGGCATGATGCCATCGTAGAACTGGGTGAGACCGGCTTCCAGTTTGTCGGATCCATCGAGGAGTTTGTCGCCGTTGCGGTCGAGTTGCTGTAAGCCCTGGCCGATGGCCACCCCGCCCCAGCTGAGTTTGTCAAGGCCCTGGCCGACTTGTTGGACCCCGCCTACGTACTGGTCTACCCCGCTTTTGAACTGCCCGTAGCCAGCACCCAAGCTGCCAAACCCCTGGCTGAGCTTGCCTAAACCATTGGCTAGGAGGCCAGCGGAGTCCTTGAGCTTACGGTTGCCGTCTGAAAGGCTCTCCCCGCCGTCGTATAGCTGATTGCCAGCCTCATAGAGGAGGTTGATCCCCTTGTGGAGGTCTTGGAACTGGCCCATCTTGTCATCGAGCTCTTTAGTATATTCGCCCAGGTTAAAGTTCATATTGAGGCCCATGATATTGACGGCTTCCATGGAAAAATCCTTGATATCCGCATCAAGGCGCTCATGGAGGCCTTTTCCAGGCAGGACCATATAGGTCAACATGGTCTTAGAGCCGACCGTTGCCAAAGTGGCATTGGGGGCTTTCAGGTTGGACACCTTCAATAGGTCCAGGTTCATGACAACTTGAAGCATATAGTTATCGTAAAAGCCTGGCTCGGCCTGGGGATTGCGATCAATATTGATCATCATGGAGAGGGCTCCACTCTTCCCGGCCAATTCTTTCGGAGAAACCTGGGTCCCATTTAAGAAGTAGCGCAGGTCAACAATCCAAGGCAAGGGGGTCCCTACCAGTTTTCCCTGATAGAAAAAGCTTCCCTGGTTAGCAACAGCTTCAATTTTGTCACCTGTATAGGCAAAAGACTCGGTCGGCACCAGGGCCTGAACGTCGCTGTAGGCCCCGTAGTCGATGATTTGCTGGTGGTCCCGGTCAACGGTAAAGTAATTGACAACAAAGGTCTCTCCTGTCCCCGGCTGGTCCATGTTGAGCATGCTATAAATAATCTCTCGCTTGCCTTCTGGGTCATAGTTGGGGTTGGCCTCTTGGCTAGGAGGGTCTTCCTGGGTGCTCGCATCATTGGAGGTTGCCGAGTTATTTGAGGAAGCCTTATCGTCTAGGATCGCCTTGTCGTTTGGGATCAGCTGATCATCCGGGGCCGCCTTGTCGTGTGGGATCGGCTGACCATCTAGGATTGACGGATCAGCTTCTGTACGTGGTACGTCTTGACTGGAGCCCCCTTCTTGGATATCGCTAGTTGTACCTTCTGGGGCATTTTGGGCCCGGATGCTTTTATTTTTCTGGTAGGTCTCCCATTGACTAGCTCGGAAAGCCCGCTGCTTGCTGTCGTAGGTTCCTGTTTCTGCCAAGAAGGGCGAGCAAAGATTGACCACCAAACTCAGGATGAGGGCCCCTAGAGCTAGGCGGTACCTCCTCTTGATGGAGGCATAGGGTTGGGCCATAGTATTATGCACCTTGCTGTGGCTCCCCTGTCCCTTAGGAGAATTGACTGAGGGAGAAGTTAGCTGGGGTTGGCCATTTTGCCACCTTTGATATGTTCCTTGGTCTTGCATAGTAGATCCCTTTCCTGTTCCCAGAACAAAAACACGAAAAATGTCCGTCGTAGAAGACACTGGCTCAGTTGCTTCTTATTTGAAGACACTTGCTCAGTTGATCCTAGAGTATAATCGTTGATCTTTAATTCTAACTAAAAAATAAAAAATTATCCCTGGCCGGGCCAGAATCTACCATCAGAGGAGCTTTGGCCGGGAGGAGCATATCATTGACCGGGGTCCGGGTAGCCCTGGAATTGGGCCGCAACGGCCTGGGTCGTGCTGGGAGGGCCGGGAGGTACTTGACCCGGGGCGGGAGGAGGAGAAAGCGGGGCGGGAGTATTTGTGCTAGGGACAGGCTCAGCTTCTTTTCTCTTACGACGCTTGGAGCTGTGAACCAGCTTGCCCTCTTTTTGTAGACGTATCATGGAGAGGGTAGTGTGAGCGAGGAGAGGATCAGCGAGGTAGAGGAAGTTCGTGGTCAGGAAGACGGTCACAATCAAGGACATCAGGGCCCCCCTCCCCAGGACCATGCCGATCTGCTGGACGACCTGCATGCTTGAGATGTAATTCAGGAGGTAACCCACAAGCATTAGGATCAGACCGGGGGGCAAAAGGGAGGAAATCGAGATGTGGATGGACTCGCAGGCGGCCTGTTTTGGGGGAAGGCCGGATTGGGTCCGATATTCCAGGTAGCGCTGGGCGACAAGGATTCCGTAGTCGACCGTGGCCCCCAGCTGGATGGAGGAAATGACTAGGTATCCGATGTAGCTCAGGGTATGGTTCTGGAAATAGGGGAAAGACAGATTGAGCCAAATGGCAAATTCAATGCTAAAAACAAGGATCAAGGGAAGGCCCAGGGATTTGAAGGAAAACATGATGGTCAGGCCAATCGCCAATATGGAAAGAACATTTACGACCTTATTATCCCGCTGGATGGTGATACGGATGTCATTGTTGGAGAGCATTTCTCCAGCAAGGTGAGCAGTTCCTGGATAAAAAGCGGCTACCGTCTCTTTAAGCTTATCGCAAAAGACAAAAGTCTCGGGGCCTTCATTGGGTAAGGGGGTCATGATGATATAACGGCTATAATTTTCCGAGATCAGCTGGGAACGGAAGTTGTCAGGAATAAAGCTGGTCGGTAGGCCAGTACCCACCCGGTTGGCGTAGCCCACCACGGCCTGAACACCCGGCAGGGCTCCCAAGGCCTCTGTGAGGGCCAGTTCCTTGGCCGGATCCCCTTTAGGGACCATAACCGCCAATTGTCGACTTACCCCAAAAGTCTCCTCAATCTTGGTATAATCTTCCTTTCTCTTCCCCTCCAAGGGCCCATTGCCATAAAAAAAGTTATTGCGTTGTTGGGCGAGGAAAGCTGGAACGACCAGGAAGGCCGCTAGCATGATTAGGAGGGGCCCTACCTTAAGAATAAACTTACAAAAGCCCGAAAAATCTGGGATAAAAGACCGGTGCAGGGTCTTGTTAATATATTTAAGGGTCAACATGGTGAAGCAGGGCATGAAGAGCATGATGGAAAAGAGGGAGAAAAATATTCCCTTTGCCATGACCAGGCCCAAGTCTGCTCCCAGACGAAAGCGCATGAAGACCAAGGCCAAAAAGCCAAAGAGGGTCGTCAGGGCTGAGGAGGAAATAGCCACAAAGGAGGCTTGCATGGCGTGGGCCATGGCATCATAGTCGTCCATTCCCTCTCCCCGGAAGAAGCGAAAGCGCTCCAGGAGGAAGATGGCATAGTCCATGGAGACCGCCAGTTGGAGGATGGCAGAGACCGCCTTGGTAATGAAAGAAATCTCGTGTAAAAAGATATTGGTCCCGTTGTTGAGGAGGATCCCCGGCACCAGGCAGATCAAAAATAAGATCGGCTCAAACCAAGAGGTTGTAAAGATTGCTAAGACCAAGAGCCCCAAGGGAATGGCAAAGCTCATAATAGTCGCCATCTCTGAACTGGCCGATTCGCTGGCGTTGGCTGAATCTAAGGCTCCCCCTGCCATATAGGTAGGATGGGGGGCGCAGACCTCTCGTACTTCCTCAATAGCCTCACTAAAATTATCTGGAGTCATATTGAGATGATACAGGGCCGTTTCATTTTTATAATAGGCCTCGGCCACCTGCCTGTCCATCATTGGGACGGGTGTCGCCATATCCTCCACGGTATCCAGCCACATGACTAAATTGACATAGGGCAGGGCCTCCAGCTTAGTCTTCAATGCCAGGGCCTCGCTCACAGAAAGTCCCTCCACCATAAGATCCAGGTTGGGAATGCCATCATGAAACTCATCCAACAGGGTATGGATAGCCACGGTAGACGGAGATTTTTGAGGCAAATATTTGGCTAGGTCATAATTGATAACTACCAATTTGTCCAACAAAACCGACAAGACCATAGCCCCCAGGAAAAGGATGAGCACCAAATACCTGTGATGAAGGATTTTGCGAGCTAGTTTTAGCAAAAATTTTCCTCGATTCTAGTGATTTAATGGGGATTATTGGTCTGCCTACCTGCCACCCCCTGCGCTGGCTCGAAGAGCTGCAAAACAAGGGGCCGGAACCAATTGCCGGACCTCCTCCCACTTTCCCTGCTGCAAATACTCCCTCACCCGAGAGGCCGAGACCGGTATACCCGCATCGTCTACGTATCTGGGCCGGACGACGAGCTGCACCGGATGGTCGGGATTTGCTGCCAGAACTTCACTCATTTTCTGATTATAGGCATCGGTCACTGGACTAAAGGGCTCTTCTCCTACCCACCTCTCCTCAATGCCAAGCCGGTCAGCAATTTTTGCAAAGATGGCTAGGTCTAAGTCCATCTGAGCCCGGGAGGCTTCCAGGGAAGAATGCAAGAAATAGGCCGGGAAGGTCGCCGAGGAAACCATATAAGAGGAAGTCTGGTGGAAAAGGATCAGGGGCTCCTGGCGAAAGACCTCTTCTGCCACCGCCCGGCGGACCGTCGCAGGGAGGATGCCCCGGTCCTCTGAAACCAAAAAGACATGAAGGAGGCTGCAATGCTGGGCCGCCTCGTGGATCAGGGCCACATGGCCCAGGGTCATGGGATTTAGGTTCATAACCATGGCCCCCACGGGCTTTTCTTTGTGGGGGATGGCCATGAACTGGGCATAAGATGGGGCCCCCCGGAGGCCCCGGACCTGGGACCTGGCCTGGTCATAGAGGGCCTCGGTACGTCGCACAAGATTATCCAAGTATCTTGGGAAATTCCTAGGATTTTCTAAGAGAATAACCTTGTCTGTCTGACAGACCACATAGTAGCCAGCATCCACAAAGGTCGCCCGATTCTTCACCTTAGTAAAGATAAAGCTGTGGTAGATCCCCAGGGAAGCCATTTCTGTCCGCAGGCGACTCAAGAGCTCCAAGAGAATCCCCTCCCCCCGATAATCCGGATGGACCGCCAGGGACCGGATCGTATTGCCGATCCTCGCCCCCATCCCTACCAGAGCCCGAGTCCCCCTATCCCTCGCCAAATACAAGCTCTCCGGGGGCGAATCCTCATTCAAGTCACACAAGGCCCTCAATTCTTGGATCTCCGCATCGATCTCCGCATTTTTAATATAGACTTTTTGATAGGAAATATCTCTCACGGCCTGGCCTCCTCGGTCTTTCGCTCCTCGTCAGAAGTGATCTCTGCAGTCGTATCCTTTTCCGCTGGCATATCCTTATCCTCAGACGGACCCTCGCCAGTAGGGAAAGAACTCTCCTCGGAGGGGGAGTATTTGTTCAGGAAGTCAAGACAGAGGGGGTAAAGGTCGCCAAAAAGCTGGGAAGCAATCTGCTTTTTCTCCTGGTCGCTCCGATAAATACTTAAGGTCATGACATAATTATCAGCCGTTTTTGCTTCCGCCCGGTTCAAAGTTGCCAGAGCCTGCGGATCCATAAAGCCCGTGAAGGATGAATTGGTCTGCATGACCTCCCCTTCCAGGCCCAGTTCAGCGGTCCCAGACTTCCCTGCCATGGGTACCAGCCCCCGGTTGACAAAGGGATAGGACTCCCTTACGACGCTGGCCAAGGCTTTTTGCAAATACTCCTGGTCAGCCTTTCCCAAGGCCTGATAGGTTTCTGGGACCATGGGGGCGGGTTTAGTTTCTTCTAAGAGGTGGGCCTGGAGGAGCCTGCCCTCTGGGTCAGCAAGGGCTGCATAGACATTGGCTAAGTGGATGGGGCTCATAGTAATGGCGCCTTGCCCATAGCCAGAATCGCCCAAGAGAATGGGGTAGAGCTCAAAGCCCTCTGGCATCACCTGGGAAGGGGTAGCCGGAAAGTCCGTCAGGGGCGCAGCCCCATAGCCCAGGTTTTTCATACCCTCCAGGAAGGGGTCTACCCCCATTTCTAAGGAGAGCCTGGCAAAAAAGATATTGTCGGAGTGGACCAAGGCCCGCCTCAAGTCAAAGCTCCCGTTGACATTTTTATCAAAGCGGCGAACATAGTAGTCCCCCCAGGTAGAATCTGCCTGCCAAGTATCCTCATTGATGTCCATGGTGTCTTCCTGGGCCCAGAATTTGCCTTGGAGGGCAGCCATAGCCGTCAAGAGCTTTTGACTCGATCCCGGCACGGTGTTTTCAAGGAACTTGGCGACGAGGGGGCGTTTGGGGTCGTGGAGGAGGGCATCATAAGCAGCCTGGCCAATGCCCACGGAAAAGGAATAGGGGTCAAAGGAGGGCGTAGATACCAGGGCTTTAATGGCTCCCCCTTGGACTTCTCTCAATACGAGGGATGCAGCGTAGGGCTCCAGCTCATGGTAAAGGCGGTCCTGGAGGGCTGCGTCCACAGTCAGGGTGAGGTCTCGCCCGTCCTTGGGCGGGGTCTCCAGGAGGGTCTGTTCATAAGCCCCTGTAATCTTTAAAACCAGGCCTGGCTCCCCTCGTAGGTCCTTTTCATAGGTTTTTTCAATCCCGGTACGCCCCAGGACTTCTCCCATCACCAGAGTCCCAGCCGGAGCTGCTGCCAGGTCCTCTTGGGTTACTTGGGAGACATAGCCAATCAGTGGGGCCAGGGCCTTCCCATAGGGGTAAAGGCGTGTTGAAATCTTTTTAATAATGAGGCCGTGGTCAGCTGCAAAGTTTTTTTGCGCAAGCGTCAAATCTTGCGCAACTGCCAAGATCAAGACCTTATCTCCCTTCTCTCCTAGGGGATAGAAAACTTGCGGAAGGGCTTTGCCTGGACCAGTTTCATCCTTGTCCTGATCGGCACCATCCTTACTCTGATCAGCGCCTTCTTTCCCCTGGCCATCTGCAATCTCAGCCCCTAAGTCTTGAAGGGCCTGGCGCAAATTTGCCTCCTTAAGGTCAAAACACCTCGCTAGGTCAGGCAGGAATGTGGCTTTAGCCAGAAGATCTTTATGCCGCACAGGATCTAGGCCCACCAGGGTCAAAACCCCATCCTGGGCCAGGATCCGCCCCCTGGCATCTAGAATCTTTCCCCGGTGGGGGACCAGGCGGTCGAGGCGGACCGTACCGGCATCGTGGAGGCCAGGGAGGATAACGCTGGGCTCCCAGTCTAGGGCCCAAAACTTGCGAGCCGGATCCCAGCAAAAGGTGTAGGTGTTGGGTCGAGCGATGGGCCCATAGGCCGTGTGATAGGTCACCTGGGCCGTATAGATCCTTTTATCCTCATCGATGACACCCTTATCCTGTCTTAACATCTTGACCTCACCAATTTCCACCCGCTGGAGGCCAATGTCCTTGTGGACATTACGATGGCGGTCGATGATTTCAGACTGGCCATAATGAATCTGGGCCTCTTCCGTACATAGGCGATAGATGGCCTCTGGCTCATCCTGCTCCAAGAGGTGGAAAATCCGCTGGCTATCAGCCAGGGAATCGGTCATTTTCTCTGCTTCCGTTGGAACGGCTAGTTTTTGCGTCACAGATTCTCGCAAGAAAGAATCGTCCCCACAGCTGCCCAAGGCAAAGACCAGGGGCACTAGGCAAAAAAGCAAGAAGGCCGCAGGACTAGGGCACGAGGGTCCTAGCCTGCGGTCTACTCCCTTCAAGGAGCCTGCGTCAAGCCTCATTGGCTGCAAATAATCCTGACGGCACTTAGCCCTAGTGCTGTCTTTGTGCTTGATAGTGATTCCCATCTTCATAACGCTCGAACCCCAATTCTACTAATTTCTGGCAGAGGGTCGGTCCATCCAAGCCCTGGGTGGCCATCATCTTGGGATACATGCTGATTTGTGTAAAGCCGGGCATGGTATTGATTTCATTGAAAACGATGTTAGGCTTCCGGTCTTCCCGGTAAAAGAAATCCACCCGGGCCAAACCGTCCCCATCATTTTGCTGGAATATTTGCTTAGCATAATCCTGGAGCTTGTCGACGACACCGTGGGGCAGGTCAGCCGGAATATGGAAGGTGCAGACGTCATCGACATACTTGCTCTGGTAGTCGTAAAAATCAGCGTGGACCTTGATTTCGCCCGGCATGGAAACCAAGACCTCACCCGTTCGAGCATTGCCAAGGACCGCCAGCTCGATCTCCCGACCAGCCCCATCTTCTTCCACAAGGACTTTGTGGTCGTAAGTAAAGGCCTCTGCCAAAGCCTTTTTCGCCTCTTCTCTATTATTAGCCTTAGAAATCCCTAGGGAAGAGCCGCCATTGGCGGGCTTGATGAAACATGGATAGGAAAGAGCATCTTCAATATCTAGGACACATGACATAGGGTCCTTGGCAAAGTCACAGACCTCTAGGACCACGTAAGGAAGCTGGGGAACCTTCAGGTAAGCAGCATTAATTTTTGTTTGGAGTTTATCCATGGACACCGCCGAAGCCAGAGTCGCACAGCCCACAAAGGGGACATGGCAAAGTTCCAAAAAGCCCTGGAGCCGCCCATCCTCCCCATTGCTCCCATGGAGAACAGGAAAAACAAGATCAAAATCGACCCGGGAACCTAAGGAACCTGGACCGGCCCCCTCTTTGTCTTTGTTGAGTACATAATAGCCAGGACCTTTTCCTGGCTCACTCAAAGGCCAAAAGACTTCCGCTAGGTCTTTTTCATCAGCCCACCAAGTATTATTTTCAAGCTTTTCAATAGGTCCCGTATAATGGTAGAAGGTCCCATCTTTTTTTATCCCACAAAGAATCAAATGGTAGGACCGTGTCGCCTTTAACGACCGATAAATATAGGCAGCCGACTGTAGGGCCACCTCGTATTCGGGAGATTCACCTCCGAATAGGACTAAAATTGTTTTCATACCCATCTTCTGTTCATCCTTTTATCTTAAGTATTTATATATTTATACATTTATGCATCTGTCTTGTATTGTGGATTGAATCGCCATTTAGTCAGCATTTTTTAAGACTTATTGGGGATTCGATAACTTATCAAGGGTCATTTGTGCACTGGACTCATAGGTGGCCAGACGGTGTTGGAGGGCCTGAAGAGAAACCAAAAACTGGCTTAAGTCCTGAGCGCAGCGCTTTAAACTCCCATCCAAGGCCGACATCGAGGCATCCAAAGCCTTGTAGCGATCAACTAGAGTCTTGCTTTCCGAGGCTAGGCCGTTGGTTAAGCCCATGGTCGACTGGAGCACCGTCCAACAGGCTTCTTTTCCTTCTGCAATCAGCTGGTCGGTCATAGCAAGTCCTGCCTTTTCTGCCGTGACCTTCGCCAAGGTATCGATGACAGAATTGGTATAGGCGTCTAGGGCCGTCTGGTTCTCCGTGCGCAGAGACTGTTCATGTTTCACAATCATCCCCGCCATGTCATAAACATCATCTACTAAACCCGGTAGGCTTTTTACTTTGTTCATTAATTCACTGTTTTCAGTCGAATTTTTACTTTTAGTTGCTTTCGGGTTGTCGATACGCTTTTCTAAATCACTGGTTATTTCAGCTAATTTTCTCTGCAGTTCCTCATATTTTACCTGGGCCTGGAGGGTAAATTCATCTCCGCCACTCTTGGAAATCTTCTCAATACTTTCATGGATGCTTTCGCTGATTCTTTGGTGATTCTGTAGAGTCAAGGAAGTGCGTTCTGGGGCTACGGCATCAGAAAAAGCCACAGACCTTTGGATCTGACTAGGTGCAAGGGGCCTTGCAAGGCGTGAACATCTTGGTTCAGGACTAGGTGAAGCAACCTGAGTCTCCGCTTCACCCTCATTTTTTGCCTCCGGATAGAACTGCTGATAATCATTACCGACTCCGTCTAGCATCTCCTCGCCTACCTTATACTGGGGAGAGCGGACAGGGTTCTTACGGCGTGTTTTTGTTGGGGTAAGCCCGGACCCTTCCTGGGTCTGATAGTTTGCATCCAAGGCAAGGGACTCGTCAGTAGGCCCTCCATCCGAAGTATAGGATACAGACCTCTGATCGAATCCTTGATCCACTTTCACGTAATAGGGGAGTACACGGTCTACCCATTGGCCTTCTCCAGCCTGACTAGGTCCTGAAGCCTGATTCGGGCGTGAAACCTGTTTCGAAGCTGATCCTTGCCTGGTAGTTGGACCTTGGTTGCGCTCATAGGGATCATAGGGGGCCCTAGGATCCCCAGGACGTCGACTGGTACGAGTTTCCTCATAGGTCATGACGTCAGAATTATAGGACCTGGGTCCAACAGGGCGACCTCCCTGAGGATTCCTTGCCGGAGGGGCTGGAGGCAGGTTCCGCTGAGTGGGGGCCATATCAGGACGACCTGCCCCCTGGGACCTAGGTCCAGGGATTCCATCACGCCCCCCTTTAGCCGACCGATAGGAGCGAGGAAGCCCCATATGAGGATCCTCGCCCTGGCCTCCTTCTACGTACTCTTGCCCTGACATGTCCCCAAGTGGTCCTTGCAAGACAGTAGAAAAAGGAGTCGCTGCCCCCGTCGCTGAAGTGGAATAACTACGCTCTTTTTTCGTTTCCTCCGGAAAGCTTATTCCAGAATAGGGATAGGTGCTTTCTTGCTTTAACTTTGAATAAGGGTAAGCACTTACGGACCCAGGTCTCGTGTAGGGAGTATTTGCCCCCAAGGACTCTTTAAGATTCTCTTGTTGATACAGTTCTGAGGCTGCACTTTCTACGGTCATTCATCTCTCCTATGTTGGATTATATCCCAGGCGTATTCCCGAATTGCTTCCGGCAAGAGCCCACGAAAATCCACTCCAAACCTGATTAGCTCTCGTACGCCTGAAGAGCTGATCTCACGATATTCCGGTCTGGCAATTAAAAAAATAGTATCCAAATCCTGTCCCAAAAAATGATTATAATACGCCATCGTCGATTCATAGCCAAAATCTTGCATATTGCGTAAGCCTCGAACTAGGGCATCATAGCCTCGCTCCTCGGCGAAAGGGGCAATCATGCCAGACTGGGCAGTTACCCTGATATTAGCATATCCGGCACATAGTTTCAAAAGCATGGTCAACCGCTCTTCCTCGGTAAAAACAGTCTTTTTCTCAATGTTTCTAGAAATTACAATGGCTAGCTCTCCATCTGAACCGGCCAGTTTTGCCGCTCTTTGGATCAGGTCAGCATGGCCTAAAGTAGGGGGATCAAAGGTCCCAGCATAGATTAATTTCATTTTTTCTTCCTTGTTCTCATTTCTCTTGCCTGGTAAGCATGCGCCCGTGGGTGCAATCCTTTTGTAATATACAGTGGTCACAATCTGGCCGGCCGGCCTTGCACAAGGTCCGCCCTAAACTCACACAGAGTTTCCCCCAAGAAATCCATAAATCTTTCGGCAAGATCTCTTCTAAACGTCTTGCAATTTTTTCTGGTTCTTTCTCATTATGAAGGCCCATGAGAGTTGTGATTCTTTTGCAGTGGGTATCTACAACCACCGCTGGGATCCCAAAAAGTTCCCCTTGGAGGAGGCGGGCAATCTTTGGCCCCACCCCCGGCAAGCTCAATAAGTCTTTGCGAGCTGAAGGGACTTTGCCTCCAAAATCTTCCAAAATCTTTTTAGCACTTCCCTGGATCCCCTTGGCCTTATTTTTATAAAAGCCCGCCGAATAGATCAGCCGCTCAATATCAGCCAAATCCGCCTCCGCCATTGCCTCTATCGTTGGATAGGCCGCAAAAAGATCTTTGGTAATAATATTAACCCTCTCGTCCGTGCATTGTGCCGCCAGGATCCCCCCCACTAGCAACTGATAATCTGTTTCATAGTTCAAGGTGCACTCTGCCTTCCCAAAATACTCCAGCATCCCCTCATGTAAGCGCATGGCCCGGGCCCTCAGTTCTGCCTCTGCAGGGTCAAGCTCGGCCTGTGATTTAGGCTTGGCCGGAGATATTGGCTTGAGCTTGGCCGGGGATTGAATTTTGACTTTGGGTTTGGGCTCGGCCTGGATATTCGTCTTAGTTCGTTCTAAAAAAATCAGGTACTTATCACCGTGAGCTTTGACCTTGAGGGGGGTCCAGTTTAGCTGATAACTTATCAAGCAAGGGAGGGCGACTAGTTCTTCTAGTGATAAGGGCGACTCTAGGATCCAAAGAAACTGCTTAAGCTGGTCTGGGCGGAAAGTTTCAAGGACGCTAGCGAGCTTCTGGACTTCTTCTTCGAACAGGGGCCAAGGAGGATCAAAATACAGCAAATCCACCCGGTCCAGGGTCTTTTGGAGGCTGATCAGGGCCTCCTCCCCTTTCTTTTGGAGAATGATAGGGGTAGGTGCCTCTGGCATGGCGGCTTGGACCTTGGCGACATTTGCTCGGATTACCCGACCTGCCTGGGCACTGCGGTCATTTATAACCACCATCTTCGCCCCCCGGCTCAAGGCCTCGAGACCTATCTGTCCGGTTCCAGCGTAAAGATCCACAAAGATAGAACCCTCCACCCGGTCACCCAGGGAGGAAAATAGGGCTCCTTTGAGCATGGAAGAAGTAGGCCTGGTCTTGGTTCCTGTCAAGGAGTTCAACCAAATTCCACCAGCGCCCCCACTTATCACTCTCAATTTGTTGATTTCTTGTCCATTTTTTCCCAAATTCTCTTCCTCCTCTACTAGATCTATCTGGATCTATCTCGGCCTTTACTAGATATATCCAGACCTCGACGGGACTGATCCGAGCTTCTGCGGGGCCAATCTAGATCTCTACGAGACCGATCTCCGGCTGCCGCTGAGCCTAAGTCTATTCTTGAAAATTGGCCCGTAAAAAGGCTGGATAGCGTTCAGCCAGGGCGGCCTCCAATGCTGCCATGAGCTCCGGGTCAACCTCGTCCTCTCCAAAATGCTTTCTGACTAAAGATAGCATACTTGTAAAGATGTCCTGATCTCTTGTAACAGAAAAGAAGGTAAAAGAGGGGGCTCCATGCTGGCGGGTGCCTAAAAAGTCCCCGGGGCCTCGACGGGCCAGGTCGCGCTCGGCGAGGTCAAAACCATTACGGCAGCCTTCTACGTCCCGGAGACGGCTCAGGGAAGGGCCTGCCTGGACTGGGGTCAGGAGAATACAGGTTCCTCCCAGGGACCCCCGGCCAATCCGCCCCCGAAGCTGGTGGATTTGAGCCAGGCCAAAGCGCTCAGCGTTATAGATTACCATACAATTGGCTTTTGGGTTATCAATTCCGACTTCAATAATGGTCGTCGCCACCAAAATATGGATCTTTCCTGCCAAATAATCCTCCATCACCGCCTCGGCCTCCTCCTGGGGCAGCTCCCCGTGTACGAGGCCGACCCGGTAAGCGGGAAAGGCTCCTTGGATCCGTACAAAGGTTTTCTCGACGGAAGCTAGGTCTAGGTCCTCATTTTCGTGGATGAGGGGACAAACGATATAGGCTTGGCCCTCAGCTGCTAAGGCCTCCCGCAGGATAGTCCAGGCCTTGGCCTCCTCCCGGTTTTGCAAAACCAGGGTCTCCACGGGCGGCCGGTTTTGGGGAATCTCATCGAGGACGCTAAGGTCAAGATCCGCATAGGTCAGGAGGGCCAGGGTCCGGGGAATGGGGGTGGCGGACATGACCATCATATGGGGACGTCTGCCTGCCCTGCCCTTGCCTAAGAGGGCGGCCCGCTGACGGACCCCAAAGCGATGCTGCTCATCGCAAATCACCAGGTTCAGGTTGGCAAAGTGCAAATTCTCCTGAAACAGCGCATGGGTCCCCACCAGGATGTCGATCTTACCTTGGGCGCAGTCTGCGTAAATTCTTTGTTTTTCTGCAAGGGGCAAGTCGGCAATCAAAAAGCCCACCCTTAGGCCCACTTTTTCCAGAATGGGCTGAAGTTTTTGGTAATGCTGGCGGGCCAGGATTGCCGAAGGGGCCAGGAAGGCTGCCTGGTAGGAAGAGAAAGCTACCATGGCCAGGGCTAGAAGTGCAATTAAGGTTTTCCCTGAGCCCACATCTCCCTGAATCAGGCGGTTCATGGGCCGTGTAGACCGTAAATCAGCAAATACCTCATTACTAACCCGCACTTGTGCCCGAGTCGGCTGATAAGGAAGGAAGCTCACGACCTGGTTCATGGAAGCGGTTAAAGCCGCTGACCGTTGAATAGCCTGAGCTTCAGCCTGAGACTTCCACTGGCTTTTACTGACAACCATGGTCGCCATCAGCAAATACAATTCCTCTAGGCACAGGGTCCGCCGGGCAAGTTCTGCTTCTTGCCTCATCTTAGCCCTATGGAGGAGCTGAATGGCCTCCATGGTCGGCACCAGGCCTAATTTTTTCTTTACCTCTCCAAAGACTCCCGTCAAGGGATCGTGGAGGGCCCATCCTGGATGGCGGGCTAGGGTCTGGTCAATGAGATCCAGGCCAAGGTCTACGATCTTTTGCATTTCCTTTTGTTTGAGGCCGGTAGTAAGGGGGTAAATCGGGCGAAAAGTGGACTGCAAGAGGTCTTGTTCTTTGATAAGTTCCGGATTCCGCAAAACTAAGTCGCCCCGATCTGAGTCAATCTGTCCCTTCAGATAGACATAGGGCTGGGTCGTGATGCTTTGCAAGAGCCAGAGCTGATTGAAGATAACAACCCGAATGGGATAAAGGCTCTCGTCCTCTTCATCGACCGCCAGCATCTGAAGATTGGCATAGCGCAAGTTGCCCTTGCGGCCTACCCGGGGTTCGGCAAGGAGGTGGACCCGGAAGATATAAGTGGCTTTCATCTGCAAGAGTTCTCTTTTATGGCTGATCTCGGCCTCTTCGTATGCCCGGGGCGGAAAAAAGGCTAGGTCCGCTAAGCAACGAATATCTAACCTTTGTAAAAGACCTAGGCGACGCTGGGTCAGACCCTTGATAGGGGGCCAAGCTGCCCAGGGCCTCTGCCAAAAATCTGCAGCTGCCGTGGTACTTGGACCTAAAATACCATCGTGTCCCTGATCTCCTAGATTGCCTTGATTGCCTAGATTAGCCAGCTTACCCTGGTTTGCAAGATCTGCCATCTATGGTCGGCTCCCGTGCAGGCTCCCAGCCAAGCCAAAATCAGGATAGACTCGAAGCTCAACACTTTGTCCGGTGCCGCGCATGATCTCACAAACAATTTCTTGCCCTGGACCATACTCGCGCAAGAGGTCCACGGCATCTCTCACCGTATGGACATCCTTACCTGCAATGCGCACAATAATATCACCTACTTGGAAGCCAGCTCGAGAGGCCTGGCTATCCATTTTTACCGCCTTAACGAGAACTCCCCTGGCGCTTTGAAAGGTACGCTTATAGTTGAGCAAGGCCAGGTCGTCATAAAAGTAAATCCCCAAAGAAGTCCAATAGCTGTGTGGGTCGGTCGGAGCTAGGCGGGACTCTGCTATGCCTGGAGACCCTGCCATGTCGAAGCTTTCTCTCTGACTCACCAGGTGGTCACTGATCATCCTTGAAGGATTTTTATTGTCGGCGTTCTTATTGTCAGCATTCTTATGATCGGAATTTTCTGACGGGGCTGCCAGATTATCTTGGGAAGGCATAATGGGATCCATGCCAAAGCTAAAGCCTAATTTAGCCAGACCTTGGTAACAGGAAAAGGCCGATAAAATGGAGTTGCCGGGCAAACGAGGCTGGAAGGCCTGATTATTGTTCATGATCCCAAAAAAGCGACCATGTTCGTCTACGATCAAGGACCCTACCATGGAGGCTGGAATATTTTGATTACAATCAAAAAGTTGGAGGATATCGCCTTGTTCGCTCATGAGGGGGGCATGTGAGGCCGTAATGGTCAAGGAGCGGAGGTGTTCGCTATCTTGATAGGAGGCGGGGGCCCCCAGCAAATAGACGGATGTACCGACATAGTCGCTCATCTCCGTCCCTAAAACGGCATTGCGAAGTTCCACAATGGGCAGGTTTGCTTGGAGCCAGGTAGGGGAAGCATCGTCTCCAGCAGCCGCCTCGCCAAAAAGCAAGGCAGGGGGCCATAGCTTGAGAATAAGGGGAATGAGCTCAGGATCCCAAGAGATTGGGCGGGCAGGCCAGGTCGAGGGGTCGTGATTGTCCCGATAGGCCTGGGTGAGCTCAAGGACAACTATATCAGTAAAGATATCATAAGCACGGATTTTTACCGGGGCAAGGTCGGATGTATTGCTGGCCAAAACTGCCAAGGCATTGCCCGTATAAAGGTTTCCAAAATGATCCCCGTAGTTTTGCAGATTCGACCAGTTGCTTAAGTAGAGACCTGGGCCGATGCAGCAAGCAGTGAAGCTTGTATCTAATGGGTAATATTGGCTGACGGAAGCCTGAAGGAGACGAACGGAAACCACCACATCGTGGTAGGCCTCATAGATCGAGCGCAGCTTAGCTTCTTCTTGGTTCAAGGAGGGGAGTTTTCGGTTCACATCCTCTTGATGGGTCGGAAGGCTAGGAAGGCTAGGAAGGTTAATCGGAAGGCTAGGGGTAACAATTGGAAAGGAGCTTGGCTCTGAGGGCTCTGTTGAAGCGACAGATTTTGTCGAAGTGGGCTCAGCAGGGGCAGACGAGGGCTCTTCTCCCTGAGTTGGCTTGGAACTTGCAGCCGAGGTCTCTTTTCTTGGCATCTTTTCTTCCTGGCTACCCACTTGCTGGGGCCCTTCTTGCTGGGCTGCGGGTTCGTAGAGAACCGTCGCTAGGGCTTTTGCAAGCCGAGAATCTGTAGATTCGCTACGATTTGGTCGAGGAGGATAGGGGATTTTGGCCTTGTAATCTAAAAAACGCATGGGATTTCTGGGAAGGAGGACTACCGCCAAGGAAGCCAGCAATATGAAAACTGCTCCAATTAAAATAGGTCTATGTTCTCGTTCAATCATGTTGACCTCTTCCTTCTAGTTCTTTTTCTGACAGGCCACCTGTCGATTCTAGAGTAAAGGAAAAACGGGCTCCGCCCAGCTCTGAGTGGGCTACTGCTAATTCCTGCTTGTGAATATTCATAATATTCTTACTAATATGCAGGCCCAGCCCATGGCCCTCATTTCCCCTGGACCGATCCACTTTAAAGAAGCGGTCAAAGACTTTGGCCATTTCTTCGTCACTGAGGCCAATTCCTGAATCCTCTACAATGACAATGACAGCACTATTGGGATGGTTTTTGGCCTCTGCCTTTCTTAATAGGGTAGTAACACGGATCATCCCTCCTGGGGGAGTAAATTTCATGGCATTTTTTACGAGATTGAGGGCAACTCGGTCAATCCCATTACGATCAGCCCAAACCAAAACGCCCTGATCTTGATTCGCATAATGTTCTTCAAAGGTAATCTGATGATTAACGGCATCGAGGGCAAAACCAGCCACTTGCTTTCTCATTAGGTCATTGATATCAAAGATGCTGGACACCAGTTCGCGGTCGCCGGTTGCCTGATTTAAGCCCTTAAAAATATTCTCCACCTTATTCACTTGGTCAATCATCGTCGTAATAACTTGATCGATTCGTTCGGGTGGGACAAGGCCATCCATAATGGCCCTCAAAAAGCCTAAGATATTAGTCAGGGGTGTGCGGATATCGTGGGAAATATTAGAGATCAGCTCCCGCCGGTCTTGTTCTTGTTGTTCCAGTGTATCAACAAGATTATTAAAGGTTTTTATGAGGACCAAAAGGTCATCATCGTTGAGGTCCACTACCCCCATCCTCTCTTCAGCCTCCGGTGTATCTCCCGTCAAAAAGGAGTCATCAACCTGGTCTCCGCTGGGGAGAAGGTACTTGGTATTTTTGATAAGAACTCGCTGGCTATAGTTGCCCTTGTTAACCTGACGGGCCACTTTGGCCAAGGTTTTGATGGGGTCGGTAATGGTGACAGACATCAGGAGTATCAGAATGATGGCTGTAGATCCAGCAAAGATAAAGGCTAAAACAATGTTAGAAGAAGTATAAATGACATGCCACTTGCTTTGGTCCAAAGATCGATGAACTATGACCTCGCCCCCATATTCCTTATTGGCATTGATCAAGGGCATGGAGGCTGTGAGCCAAGTTTGACCAAGGTCTAAGAGCCCGTAAAAATTTCCCTCTCCTAGGCAGGGCTGACCCACATTCATAGGAGAAGTTAATAATTCAGGGGGGAGGATAAAGTGATTATTTTCATCTTTAGCCAGTCCTTGCCAGGCATTGATCGGCATAGAACTGTAATAGACAATGCTCCCGTCGGCATTGACCAACCAGATCATGGACCGGTCAGAGGCTGCCGCAAAGTTGACCAAGGTCCGCAAGGAACCTGTCACCTGGATCCCATTTTGGTCCGGGTTCATTCGAACAATTTCATTGGTTAAGGCCTGAGTAAAAGTACACAAGGCAAAAGCCTCCTGTTGCTTAGCATTGGCACCCAGGAGGTAGAGGTAAGATGCCCCCAAGATAGCAAAACAAAATGCAACGCTGAGAGCTGCCCGCCAAGCCGTTTTTGCATAGAAACTAGGCCTGGGGCGGTATACTTTTTTTAGTTTGCGAAAACTAAGGGTCCGAAAAGTTTCATCATTCCAATGAGCAAGCCAAGAGCGAAAAGAAAACTTATGGAGGGCTTCCGGGTCCGAGCTTCCTGCCTTGTCTGTTGGACCTTGATGATTCAAAGGCGCAGCTTGGCTAGGCTGCTTAGCTTGCTTAGGATCCTCAGGGACTTCAGCTGCGTGGTCCATAGGTCACCCCCGGATCTAGCATTTAAAAATATAGCCCCTGCCCCAAACGGTATCAACCGACCAGGATGGGTGAGCTTCATCTGGGAATTTTTCCCGAATTCGCTTGATATGAACATCAATCGTCCGACTCGACCCCTGAGGTCCGTTCTGCCACAGGGTATTCATCAGCTCTTTGCGGCTGAAGACCTTGTTGGGATGGCAGGCTAGAAAAAATAAAAGTTCCAGCTCTTTGGGGGATAATTTAATAGGGACATCGTCGAGATAAGCTAAATAAGAATTCTTATCAACGATGAGATTATCAATCTTGACGACCCCAGTGTCTGTTTGGCCCACCGGAGCTCGTCTCTGAGGACTTGGCTGGGCGTTCCGGTTTCCCGTACCCGAAGCTTGGCTTCCTGAGTCGTCTCCTACAGGGAGGTCTCCATTCTCCGGTTTTAGATGGACATAGGATTCACCGGTGACATCCTTCAAATCGCCAGTCATTTCGAGCTCTCCTTCTGCTCGGCGGACGACAGCCTCCACCCTGGCCACTAAGACCTTGGGATCAAAGGGTTTTTCCATATAATCATCCGCCCCATTTTGGAGACCAGCAATCATCTTCTCCGACCCTGACTTTGCTGTGAGCATAATGATGGGTACCGACGAATAGGTACGAATGGAGCGAACCACTTCATTGCCATCGATACCAGGCAACATGATATCTTGGATGATGGCATCGGGCATATCATGCAAATAATTAGCCAAGGCATCTTCCCCAGTGCTGTAAGAAACAACCTCGTAGCCATCTACCTCAAAATAAAGTCTGATTAACTCCCGTATCCCGGGGTCATCATCTACGACCATAATCTTTTTCACCGTTCTTCTCCTACTATAACTTACCCACCTAGCCAAAGACCAGGGCCTAGGGATCCTCCATAGTACTGAAATTGTACTAACGTTTACAGTATTTTAACAATGTTAGACAAAAGACGCAACTAAGTCCAGCTTCCGGAGGAATCCTAACAAAAAAGCCACCCCCGAAGAGGTGGCTTGATGCAGTATTAAAAGGCTTATTTATTAGTGATGTCAAGCTTATTCTATTATGATCGTCGATTTATATCTTTAATTAGCCGATTGGGGGAGGGGGAAAGTTAAGGATTTCTGCCAAAATTTCCGTCCAGATCCTTTAAAAACCAGGGAGTGAATTCAGGCTTATTCTCTTCTCCATCAAATTCTCCCTCGCCCGCTGTAACGGGCCGTCCATATCCCTGGTCTTGGTTCACGCTCTCAGGCTCTTGGGGTAAGGTCCGGCCTCCCAAACTCGCCCAAGAAGGTGGGTTGCCAGTAGGTCTCTGGCTGATCTTAGCAGCGGCAAAACTTTGACGCGACATGGGCGCGGTCTGACCAGCTGTTGCCTTATTGACATTGGTCTGGAGAGGGCGGGAAGCCGTCGGTCCCATATTCTTTGGGATGGTTCTTTGGATATTACCACCACTCGCCCCATAGGGGGTTCCACCAAAATTCCTAGCCGATTCAACTTGGCCCTTAACAAAATTGGGCATTCTCTGGGTCATCATGGGCCTTTGGGGGCGACCCTGACGCATGGCAAGGCCCGGCATAGCCCCACCGAGAGACTCATCTTGAATGGCCTGACCATCTACGCCCCTGGGACGGAGGCTGTTATCAAAGCGACTTGCGATAACCGTGATAACTATCTCATCTTGGAGGCTATCATCAATAACGGCGCCAAAGATAATATCCGCATTTTCATCTGTGGCTTCTTGGACCAGGCTCGCCGCCTCATCCACCTCTTTCATCTTGAGGTCGTGGCCACCGTTAATATTGATAATGACGGCCTTGGCTCCTGCAATCTCCGTCTCAAGGAGGGGACTCTCAATAGCAGCCGTAACCGCATCGACGGCCCGATTCTCACCCTTAGCTCGGCCAATACCCATATGGCAGAGACCAGCTGACTCCATCACCCGACGGACATCGGCTAAGTCAAGGTTAATCAGACCTGGGATGGCTACTAAGTCAGAAATGCCGCTCACGCCGTAGCGCAAAATCTGGTCAGCTGCCATAAAGGCTTCATCAATAGTTGTATCATCATCAGCAATATCAAGGAGTTTCTGGTTAGGCACCACCACGAGAGAATCTACAAATTCTCCCAAGCGCTTAATCCCCTCTTCTGCATTCTTCATCCGGCCAAGGCCTTCAAAACGGAAAGGTTTTGTGACAACGCCTATGGTTAAAATTTTCTTTTCCCGGGCGACAGGGGCAATTACAGGAGCTGCTCCAGTGCCTGTACCGCCACCCATTCCGGCCGTGATAAAGAGCATGTCCGCTCCATCAATGGCCTTATCAATTTCATCTCGGGCCTCTTCAGCTGCCTGCTGTCCAATATCAGGATTGGCTCCAGCCCCTAAACCGCGGGTTAACTTCGTGCCCAACTGAATCCGTACTGGAGCCTTGGTTCTTTGTAGGGCCTGATAATCAGTGTTCGCCGCAATAAATTCGACCCCCAAAACTCCACTGGCAATCATCCGGTCAATGGCATTACAGCCACCGCCGCCGACGCCAATTACCTTAATATTTGCAAAATGGTCATCATCCAGAGAAAAACCTAATTCATACCCTGGACTATTTGCAGATCCCATCTGTGCGTTGATGGGATTTGCCTCCCGACCAGAATTCATCTGATTCATTGTTTGACTCAAAAGAAGCTCCCCCTTTCGTTGACGTTATCATCCATGTGGTCCATTTTAGCCCATCTAAGGTCAATTAGCAATTTTCACCCTTACAAGCGGATTAAATTTTCTCGCCTTTTGTAAGGTTTTTTTCATCTTGTGCCAGAAGAGTCATATTGGCTGACTCGGTCCGTGCGAAAAATAATCCCTTTTCCAGTCAGGTCAAAGGTTCCTGGGAACCACTTTTCCATTACTTGGGTTGCTAAGACGGTCTTTAACCAAATGAGATTGGAACGGAGACTAGGATTATTTTCGGCAATGACCTTAACGGCTTTGCCGGAACTAGGACTCGTAAAGGCGATCTCGGTCCGGTTGACGGATAGGGAGGTAAATTGCTCAACCATGGGATAGAGGGGCGGAAGGTCTTTGCTCTCTAGGTCAGCTCGGATCACCTGGGCCGAAATATCAAGGATTCTCTGGAGATCGGGAGTATTTGTTACGATAAGGGGTTTACCAAGGAGGGCAGATTGGACTTCCAAACCTTGAATTTCCGGCAGAGTAGGCGGTGTCTCTCGGGTGATGGCGACGACCTCGGCCTCTTCGTTCAGAACCAAGAAATAGTCAGCAAATGCCACATAGCCCAGGGGCACATGCTCGTAAGCCTGGATCACCAAGGTGTGGGGGCGTTGGAGGGTGCAGTGGACCTCACCAAGGAGGGGAAATGTAGTTTTCAGCCGGTCTTCCACTTTGGTATAACGGCCCGGGTGAAGAAGATCCATCTCATGGAGGATATGGTCACCTTGCTTCATCTGGCTTGCCTGCAGAATGTCTTCCTCCTTTAAATAGACCTGGTCGGTACACTGGATGTCCTGGATCCGGAAAAGGGGCAGGAAGGCAAAGAGAAGGGCCGCTAGGAGGAGAGTGAGCAGAAAGCCCAATCCTATTCGCCTTCTCCAGCGCTGACGGCGGCGAGTCTTGGCCCCCAGCCGGGTCAAATCCTCGACAAAGGGGGCATCGGCCGGACCAGCCTTGCCTTCCTTCGGAGCAATCTGGCTGCCTTGCTGGTTAAACAGGCCGTCTTCCTGACCTTCCTTGCCTTTGCTTAGCCGGGGCGGGGGGATCGGACGGGAAGATCTGATCTGCTTGAAAGGCTCCGTAGGACCTGAGGAGGAATTATTCTGTGCCTTAGATTCCATGGCTACTCCCTGAACCAGGAGGAGTGAGGGGAGCTTGTCCAGACTGAGCTGGTCCAGACTGTGTTCGCCCCTCTCCTGCCTCTTGCAGGATCTGGACACAGCGTCGGGCTGCGTCTTCCACCGCTAAAGCCCGCATGGACCGCCTGGACTGGTCTAAGGCCGTAGGATCTGCTATGAGCTTTTCCATGAGCTTGGTAAGGGATCCTGGGTCGAGGTCTTTTTCTTCCAAAACCCAGGATCCGCCCCCTTCAGCATAAAAGTTCGCATTATAGAGCTGATGATTGGCCACAGCCTGGGGAAAGGGAATGAAGATGGCAGGGAGGCCACTGGCGGCCAGTTCACAGCAGGTCGTAGCCCCTGAGCGTCCCACAAAGAGGTCAGCTGCAGGAAAATACTCCGTCGTCGCCAAATACGGCAAGAGTTTCAAGTCAAAGGGTAGGGGGTCCCCCCGGTCATCCGCCAAGGCTTGAAAATCAAGGCAAGCCTGACCAGGAGCCCCATTAACCCGGCCGGTCCCAAGAACCAACTTCAAAAAGCGTCCTTGGGCCCTTAGTTTAGCCAAAAATTCATGCCAGGCCGGGAAGGCCTGGAGGCCAATCACACTTTCTGTGATGGCCTGGGCCCCCCGGCTCCCGCCCAGGGCAATCACGAGGATATCCGAATCCTTCAGGCCTAATTTTGCCCTAGCTGCTTGGCGATCCTGGTTGAAAAACTCCGCCCGGACGGGATTCCCCGTCTCGACGAGCTTGGTTCCTTTGGGAAAATAAACAGCCGCCTTGCCCATGGCTAGGCAGACCGTATGGGCATAGGGGCCCAAATAGCGGTTAAGTCGACCTGGAAAGGCATTTTGTTCATGGATCACCAAGGGGATCTTCATAGAAAGAGCCGCCAGGGCAGCCGGTCCTGCTGCAAATCCTCCCGTGGCAAAAAGGGCCTTGGGCCGGTTTTTGCGGAATAATTTCCTCGCTTCCTCATAACCCTTGGTATTCGACATGAAAAAATAAGGCCAAGCCCGACGGCGAAGGGGGATGGGGGCAGCATCGACCACAAAATAGGAATCCCCCCGGTCCGCCAAGATCTGAGCCTCCTGACCAGACCGAGAAGCCACATAGTACCAGGAAGCCTCCGGATCAAGAGTCTTCAGGGTATCTGCGACCGCAAGGGAGGGATTCAAGTGCCCGGCAGTGCCGCCACCAGTAAAGGCGTAGACGGGAGTATTTGTGGAAGAAAAGTGCTTCATGGGTTCACCTTGGGATTCTTATGGGCCACCTGGCTAGGATAGGACCTAGCTGGGGACGAGGGGCTGTAGCGCTGGGCCTGACTCCGCCGATCAGAGGGACGAGGGGAAGCAGCTGGATCCTGGCGCTTGGAGCGAACCCCATGGGGTAGGGTCGAAGCAGCTGATGAAGACGTCGAAGAAGAGGCCGTTGCGCCAGCTCCCGCTGTTGAACCTGCAAATCTTCCCGCCCTAGAATAGGCTGGATCCCGGTAGGCCCCTCTCTTTTTAGCGATCTTCTCCTTGGTCTTTCTGGCCTTGCTGAGGGCATGAATTTCCTGGCGGCCTTCATGCATAAAGGTAGCAAAGTTATGGTAGTCCTGCTGGCCAGTCCGCGAGACGCAAAGGATTAGGCCAACGCTGACGATGAAGAGGGTGTTAGAGCTACCCCCGTAGGAGAAGAAGGGCAGGGAGATGCCGGTTGCCGGGATGGTATTGGTGGCCACAGCGATGTGCAAGAGGGCTTGTAGGGAAATTAAAAAGGTATAGCCCCAACTAATTAGGAGCGAAAAAAGGTTGTCGCAGTTTTTGGCCACTTGTAGGCCAAAGAAGAAAAATAGTAAAAAACAAAGAAGAACTCCGGAGGTACCCACAAAGCCTAGTTCCTCGCCGATGGCGCTAAAGAGATAGTCGTTGTAGATCATGGGGAGGTAGTTGAATTTTTGCCGACCCTCGGTGAGGCCGAGTCCATACTTGCCTCCCGCACCGAGGGCTATGAGGGATTGGCGGACTTGGTAAGATTCGTCGTCGGTTACGTCCTCTTTCCCGGCAAAGGTGTCAAGGCGCTCTTCAACGTGGGCAAAACGTTTGGCAACAAAAGTAATAGGAGATTCTTGACGAATGGCAATTGTATAAATTGAAAAGGCAAGGAGAGCGATGGGGATCAGCATCAAAAGTTTTGGGATGGCTGCCAGCCAGATTCGCCGAGGAATTTTCACTGTGAACATCATAACCATGGTCAAAAAGACTACGATAGCGGCTCCTGACAAGTGGGGTTGGAGGAGGATCAGAACAACCCAAACGCCAATGGCCATCACTGGATAAAAAATATATAGGTTAACCTCTGCATTTCGGATAGTCTTCGGGGATTTTCCCTCCATTCTGGCATGAAAACGCCCACTTTTCACATCGCTTTGCAGGTGAGAATAATAGACAGCCAGACAGTAAACCACTAGGAATTTTGCAATCTCCGAAGGTTGGAAGGTGATGCCAAAGATGCTGATCCAGCGTTTGGCGTTATTGAGGTTTCGCCCTAGGATAGGAACCAATACCAACAGGACAGTACAAGCGGCATAGGCTAATTCCATAAAATAAAGGCGGTTATAAAAGCTAACAGTCGTAAACCGGCCGATAAAAATGGCCATGAAGAAAGCCATGACCACATAGCGGCTTTGGACGGCAAAGTAGTGCATGGGGTCTGCCTTGCTTGGATCATTTAAGTAGGTATCGTAATAGCTCAGGCAGGTTGATTCAGATAAGAGCATGATGAGACCAAAGCCCAATAGGATCATAACCGTAATCAACAGACCCAGGTGCATTCTCCCGGCATTGGTAAAGCGCAGGAAGGTGGACCTCGAGATCTGGTCAGTAAAGGATGCTAAATTGGCCTCTTGGTCCAAACGGACCGTTGGATTACCTTGTTCCATAGCTTGGTCCTCCTCTCTCAGATGACGCAAAGAATACCAGCACTTGCCTTAACTACTGGATGTTACCAGTCAATGTGTTTCTATTTCTTATCTTTTTCTTAGATGACACAAAGGATGCCAGCAATTGCCCCCACCACACTTAGGGCTGAAAAGACGCCCACAATTTTCCACTCTGACCAGCCTTCCTTCTCGTAATGGTGGTGCAAGGGGGCCATAAGAAAGATGCGTTTCCCGGTCCGCTTAAAATACCAAACTTGGAGCAAGGTGGAAAGGGCTTCGACACAATAAATAAAACCAACCAGAGCAACGATCCAGGGAATCCCAGCTAGGAGGGTAATGCCGGCAAAGCCAGCCCCTAAGGCCAAAGATCCCGTATCCCCCATGAAAACCTTGGCAGGATAGTG
This sequence comes from uncultured Clostridia bacterium, assembly GCA_937922005.1. Lineage (GTDB taxonomy): Bacteria > Bacillota > Clostridia > Saccharofermentanales > DTU023 > CAKZWV01. The sequence goes on along the minus strand of CAKZWV010000004.1, from coordinate 29,221 downwards.
GTTCACCATTAAAAAACCTGCTGCCGCCCCGGCAATGGCCACACTCACCCAGACTAGGGCATGCATGTTATAGTTGATTCCCAATAGGGGGGCAATAAAGAAACAAATAAGGGCCATAAACAGGGATGAAATTACATTTAAACTGGCGCAGAGACCATCAATCCCATCTGTAAGATTAACCGCATTGGACACAAAGAAAATAAAGAGCATGGTAAAGATCCCATAGACAATCTTCCAAGGTCCTTCAATAGGCAGGACTTTTTTTATAATCGGCATGATAAAAAAAGGTTCATAGCGGGCAAAATATAGGTACCAGACGGTAAAGGCAAAAGAAGTGATCGTGAGGTAGATGGTTTTCTTTTTAACCGACAGGCCCTCCTTGTCTTTTCTGACCTTCGTATAATCGTCCAAAAAGCCTACCGCCGCAAAGAGGGTCATGAGTAAAACAATAGAAAAGTACGCCATGTCCAAGGGGCGAACCAGGGCCACAATGATGGACGAGATCAAAAGGGGGGTTAAAAAGAAGATTCCCCCAAAGGTCGGCGTCCCATTCTTCCTATAATGGGTTTTGGGTCCTTCTATGCGGACCGTCTGCCCTAATTTTAAGTTTCGAAGAACAGGAACCCCCAAAATGCAAAGCATAGTGGAAAGCAAGAAGTGGGTGGCAAACATAAAGATGGTCGACCGGAGCATCGTCATGGCCACCACCGGCATAAAAGGCAAGGCCACAGAAAGGACCTGTCTTCCCAAAATGGACACGAGACTTTCTAACATCGCTACTCACCTTTCTCCGTTTGGGGAGTTGCCCCCGCTGGATCGCTTGGGATAACTGACCCAGGGATGCCTGGCTTGCCAGTCCCCACCACCTGCCCAATCCCTTCGGTCAGCTCATTTTGTTCAGTCGGTTTTATAAGTTCTGAGGTAATGGTCTCCATCTGATAGACCCGAGACCCTTTGACTAAAACAGCATCCTGGGGCTGGAGGAGGGCCTTACACTTTTCGGCGGCTTCCTTGGAATTAGAAAAATGGAAAACCTGGGGTGAGCTCTCCGTCTGGGGCCGGTGGGCCAGCTCATCTTGAAGATAGAGGGTCTCCTCTCCCACCAACAGCAGGTAAGCTGACTCCAGATCTAAAATGGAATCAGCCAATTTCCTGTGCATTTCCTCACAATACTTACCCAATTCCTTCATACCAGCTAGGCAAATCACCTTTCGGCGCCCTTGCCCCAGCCTCTTCAAATTATCCAAGGCCGCTTCTACGGACTCCGGTGACGCATTGTAGCTATCGTCAATAACTAAAAGTTCCTCGAAATGAATGAGGCGATTCCGGTTGCCCGTATTCCTGAACTTGCTGCAGGCCTTGGCTGACAAGGCCATATCATTACCTTGAATATAGGCACAGGTTAAGCCAATGACGGCTGCCCGGACCAGATATTTGCCCGGCTCAGGAATGACCACCGAATAGACATGTTCGATATCCATGCTGTTATGGAAAGTAAAAGAAGTCCTTTCCTCATCCACCTGCAAATCTTCTGCCCAAGCCTGATCAAAACCCGCCAATTCCGGATCTTCAAGCTTTTCATTGCTACAAAGGAGGATGGAGTATTGGTCCTTGTGGGCCAAGGCCCACTGTTGTAAAAAGGGATCCTGACCATTCAAGATCACCGTCCCATTGGGGGCGAGGCCCTTAACGATATCTGTCTTCTCTTGGAGAATATTTTCCCGAGATTCAAGCTGTTGGGCATGGGAATAGCCAATATTAGTGATGATAGCAATGTCCGGACGGGCAATGAGGCTCAGCTTACCAATCTCCCCCCGGTGGTCCATCCCCATCTCCGCAATGATACACGAGTCATCATCATCAGCTTGAAGAAGTGTCAAGGGGAGGCCAATCTGGTTGTTTTTATTCTCTTCCGTCTCATGGATCTGCTCGCTGGCACTCATAATGGTGGCCACCATCCGCCGGGTGGTCGTCTTCGATACTGAGCCCGTGATGGCTATGACTGAGCAAAGAAGGGTATTTCGATAGCTATGGGCAATTTCCTGGTAGGCCTCCAGGGTGTCATCCACCATAATAATGTCGGGCGTCGTCGGATCACTCATGAAACGAGCCAACAAGGCCGCCGTATGGGGATTATTTTTCTCCACAATCAGGCAGGCCGCCTTTTTAGCGATCGCAATATCTAAAAAATCGTGGCCATCAAATTTTGGCCCATGAAAAGCCAGGAAAATCTCTCCCGGGCGAATGGTTCGGGTATCGGTTGAAATGCCCCGATAAAATCGATCTTCTTGCTTTAATGATGTATTGTTCCGCAATATTTGACCAGATGTCCACTCTTGGATCTGGCCAGGCGTAAATCTTGCCATTACGGTTCCTCCTTTGTATCTTCCATCTGTATCCGAATGACCGAGCCAAAGGGCAAGGTCGGGACCTTGTCACCTGACCTCATGCCCATAGTGGGGGCCGTTTCTTCTGCTTCTGTCGTCTGCCCTGTTTCTTCCCCAAATACTCCAGTTTCCTCGCCTGGAAGAGGCGGCTCTTCAGGGTTCTCTTCACCGGGATCAAGGATCACTTCTCCCGTCTCCGGATCTACCCTATGGTCTTTGCGCTCATAGACATCCCCATTGGATCCCAGGATCAGGTCCTTAGACCAATAGGCTGGACTATAGTCAAAGGGCATCTGAGTCTGGGCCTGACCCACTGCCTCCCCCCAGAGGGGGCCCACAAATTGGACAAAAAAGCCGGCTTGGTTGGCAGCAGCGATACACTCTCCAATATTTTGTCCTGAAAAATTAGGCACAGGTTTGAGAGGTTTTGGAGCTGGTTCCCTATCATAGGCGTAGCAATAAGACCCGATATGAAGGGGCGTCCCAGGAGCTGGAAACTGATCTTTGATCACCGTCTTTCCCGTCATAGAGGGACCTTGGAGGCGCAAGACCAATTTGTGGTACTTAATGGCCTCCCAGGCATCATAGACGGTCATCTCCCGGATGTCTGGCATCGTAAAGAGGGTCTGCATATAGCCCTTATCCTTGGTCGTATAATTCCGGTCTACATACATATATTCCAGGATCTCTGAAGCACAGTTCATAGTCATGATCTGTGCATCACCCCCATTCGCTCCTTGCTCATAGGGTCTTTGCAGGACCATCAAAAAGAGGAGTTTAGGTCGGTCGATGGGGCCAGCTTCTACGAAAGAGATGGTATATTCATCCGTCTGCTCATCTACAGAAGTCGAGGTCTTCCCTCCCACCCGGAATCCTCCCGAGAAAGTATAGGGGGAACTATATTCTACCATGCCTTCCATGAGTTTTCGAATTCTTGTCGAAGTCTGACTAGAGATGACCTGACGACGTAGGGGAGGTTCATTGACCATGATAGCACCCGTCGACGGATTCCTCATCTCTTTAAGGACGTGGGGTGTCACCAAATAGCCCCCGTTCACCAAGGCTGCATAGGCCGTCATTAGGTGGACTAAAGTAACTGGACTCTGTTCCCCGAAGGCTAAGGTGGCCATATCAATCTCTTGGGGATGGTCGTGAAAGATACATTCCCCCTCTCCTGCTAAGTCAATCCCGGTTTTTTCCCGAAAGCCAAAGGCCCGTATATAGTCATAAAATTTGGGGATTCCTACAGCCTGAGCAATCTGCACAAAGACTGGGTTACAAGAGCGCCAGAAGCCCTCTTCCATGGTCTCCCAGCCGTGGCCACCTGCTGCACAACCAATATCATAATCAGCTACGTGGACGGGCGAATCATCGTAAGACATCTTTTCAGTCGTCACATTCTCTTCAATCCCGATGGCCGCCGTAATGGCCTTAAAGGTAGATCCGGCCTCATAGGAATCTGATAGGGCCTTGTTCCGCCAGACATACTCTTGGATAAATTCAACCTGCTCCTCATTTGACAAATTCCGCCAGCGGATGGGGTTAGCAATATCCGGTGGCCCATAGGGGTCCGTAGAATCAAAATAGGGATAGCTAGCCATGGCCAGGATCTCCCCATTTTGCGGATTCATCGCCATAGCCATCCCATAAAGCCGGGGCTGATAAATCTGAACAGCCTGGGACAAATGACGCTGGACGATTTCCTGAATATTGGTGTCTAAGGTTAAGTAAAGATTTTGCCCATCTACTGCCGGTTTGTCGAGAACCTTGGCAAAGGGCAAGGGGTAGCGGGTAAAGTTATCACTTGCGGCATAAGAATAGCCCGGCTCCCCCGTCAAGGCCCGGTTATAATAAGCCTCCACCCCCATAACCCCCTGGAGGTAACCTTCCGGTTTACTGCAAAAGCCCACCACATGACTCGCCAGCTTGCCGTTATAATAGACGCGGATAGGGTCAATATCTAAGCGCACACCCCCGATCAGATACTTGGACAAATAATCCTCGATCTCTTTACCAATCCCCGGAGCAACTTGCTTGGCTAACTGAACGTAGGTAGCATTGGCCTGTTCTTTTAAAATTCTCTCGAGGGCCTCTGTCTCAATAGACAATTTTTCACATAGAAACTCGACAATTTTCTTGCTATCTGGCCCCTTACTCAGCTGGGAATAGAGGTAACGGGGGGTGATACCTACCGTATAGGTAAAGGAACTTCCCGCCATTTTTTTCCCATTTCTGTCAAAAATATTCCCTCGCCGAGGGGGGATAATGTCTTTCGTATAGTATTGGGCTGAGGCTTTTTCGGATGAAGCCACATGGTTGACGATCTGGAGTTCGTAGAGGCGGTACCAGAGATAAGCCACCGTGGCCAAAACCGTCAGCACCGTCAAGATAATCACCCAGCGGTTCACGCTCTGGTGGGCTGCCTTGACTAAGTCCTGGGCATGCCGGTCGGCCCGGCTTTCTGGGTTGATCCCCGGTCTCTTATTGGCCTGCATCTTCGTCTCCTTCTGTCGTCTCTATGTTCTCGGCAGTTTCCATTGGCTCTGTCATCTCTGCTGTTTCTGTAGCCTCTGCGGTATCTGTCGTATCTGTCGTATCGATCTTATCGTCCGCTTCCCCAGTTTCGGAAGCTTCGGAGGTATCGGTATTCTCTGAACCTTCTGATTCTTTCGAATGTTCTGATTTTTCTGTCTGCTTTGGCCCCTCCGTGGGATAGGGGGCCCCAAGGTTTCCCGGATCCAAGGTCTGGGGCAAGGGGCGGGCAAAGCCTTTGAAATAGTTCAGGATGGAGGGGTAATTGATCAAATTCTGGCTTTTTCCCCCTGTTTGTTCCTGGGCCATGTCCGGATTGGTCAGGACCAAGGTCCGGTCGGACTTAGGAAAACGAATCATCATCCGCTGGGCTTCCGACGGTAAACGCATCCCATAGACCTCAATGGCCTCCTTCTTAATCTTATTGAGATCCAAGGCAGCCAAGAGGCGATCTTCCTCAATAGCTAGTGACTTTTCTGCATCGTGCAGTTCCTCCGTCAAGCCTGCATTTTGAAAGTTCGTTTCAATGATCTGGCTCGATCGACGTAGCATCAGGACAAAAAGGACGAAGACAGCAAGAAGGATGATGGTAAAGACAAAGAGGATCCTTTTACGGGGTCTCCCGGCCAGTTGATAAATCGCCTGAAGGGCCTCAAAGCGGTTGACACTCTTTTCCTCCAGCTCTCGCAGGGTTCCCAAATCATAAGGGGCAAGATCCTTCGCTGTAATCCGCTTTCCCCTTTTTGAAGGCCCCTGGCCCCGACTGGAGCCGGACACCTGGCGGGAAGACCTGGGCCCCCGACTGGTGCTTTGGTGGCTTGAGGACCTAGGATCAGGCCTTTGAGCTTTCGAAGACCTAGGATCAATTTTTTGAGGATTTGGGGCCAAGACGCTTCGATCTCCTTCTTACTCCTGTCAATAACTTAGCTATTAGCGTACTGTAAAACGCCTATCTTTGTATGGAAGTATTGAAAAACTTCTTGCTTCGTACCGAAAACTCCTGTTCCAGCTGCCTCCTACTCCCCTTCCTGAAAAGTAAAAGAACGAAGGACCGCACTTTCAGACCTGGGATTATTGGGGTCTGTACTCCGACCCAGGAAGCGGGGCCCCTTCTTCCCTAAGGGCTTTTTCCCGCAGACGCAGTAGGGAAAGTCGGGCGGGCAGGTACAGGGGTGGACCCAGCGCTGAAAGGTCTCCTTGACCATCCGATCTTCAAGGGACTGAAAGCTAATCACCAGGAGCTTGGCCCTGGCTGGATGCCAGACCTCCATGGCCTTTAGAAAGTTCTCTAAGGCCGCCAGTTCCCCATTGACAGCAATCCGTAGGGCTTGAAAAACTTGCTTGGCTGGGTGCCCCATTTTCTTTCGTGCGCCTTGCCCAGAGGCCTTGGCCCTGCCTCGGCCGCCCGCTTTGCCAGGGGGGCCCTGGCGAATGCGTTTAATTCGGCAAACCAGGTCAACCAGCTCTTGAGAATCCTCAAAAGTTCGAAAGGAGCGGTCCGCCACGATGGCCTTTGCAATAGGGTAGGCCTCCCGTTCCTCCCCATAATCCCGAAAAATCCGGACCAGGTCTGCCTCGGAATAGGTCAAGAGGATCTTCCGGGCCGTCAGGGTCTGAGTCTGATCCATCCTCATATCTAAGGGAGCTGATTGGCTATAGGAAAAACCTCGGTCGACTTGGTCAATCTGGGGGGAGGATACCCCCAGGTCCAAGAGGATAGTCTGAAGGTTCGTTTGTTGAATATCTGGCAGGACATCCTGACATCTTGCCCAAATATTCCCTACCTCCGCAAAGTTTCCATGATTTAGGTAAATCTGGACCCGGTCCTGGCTCTGCCTAGGAGCAAGCTGGGGATCTGAGTCTTTTTTCAAGTCCCCTAAAGACCCTCGGGATTTTTGGAATTCTCCTGAGCTTTCAAGGAGCCCAGAGGATCCAAAAGATTCAAGAGAAGCCAAAGTCTTTTCCACCAGGGCCTGGCTGACAGGGTCCAAGCCCTGAATCTTGTGAAAGCCTGCTAGGTAAAAGCGTTGACAGCTTGCTTCCAATGCCTTAAGGTCCCGATCCGAGCCCAGGAGAACGATGCGACCACTGTCTGGGTTTTCAGTCAAAGCCCGGTTTATAACTCGGAGGCTATGCCCTCCCCAGCCCAGAGTCAAATCCATAAAAACCTTGGGAGCCAAGGGCTCCTCGTTCTTCTCCTTGCCTACAGGTGAAAAAACCTCCTCCAGGACAGCATCTAGGAGGACGGGAACATGGGCTGTGGCAAGGGCCTTCTCCAGTGACTGGAAAGTCTCCTGGGAAGCATCCTGGGAAGGCTTCGAAGGTGGGTCCTGGGAAAACTTCGGAGAAGGCTCCTGGGAAGACGGCTGGGGAACCTTGCTAAGCGAAGAACTTGAGGAAAGAGGCGAGGGATTATTTGTTGGGGAGGGGGAAAAAGACACTGGCAGACTCCTTGATAAGCAGGACCTAGGTCAGGGGGGAAGTCCGATAGAGGGTCCGGTATTCCTTCAGGTTGCCCAGGACGTTCAGGATGAGACCCAGGGTAATAAAATTCATGACCATGGCAGTCCCCCCGTCACTTATGTAGGGAAGGGGAATGCCGGTAATGGGCAGGAGTCCCAGGTTCATCCCAATATTCTCGATAATGTGAAAGGCCTGGGAGGAAATGAGGGCAATCAATAGGTAGGCAGCAGAGGGCTCGTAGGCTTCCATCTGGAGGGCCAGGTAATAGACCCTGACCACATAGATGGTAAAGAGAATGAGTACGGTCATACTCCCTATAAAGCCAAAATACTCCCCAATAGCCGTAAAAATGAAATCGGATTCCTTGACAGGTACGGGGATGCTCACATCAGAGGGCGAGCCAAAAAGGCCACCGTTGGCCAAGGCTTTGAGGGCCTGGTTGATTTGGTAGTCGGCCTTGGCGTCATGGCCAGGGAAGAGCAAGCTAAGGATCCGTTTACGCCGGACTTCATTGAGGTAAAAAAACCAAGCGGCAGGCACGATCATCAGCCCTGCCAAAAAACCTATGGTGATAAAACCCCAACGGATCCCCCAGATAAATATAGAAACCAGGAACATAAATAAGATAACCAAGGCGGTGCCCAGGTCTGGTTCCATCAAAACAAGCGCAAGGGGCAGGGCATAGATCGCAACAATCTGCTTAATGCCCTTGACCTCAGACACTTCTTGACGTTTCATCTTCCCAAAGACCTCCGCCGCCAACAAGGCTACGGAAATTTTAGCCAACTCCGAGGGCTGGAAGGACCCAAACAGGGGGATCCGCATCCAGCTATCGGCACCAGTAAGGGCGGAAAGATCATAGGAGTCAATCTTGACCCAAATTAAGAGGGCGATCGAAAACCCGTAGGAAAAAATGGCAAGCAGGCGAAAAGTCGGCAGCTGGATGAATAAAATAATGGTAGCGACAACAGCGCCCAGGGCGACCGCCACGAGCTGTTTGGTCCATGACCTGGCGTAGGGTCCCTGGCCGTATTCATGTTGAAAGACGAGATTCAAGGCGACCAGTCCAATAAGGGTCAAAATGACCACAGGAATAAGAGTCCACAGGTCAATCCGCTCCCAAAACGACATGTCCTGGCCCCTCTCTGGGGTCCTCCTCATAAAAGACTTTTTCATTATGACCTTTCCGCCTGGGCCTTAGACTTGGCGTTCTGCTGGGACTTGGGCTCATCCTCAGAGTTAACTTCAGCCAGGGATTCGGCTTTGTCCTGGGATTTGGCTTCATCCAGTGGCTTAGCTTCGTCCTCAGGCTTGGGCACATCCACGGATTTAACTTTAGCCAGGGGAACCCAAGGCTCCTTGGGTGGATTGGCAAGGTTCACCCGGTTAAAGCGGTTCGATGATGAATTCAAGATATAGTAGAGGAGGACCCCAGCCCCCCCTAGGATCATGACAAGGGACAAGACTTGCGAGACCCGGAGATTGGTATTTCCTATCATCAGGGCATCTGTCCTCAGGCCCTCCACATAAAAGCGCAAAAGCCCATATAAAAAGGAATAAGCAGCCACCACCGACCACTTTTTCTGGGAGTATTTGCGGAGGCGGAGGAGAAGGAAGAAAATCAATAGATTGCCCAGGCTTTCATATAAGAAAGTGGGATGAACCGGGGCGTAGGGGTCCAGGGAGTTGGGAAAGCTCTGTAAATAGGCTGTCGTCCCCTCGCTGATCATCCCCCAAGGGGCCCTCGTGTTGACCCCAAAGGCCTCCTGGTTCATAAAATTCCCCCAGCGGCCGATGGCCTGGCCCAGGGGCAGGTAAACTATGGTAAAATCGGCCAAATTCGCCAGAGGAACGTGGTGGAGACGGGCAAAAATGATAAAGGTAAGAACCGCTGCCAGGACTCCCCCATAAAAGGCTAAGCCCCCATGTCTTGTACTAAAAATTCTCGACAAATCATCCCGAAAATCGTCCCAGGCAAAGGCCACGTAATAAAGCCGTGCTCCTACGATGCTAAGTGGGATGATCCAGACCATAACATCTAAGATCGTTTCGCTCGCCAAACCATAGCGGTAGGCCTCTTTGCTCGCCAAAAACATGCAAAGCAAAAAGGCACTGGCGATAATGATTCCATACCAAAAGATGGGGAATTCCTTCCCAAAGAGCTTCAGGGTGAAAGCCACCCGATGCACCTCCAGGTCTTCAATCCCCATCCCCGGAAAGGACACATGGAAATTCATCCCGGTCCCCAGCAAGGGGGCCAGACAGGCCTTCCACGTGAAAAGACTCATCAAACTCACATCCATTCGAATCTCCTTTTTCCACCAGCCCCAAATGCTCCAAAAAGCAAATGTTCAAACCGTCGAGCTTCTGGTAAGCCAGCAGGATTTTCTCAACTAGATTGCGGCCAGCTGCCAGGTCGTCAGGTGGACAGGTCAGCGCCGCATTGGTCTCCTCATTTTATCAAAAAGCTTCCTTCCTCTCAAGGTAAGGAGGAGGCACAGGGAACGGGGTCCGGGCTAATTGCCTATCCCGAGGAAGCGGATTAAGTCAAAGTGGCTATCCCAAAGACCTGGATTAAGGCAAAGTGGCTGTCCCGAGGAATTGGGTCAGGGCTAAATAAGGGGCTCTGTTCTCTCCCAGACCAAGGAGCCAGCCCTCGTAGGAACCCTCGGGGATGGGGGTCAAGTCTGGCGGATAAAGGATTGAACCTTGCGGGCACAGCAAGAATTTTCCATTCTTTCCATGGGACAGGACTAGACATAAGGGGAAGCCCCTCCAGGGCTGGGGAGGCCAGATCAAAGAATGTTCCCTATGGGAAACAGAACTTGTAGGACTCGCGCGTCCAACAAGGCCAACAGGGCTAAAAGAGCTTGTTTCTTGCTTTGGGGCTAAGCTAAAAGGGAAAAGATCCGCATCTTCAGGGTTGAGACTAAAGCCAAAGGGCCGACCTAAAGCCCTCTGAGCCAGGTCCAAGCGCCCCTCCTTAAGCTCGTGACGGATCTGGGTAGAGGAAAGTTTGGCCCCGGCCTCCTTTACCATCTGAAAGACAAAGGTGATAAGCTGGGGGGCGTAGGCATGCAGGAGGCGGACGTCCCCCTGGGCCTTGCAACCAAAACGAAAATCTTCCCCACAAAATACGGCCTTGGTCCCTATGCCAGCTAGAAGAAAATTCTCCACAAAGGCCTTAGCTGGAAGACCCAAGACGCTAGGACTTGGATCACAGACCAGGGCCCAGGCAAAACCAGCTTGCTCTAGGGCTCGGAGCCTATCTTCTTCCAGCATGAGCAAATGGGGGCCTGCCAATTCAGGTCGACTTCCAAGCTGAATGCCAGGACTCGAACGAAATAGGAAAACCCCCGGTTCCCAAGCCTCCTCTTTTGCTTTGGCGAGGGTTGCCTGCAAGAGTTCTTGATGGCCTAGGTGGAGGCCGTTAAAAAAGCCCAGGGCTAGACAGAGTCCTCCCTGGGGACGATAGGGCAGGTGAAAAAAATCCTCCTGTGAACGCAAAGAAAGAACTCTCATCGGCTTTCTCCTGGAAGTTGGCCAGAATCTCCAAAACTGACTGACTTTCCTGGTCGGAGGCTGGGAAAATCTCGTAAATCGATTAAATTGCGGTCGAGCCGCCAGGCTTTGCGATCTCGCTTGAGGGTGCCCACTAAAATCCCAGGAGCCCCCTCTTCACCCTCTATAGAATCACGGTAACCAAGACCCAGGTGATCAGCCGTATCAGACCCAGGACAAGAAGCAGCAAGACGAGACAAAAAGCTGGAGGTGAAAAGAAAATCCTGGCGACCGTGGAATATTTGTTGCAGGTCATCCCAAGTAACATAGAAGATCGGCATCTTGCGTGCGAGGGCAGATAGGGGGTCAAAGTAGGCTGGAAGGGCAGCAAGGGCAGTCATACCTCCATGAGCAGGGTCCAGGGCCGCCTGGATCTCGGCAAGAAACATACTTTCTTCCAAAGAAAAACCGTAAGCCTTCGTGCGTACCAAGCGGGTCATCAGGGCCCCACAGCCCAGGCGGTCACCAATCTCAGCAATATAAGAACGGACGTAAAAGCCGGAACTGACGGTAATGGTCGCCCCGTAGTAGGGGTATGAAGCATCGGCAGGCCAAGTGGCATCGGTCAATTGGTCTACCTGGACCTCAACCTGGCGGACCTTTTGCTCCAGCGAAAAATCGGGGGGAAGGGTCCCCTGGCGGGCATAGGCATAGAGAGGTCGACCCTGGTATTTTAAGGCAGAGTAGAGGGGTGGAACCTGAAGAATACTCCCTTCTGGGAAATGATCCGCTCGGTGCTCTGCCTGACTAAAGGCAAAATCTCCCTGGGACCAGCGCTTACGGAGATCCTCTGCTGGCAGGCTTTCTTTGACCTCCCCGGTGGCATCGAGAGTGTCACTTTCCACCCCCAAGGCTGCCTCATAGGCATAGGTCTTGTCCGAGGTCAAAAAGTACTTGAGCAGGGCACAAGCCTTACCAAAGCCTAACAAAAGTAAGCCCTCGGCCATGGGGTCGAGGGTTCCAGCATGGCCCACTTTTTTGGTGCCAAGGAGCTTTTTAATTTGATTAACATAGGTAAACGAACTTGGCCCTGAATCTTTATGGATTAAGATAAAGCCAGAGTGTGGTTGATGGGCTAGCATGGTTGTTCCTTACTAGATTGAATTAGACATCAGCTTGATTGGCCTCAGCCCTTAGAATAGGCTGAGCCAGCTTGATTAACCTTCCTTGAATTTCTTGGAGGGCCTTGCCAGGACCTGTCATAGGAGGCAGGGTAAAGGAGGCCGCCGCAGCTTGACGGTGACCGCCACCGCCAAAGGCACGGGCAATCTCCAAGATGGAATCCTGGGGGCCTGATCGCAAGCTAATCTTAAATTGGGTCCAATCCGGAGAAAGGACCTTAAGGAGGGCCCCAATCCGAACTCCCTGGATATTACGCATCCTGGCTACAAGAACGGCAAAGTCCGGGCCCTGTAAGACCCCAGAGGCAATCCATTCAGGCTCAATGGCCATAAAGGCAATTTGCCCATCGGCTAGGATCTGGGTCTTTAAAAAGGCCTGGGCTCTTGCCTCAAAAGACGTATAGGAAATCTCCTTAAAGAGCTTGGCATTGATCAATTCTTTCTCTGCCCCTGCGCCAACCAAAAAGGTGGAGCAGGTATAGGTCCAAGGATCAGCCGCCGGATACATGAGAGATCCGGAATCACTGTAAATCCCTGCCAGGAGGGCATTGATCAGGGTAAGCCTTTCCCGCCAGACGGCCAAGGGATCATATCCCTGGTCCTCCAGGATGAGATAAATGAGGGCGGCTGCCAGTTCGGCACAAGAAGACCGGTCACTTTGGACATAGACCCCCGAGCCCGCTTGGGCCTTGATTTTTGCCAGTTCCCCTTCATCCTCGGGATCTATACAATGGTGGTCAAGGATCCAAATACTCGAAGCCTGATCACGCAGAGCAGCTCGATCCCCCAGGCGGAAACCGGCATGGGCATCGACCTGGAAGGCGACATAGGGGCCTAAGGTCCTGGTAAAGGCCTCAAGAGCTTCGGGATTCTCTAGGTTGCGGACCCGGTCTAGGACATCCTCTCCTCGTTCTGCTTGCAGGAAACGACAGATGGGACCTTGGATGGGCTCAGAGACCCCAATCCAATGGTCTACCCCCATGAGAGAACAGAGCTCACTGATCGCAAAGGCCGTACAAAGGGCATCAGGATCAGCCTGGATATGGGGCAAAATAACCAGGGGCTCTCCCTTTTGACGAAGGCCTTTAAGGCCAGTTTCCACCATCTTGGCAAAGGCCATAAATTCTGGATTGATCGCAAAGAAGCTAGATGCCAAAGACCGGTCCTCCCAGATGGGAAGAACCGGTTGCTTAGCCAGAAAGTGGGGGGTTGTGCTGGTCATGATTCTGACTCCTCATCGCCCATAAGCCCTGGGGCCTCAACACCTTCATCATCCCCACCTTCAGCAAATAATCCGAAGTTGTCGATATTCATCGCACCAGCTTCAACTTCCGGGGTCTTGGCTTGGGCCGTGGCATCCACCACTCCCTGGGTCTCAGCATCAAAGTCGCCTCCCCGGGCCTTGGCCCTGGCCCGATCTTGTGCTAATACCTCATCAATGAATTGCATAGTCTTCAGACCCTTATCAGCCGCCTCATCCAAGCGAAAAGACAGGGACGGGGTCTTCCGGAGGGCTAATTCATGGGCAATCTTTGTCCGTAAAAAGCCCTTGGCCCGATTGAGTACCTCCAGCAAATCATCCTTCTCCCCTGTCGGCCCAGAGGAATTGACATAGACCGTAGCATGGGAGCAGTCTTTGGCCATTTTAACCCGGGTTACCACCGCCAGGGCCGGGAGTTGGGGGTCTCGAATTTCCGCCAACAAGGCCTGACTGATCACCCGTTTTATGGCTTCTCCTATGCGGTCTCCTCGATTATAATCTTGGTGTCCTCGCATTCCTTATTTCCTAGAAGGCTCCTCTCCTTGCTTGACTTCTTCCTCGCCAAAACACTCGATGACATCTTCCACCTTAATGTCATTGTAATTCTGGATATTGATTCCGCACTCGTAGCCCTTTGCCACCTCTTTGGCATCATCTTGGAAACGCTTTAGACCACCCAATACACCGGTATAGATGACTTTACCGCCACGAATCAAGCGGACTCTCGCATTGCGGAGGATTTTCCCGTCATCGACATAACAGCCGGCAATGACACCGACGGAGGAAGATTTGTAGATTTCACGTACCTGGGCAGACCCATAGCGAACTTCCTGATAGGTGGGGGAAGCTAGACCTAGGATGGCCTGCTGGACTGCATCGGTAGCATTGTAGATGACGTCATAGATATTCAAAGCCACCCCTAAGGACTGGGCAGTCTTACGGACGTCTGCATTGGCCGCCACATTAAAGCCCACAATATAGGCATTGGAACTACGAGCCAAGGTGACATCGGACTCATTGATCCCACCAACTGCAGAATAGATAATCTTGACCTCAATCTCATCGGTAGAAAGATCTTTCAGATCCTTCGTAAGGGCTTCCACACTGCCTTGGACATCGCCCTTCAAAATGATCTTCAGTTCTTTTTTATCCATTTTTTCCAGGTCCGCAGCCAGGTGATCTAGGGTGAGGGCATTCGACTCATTGAGTTCGGCAAGGCGACTGGCTGTCCGGTTACGCTCCGCATACTTAGTTGCATATTCTTTGGCCTTATCGAGGCTCTCCATGACGTAGATGACGTCACCTGCCTCGGGTAAGAGGGTAAGCCCGATCAACTCAACCGGCATCGAAGGCGTTACCTCTTTTAGCCGCTTGCCACGGTCACTGGTAAGGGAACGGATCCGCCCATAGGACTGACCTGCTGCCACGAAGTCTCTGCGAGCAAATGTTCCATTGGAGACCAGGACGCTGGCCACAGGACCCCGGCTCTTATCCAAGCTAGATTCTAAAATGGTTCCTACGCCAGGGCGGTTAGGATTGGCCTTGAGCTCCATCACCTCAGCCTCTAAGAGAATCATTGACAGGAGTTCATCCATATTTTGTCCGGTCTTGGCGGAAACCTCGACCATGGTTATCCCTCCGCCGTAGAAGTCGTCTTCAGAGCTTGCCTGAGAGAGGTCTGCTTTAATACGTTCGACTGCCTGGGTAAGCTTTTCCTTGTCTTGTAGGCGGTCAATCTTATTGATAACGACCATAAATCTGGTGCCCGCTGCCTTAATATGGGCGAGGGCTTCCAAAGTCTGAGGCTTAACCCCATCGTCAGCCGCAATGATGAGGATGGCCAGGTCGGTTACCTGAGCACCCCGGGCTCTCATGGTAGAGAAAGCCTCATGGCCTGGGGTATCAATGAAGGTAATCATCTTATCCCCAATTTTAGCTGTATAAGCACCAAGAGCTTGGGTAATGCCCCCTGGCTCTTGCTCTGTAACCTGGGCATCCCGAATATAGTCTAAGAGCGAAGTCTTCCCGTGGTCAACGTGACCCATAACCGCCACAATCGGCGGCCGAGAAATCAAGTCTTTTTCTTCATCTTGAATATCGATGAGATTCTCTACATCATCGGACTGGTCCTTTTCGACCTTATAGCCCATTTCTTCGGCCACAATGGCACAAGTCTCAAAATCTAGGCTCTGGTTCATGGTGGCCGAAGCCCCTAAGCCTAGTAATGTCTTAATGACATCTGTCGCAGGTCGGTCCATGGCCTTTGCCAACTCTTTCACCGTAATGCCATCAAAGATCACTAAGGTTTCTTCTTTCTTAGGCTTGGCTTTCGTCCTAGCCCGCTCTCTTTGCTTTTTCCGATCCCGGTTCATGATGTCAAAAGCCAGCTCTGCCTCTTCGGAGGTAAAGTCACGGTAGCGGCTCTTATCCCGGTCACGGTTCTTCGAGAAGCGATCGCTCCGCTTTCTACTCGCTGCCGACTTGGCAAATTCTACTTCAGGCATGTCAGAGGGGCCCTTGGACCGGATTTTCCTCCGGAATTTCGGCTTCTGATCCTCATCCTCGTCTTTTTGGAACTCAGGCTTCCGTCCGAACCCTAGGCTTGACGGCCGGTCGCCCTGTGAAAAACGGGAGCCCGGCTTAGAAAAACGAGAGCTAGGCCGAGACCCTCTCCCAGGATAAGGTTTGTAATCACCTCTTTTTACAAAGTTTGGCTTATCTGCGTCGCTCCCCAGGTAACTCCCCTCTTGAGGACGGATAACGTTAAATTTGGCGCTCGAAGGGACGGTAATACCTTCGTCAACGAGGACTCTGGGGCCTGGTGCCGCAGCCTTGGGCCCGTCCTCCTTTTTCTTGATTTCCGCAGAAGAATCCAGGACACCCTGGGAAATCGATTTAGTGGCAAAGCGCTTCTCTTCGCCTTCTCTCTTCCGAGAGCTGCTCCGATCGGATCGGTGGGAAGACCTTGCGGACCGATCTTTAGCATATTCTCTCTTCTCGGCGTTTTCTGCGGCGCTTGCCCTTCTATTTTCTACTCCACCCCGAAGTCCCTCGTCCGTGCGCACGGAAGTCGCTGTCCCTGGTGCAGAGCTTAAGCTGGCCGCCGAAGAGGATGCTGCAGGGGCTGATCCCAGAGGTGCAGAGCTTGACTGCTTTGGTTCCTGGAAAACCGAGGGAGAACTCGGGCGACTTGCTTCCTCATTCTTCTGCTTGCCTTCTTGAGTGCGAAGAGTAGGGCTAGTGGTCTCCTGGCTAGAAGTTTTTTTATCCGCAGGGGCAGGGGTCTTTGCCAGAACCTGGGCCTCACTAGCCTTCTCTGCTGCCTGGCCTGTGGTTTTATTTTCAGCCTTGCTGCTACCCTGATCATCAGCCTTGACCGCTGGGCTTTCTTGAGCTACAGCCTGCTCGGCAGGTTTTTTAACTAACTTTTCGGCAGGTTTTTCTGTCGACTTGTCTTGCGACTTGGTATCCGCTCGCTCGGCAGAGGTCTGCGAAACAGGGGGCTTGGCAGCCGAGCTCTCTCCTTGGCTCTTGGCCTCTTGGACAGGAGCAGAAGAAGATACCACATTCATAGCAGCTGCGGCTTTGTTTTCTACTACAGCAGCTGCTTCTTTACTGGAGCCTTGAGTGGGCTTGGAAGCCGATGAAACACCTGCCGTTTGGCCAGGGTCCGCCTTCAGCTCATTGTTATCCTCGGAATGAGGAGCCACTACCTTTTTTACAATCTTGGCAATTTTTCCCGGAATAGGCTGGGAAATGCCAGGAGTCTTTTGCAAGAGGCGGGTCTTACGCTTCTTTCCTCCCTTGCTTTGGTCGCGGCCTTTCTCTTCGGTCGGCGTCTTTGCATTCGATTGAGTCTGATCTTCTTTCAACTCTACATTCTCCTCCTGCTTTTCATTTTTGTTCGCAGCCATAAAGCCTCCTCTTCCTCTTATTCTGCTCCGGCTATAGGCGTTTTTCTGATTGATTCGCCTTGATTTTATAAAGTTTATTGTAATGAATTCCCCTCGAAAGCGCAAAGCTATGGAAGGGGTGTTTTAGCAAAGGACCCAGGGGAAAAGCATTTTCCTCCCTGGGAAGCTATTTTTCCAGGGACCAGCCATGACCAGGGGGTTCCAGCATAGGGTCTTCCTACAAGAAATTGCTTTTCTCCGAATTCAGATCCCCTACATTGCGCAGGATGTCCATCGTATCGGCTGGCACCGGTCCGTGGAGGGCCCTAGCTAGACAAGGCTCCAAACGTCGATTTTGGAGACAGGCCCCTTCCCTACACACATAGGCACCTCGGCCATCCGCTTTCTGTTGCCAATCAACCTTGATCTGACCACGGTAGCGGACCACCCGAATCAGGTCTTGACGATCTTTTTGCGTCCGACAAACAACACAGAGTCTTTGGTTCATGCCCGTCATCCTCGACGTCGTTAGGTCTCCTAGCCTAGGTCGGCCGGGTCGGAAGGCCTCTCCGCTTCAGACGCAGTCTCAGGCTCTAAAGCTGGCTCCGCAGCAGAATCAGTCGATGGGGCTAAATCCGTCGCCGAGGCTAAATCTGTCATAAGATCAGTAGCGGGGGCTTCTTGCTGACTTTCATTGTCCACAGGCTCCACGTCGCCTGAATGGTCTAGATCAGCATCAGTGGCTGACATCTGCTCCAAGAAAAGGTGGAGATACTGGCTTTCGCTCTTGATATCAATCTTCCAGCCTGTTAACTTGGCAGCCAGGCGGGCATTCTGTCCAGATTTACCAATAGCAAGAGATAGTTGATCATCCGGCACAACTACCCGACAAGACTTGGTCTCTGGAAAGACAATCACTTTTGTAGTTTTGGCTGGACTTAGAGCGTTTTGAATAAAGGTAGGCAAATCATCACTCCATAAGATAATATCAATCTTTTCCCCACCAAGTTCAGCAATGACGCTCTGAACTCGAGAGCCCCGCTGGCCCACGCAAGCCCCCAGAGGATCAACATGGGGATCTTGAGAATAGACCGCCATTTTGGTCCTGGAACCAGCCTCCCGAGCAATGGAGATGATTTGGACCGGCCCACTAATAATCTCAGGGACCTCAGCCTCAAAGAGTTTTTTTACGAGATCTGGCGAGCTCCTTGATACTAGAATAACAGGGTGATCACGCCGCTCATCCACCTTCATGACTAAAAAGCGCATCCGCTTATTAAAATCATAGTGATCCAAAGAAGACTGCTGGTTGTGGGGCAAAATAGCCTCCGCCCGTCCCATGGCAATGATCGTCTCTCGGCGGTCGGAATTCTGCACAATCCCATAGACCAATTCCCCAATTTTGTCCGAGTATTCTTGCTGGATCATTTCTTTTTCGGCGTTCTGAATGGCTTGAGCAATGACATTTTTTCCTGCCTGGGCTGCAAATCTTCCCAAGTGCTCAAAGCCAATCTCTACGTAGACCTGGTCACCTACACTGGCATTAGAATAATCCACATCGGCTAAGGCTACTTCGCTCACCTCATCGGTCACCTCATCCACCACAGTCTTGATGAGGTAGACGTGGACTGCCCCAGTAACCCGGTCAAATTCTGCCACGACCTCGAGGTTTTTGGACTCAAACTCCCGCTTACAAGCCGATACCATAGCTTCTTCAATCGCTTTAAAGAGGATTTCTGGATCAATGCCCCTCTCCTCAGCTAAGGCACGCAGGGCTGCCAGACGCTCCTGGTTGACGGGAGCATTTTCATCATGTTCAAAACTAGCCTGCTGGTCAGCGTCAACGGTCACCGTTTCTTCTATCTCGGCCTCATTCTCATAGGAATCTTCCTCCTGCTCTACGAAGGCGTCAGCCTTCGCAAGGCCAGCTGTATCCAAAGGATCACCGGCAGCCGAGACCTCTGTGCCCAGCTCTTGATTCTGCTCTATATCTATCGTCTCATCCATGTTTTCTCCCTCATTTCCTCCATAATATCCTTAGCTCCTAATTGTTGCTGTCAAGATCTCAAAGGAAGCCCCTTCAATAAAAACTGCCTCTCAAATCCTAACCACTCCAATGCTAAAGAAAGCGCCTTAGATAAACCACCTGTTCCTCTGGAATCCAAGCTTCTTTTCCTTGAAATGCAAAGCCAACCGTCCCATCCTTAGCGCCGAGAAGCAGGGCCGTAAATTCCTTCGGCCAATCTTCCCAGCCTTCATATAACTTTACCTGGACCTCGGTCTGAGCATAAACCTCATATTCGATCGGGGTGCCTAGATAGCGCTCCGCCCCGGGGGAACTGAGATCAAAAAAGTCATAGTCATAGCTTGGCAAGGTCCTTTCAAGGAGAGGGTCTAAGCGGCGACTGAGCTCGGTCAGAGTATCAAAATCGATGCCCCCACCCAGGCGATCACAGTAAAGAACCAGGCGTTTCCCTTCATGGGTCTGAATCTTCACACTCACCAGATAGACGTCGAGCTCCTGAAAGGGAGATAAGGGTTGCACCAGGGCAAAAATACCCTCTTCCTGGGCGTTCATACGGTCATGTTTGGGCAAAATTTCCTCCTATGGGCCAGCAAATACTCCCAGACTAGGCCTCTCTGGCCCCTGATCCCGCCTAGTCATCTGGCTAAAAAAAAGGAGCCGCTTAACCGCTGCTCCTATATCTAAGATATTAAGCTTAGTTATGAAAACCTAATCACAGTATAAGCTAGACATCTTAAAATGTAAAGCCCTAAGGGGCTGATGACAGGTCCGATTAGGGACTATTTGCTGGGTTCTGTTGAAGGAGATGCTTCACTTTCCCCGGTAGGCGTACTCACAAGCTCAAAGGGATCTGAGCCTGTACTTTCCGCCGCTTCCGTTCCCGCCGAAGTCTCTTGGGCATCTGCCGTCTGGCTATCATCACCTGAAGGCTCTTCAGAAGCACCTTCCTGATTACCCTCTTGCTTCTTATCTTGTTCTTGGAGATAGGGGGTAATCGTGTTCTTAAAGATCTCAAGGGATTCCTTGACACTAGCTTCTTTTCCAGCGATATAGCCAGCCGAGAAATTCAGAGTACCAAAGCTTGCCCAGTCTTGATTCTTCAAATAATCCATGAAGAAATAGTGATCTCTCCAGAATTCTACAGGAATAACGGGCATTTCATCCATGAGAATTTGCTCAGCCTGTTGGTAATACTGAAGACGCTCATTCTCATCCCAGGTAACTTTCGCTTTCTGCACCAGGCTGTCGAAATCTTGGTTAGACCAGTTGGTTCCAAGGACCTTATTTCCCAGGGTGGTCTGAATAGACATCAAGGCATAGGGCTCAATCAATTCAGAGGTCCAGCCCATCATCCCCATTTCTACGTTTCCTTGGGTCAGTTCCTTCTGGAAGGCATCCCACTCAAAAGACTGGTGTGCCAAATTAATACCGATCTTCTCTTTGAAAGCCTTGCCCAAATAGGCAGCAAAGTCTTGGTACCAACCACCAGGAACCGTTGTAAAGGTGATCGTGATGGTGGAAGGATCGTCGCCTAAACCTGCTTCCTGCATGCCTTGGATGAAGAGGGCCCGAGGATCTAGGTTTTGCTTCTTCAATTGGCTTAAATAGGGAGGCGTATTTTTCCGGTATTCTAGGTTGCCGACATAGACCTGGTTAGGAATCCAGCCAGTAGCACCCACATAGGATCCGTCCCACAGCTTATTATTGATGTCATCGTTGTCTAGACACAGGGCCATAGCCTTCCGCATCTTGGGGTTACTGACATTAGACTTGGTGCAGTCAAAGAAAAGGAAGGTCAAAGAGGGAGATTGACGGTTATAATATTGGATATGGGGATTTTTCGAGAAGAGATCTTTGACTTCATCGTTATAAAAGCCGAAGGTATCAATTTTCCCCTGCAAGAAGGCATCTCTTTCCTCATTAAAATCATCCATATGATAGATGTTGATGGGTCCCATAGCCACCCGATCTGCCCCATAGAAGTAAGCATTCTTTTCAAGGGTAATCTGCTCTGGGGTCCATTGTGTCATGACGTAAGGACCATTCGACAAAATAGTATCGGTGCTCTTCCCTAATTTTCCCTGCCAGAGATCCATCTTATCCTTACGATAAGGGGAGGCAGCTGGCAGAGCACAGGCATTTAAGAAGGTCGAGCTTGGCTCTTCTAGTTCAATTTTTAAGGTCAAATCATCCACAGCCGACACGCCAAGCTTTTCCGGTGGCAACTGGGCAGCAGCCACCTTCTCGCCATTTTTAATATCTTTATAAAACTCGATATAAGGGGCATTGAGGCCAGGACTAAAGAGATGATGGAAGCCGTCCACAAAGTGCTTGGCAGTCACAGGAACTCCATCGCTCCACTTGGCTTCCGGACGCAGGTGGAAGGTATAGGTCAAGGCGTCAGGAGAAACTTCATAACTCTGCGCAGCCGCATAGTAGAAACGCTGCTCAAATTGATCATCCTCCTTGATCCCTAACAAGGGCTGATAGCAAGAACGAATGATCGCCGTTGCATAAGACTCACTCGAGCCCCAGGGGTCAATGGCTTCAGGCATAACTTCCACAGAAATATTGTAGGTCTGATCCGCATCCTCCGGGTCATCCGAAATAGGCGGATGGGGTGCCTCAGGAATAAAGACAGCAGGTGCGTCGGTTTGGGCACCCTGATCCGGCGTAGCGGTCTCTTGGTCTCCCGAAGGGGTCTCCGCTGCAGGAGCACTGACTTGGTCGTCTTCCACCGGAACAGGGTTATTATTTGCCCCTTCCGGCCGCTGAGGGCTTGTCGTATAGGACACTGGTGTAACATCAGGAGCCAACTGGGGATTTTTCTTTTTCGCACAACCAACTAGGCCTAAGGAGCTCGTTGCGGTCATCGCCAAGGCCAAGAAAATGGAAAGTGATCTTGTACGGTTCATTATTTACCTCCAAAATTAACTGTATGTCATCTATATCAGTTTAGCATAATCCCTAGAATATTTCTAATTAGTATCAGAAAGGTCTCTCCCTGAGAAATAGGCCCCAACATAGGACATGGAACCTTGGGGACTAAGGTCTAAGCCCTTAAGAGAACTAGCTAGATAAGTTATTTTTTTAGGATAAGCCAAGGGGACAACGGACATTTCCCGAAGCAAGATGGACTCAGCCTCCTGGTAAAGGGCTAGGCGTGCCCCAGAGTCTGCTTCCGTTTCGGCCTTGGCAATGAGGTCATCATAGGCCTCATTTTTCCAAAAACTGCCCAAATGAGCGCTTTGGTCTGAGCCAGCCAGACGCATCAGGGGATAAGGAGTTGGCATCTCCGACCGCCAGGCCTCATAGGCCACATCCAGGGACCCCATTCGTATTTTTTCTAAAAAGCTTTGCCAGGGATAAACGACTGGACGGACATGAATGCCCAGTTTTTCCTCCCATTCCCTGGCCAGAGCCTCGATTAACTCTTTTTCACCCTCGCCCCTGGCCCCCGTAGCCAGCTCCAAAGTCAAGCTGCCAGGATCTTCCCCAAGACCCGCTTCCTTCATTCCATCAAT
The DNA here is from genome assembly GCA_937922005.1 of uncultured Clostridia bacterium. GTDB lineage: Bacteria > Bacillota > Clostridia > Saccharofermentanales > DTU023 > CAKZWV01. The sequence continues at coordinate 6,453 of CAKZWV010000004.1, read as the reverse complement.
CAACAGGGCCTTGGGATCAGCAATTTCATTTTGAAAGACGGAAAAATAATCGGGAGTATTTGTTCGATATATTTCTTGACCAACCTGAATATGGGGAGGAAGCCAGCCGCTGGCCGACACAAAGGCCTCCTCACCAAGGAGGTTAATGGCCAACTGGCGGTCCACTGTCAGACCCAGGGCTTGGCGAATCTTGACCTGGTCAAAGGGTGGTTTTTGGCATTGGAAAAAGAGAAAATGGGTCAGAGGCATCAGTTCTTCGCGCTTCTCAAGCTTGGGCGACCTAGGCTGGTCCTTGCCATTATCCACCCTGCCCAGGATGGATACCCGATCGATCTTCCCTGCGTAGAGGGCTTCCAAGGCAGCGGGATGATTCATAAACCTCGTGAAAATGAGGGGTGACAGGTGGACCCGATCTTTGGCATGAAAATAAGGATTTTTCGTCAAAACGACCTGAGTATCCCCCCATGAATCGATCATATAAGGTCCGTTACATACTCCCTTGCCCCCAGCAACCAGAGATCCGCGCATTCGCAAGGCGTGCATTTGTGTCCTATAGGGGACGGCGCAGGGCATGGCACAAGCTTGAAGGAAATCTGCATGGGGCCTTGCCAGACGAATCACCAAGTGACTGTCATCCGGGGCTGAAATTCCCAACTCAGACAAAGGAAGGGTTCCTGCAGCAACGGCCGATGCATTTTCGATAGCCTCAAAGAAGGGATAAAAGGGAGAGGGAGCTGCTGGATCAAAGATCTTAGCTAAACCCTCCACAAATTCTCCCGCCTTCACAGGCTCACCATCACTCCACTTCGCCCCCTCGCGCAGGTGGAAGGTACAGGTTAACTTGTCTTCCGAATAAGTCACCTGATCGGCCGCCGCATAATAAAGGCTCTGGCCACCTTCCTCATCCGCTCTTACGCCCAGGAGGGGCTGAAATAGGGCATATAAAAGGTGGATCGATGCCTGATCTTCACTCCGCCAAGGATCTAAGGCTTCTGGCAGAACAAATATTCCTTCCCTGTAGCTTTGATTGGAATCCATCTCCGCCGAAGCCTGAGCCTTATCGCCTGCCACTATTTGGGTAGCTCTAATGTCGTCACTCATCGCTAAAATCTGTACGGTCTGAGCTGGTGCCTGAGCCTCTTGGGATGTCATCGTGGATTCAGCGGCATCTCCATACACGGAAGCCGTACCCATCGAGTCTGTGCTTACTGAATCAGTGCTGGCGGCATCAGCGGCAGGGTCTGTCACAGATGCCACTTCTATAGAAGATTCCATATTAGAGTCTGCACTTAGAAGTGCGCTAGGATCTGTGGCGGTCTTTTCTGCCCGGGTAGGGCGGGAGGGACTCGTCGTATAGGTAACAACTACGCCCAGCTCGGGACCATCTTGGGAGCGGTCTTTCGCACAAGCCCCGAGGGCCATAGCAGCCTGGCCTATGAGGAGCCCAGCCAGGATCATTGACATCTGTTTTTTCATAGTAACCTCCCTTTTTCTTATTTTTCTATTTTAGAAAGGATTGCTTTTGAAGTCAATGAACCAGCAAGTCTTGCTAGGAAAATATCGCTAACAATAACCAAAAAAGATTGTCAAGCTAACGGTGCGAATCGTTTTAACACTTAAAAATCTCTTTCCTCCAGCTCATCCGCCAATCCTCTTGACAAGATTTTTCAGACTCGATACAATAGGTACGTTCTTGCCGCTGTGGCGAAATGGCAGACGCACTTGACTCAAAATCAAGCGGAGTTACATCCGTGCCGGTTCGAGTCCGGCCAGCGGCACCAAGTCCAAGCTGATAGGTCCTCCCCCAGGACGACCTTGAGCTTTAATGGTCCCGTTACGAAAAAGGTAAGGATCTGAGTGATAGGCAGAAAGCTGAGGCTTTCTGCCTTTTTTTTAAGGAAGAGGAAAATTGATAAAAGGAGCGGGAATATTTGCTCCTATCGTCTGATCAGGGCTCAAGGTTCCCTTGGATCCACCTAGCCCCTCTCCTCACTTCCCAAAGCTCGTACCATCAGCTTAGGATGATATTCGAAGAAAGGAGGTGTATTATGACCTACAAAGCAGATATCCACGGTTTACTCCCCAATAATCCCCAACCCCCATTTCAGGATCATTCCTTTACGGACCATCCCTATAAGGATCGGCAGTTTAAGGACCACACCTATGCGGACCCAGCCTTCAAAGACCGTTCATATACGGACCAGCAGGGTCATTTTTCGACTGGCAGTCCCTACCCTCACAAAAATACAGCCATTGCCTTTGTAGACTATGAACACTGGTTTTATAGTATGCATAACCACTATAATACCGTTCCCGATGTTCAAAGTTGGTACCGGGAGTTGGTGCAAAAGTACGACTTGAAGGATGTCTACATTTATGCAGATTTCAGCCATGAAGGCATTGCCGGCCAGATGAATAATCTCCGCCTGATCACCAATAACATTATTTCTACCCAAAATAGTGATCGGAGCCGGAAAGATATGAGTGATATCATCATTCTGGATTCAATGTACCAGAGTGTGATTGAGCGTCCTAATATTGAAACCTGGATTTTATTTACCGGGGATGGCCACTTTCAGTCCGTTGTGAAATTTCTTCGGCAAAAATGCCATAAGGAAGTCATCGTCTATGGCGTCAAAAATTGTTTTAGCAAGTGGCTCATGGAAGCGGCAAGCTCCTATGTCGTGGTGCCCAGTGAAGGTGCGGATGTAGACCCCGTCCAGTCTTGTATGCTCGATATCATCGAGAACTTCATCTATTTGCACAATTCTACCAACAACCAGCCTGTGGTCTTAACTTTCCACAACTTAAGCACTTACATTGCCGAGAAAGGCAAGCTCGACCTGGCTTTCGTCCAACAAGTCCTGAATCAGATGCTGGACCTGGGGCTCGTCGAAACCCACACTACGAACGTGCGAGGCAAGCGGACCCAAATCCTCGAAGCTAACTGGCCCAAACTCCAGGCCGCTGGTCTCGTCGACGTTGACTACTAAGCCATCTATATGGATGAGCCAATCCACTGAAAGACACGAAACCTAATATAGATGCACTAGAGCAAGATTTTACTTGCAAACTTCCACAGTTGCCGACCCAGAATAGAAAGCCCATCCCTTGGGCCCATTCAAGACTTATGTAAAAAAATGCTAACATTTTGAAAAAGCTCTTGACAAGCAAATATTCCCTTGATATACTGGTTAGGCGTTTTGAGAGAGGGTTCTGACCTGATCTTTCGGGCCATTAGCTCAGTTGGTTAGAGCTGCCGGCTCATAACCGGTCGGTCCGGGGTTCGAGTCCCTGATGGCCCACCAATCAGTTTTGCTACACTTTATTGTTTAGTGTTCGACTGACCAAGCATTTCTTCGCTCTAGCGCATCTAATATGGGGGATTTCCCGAGCGGTCAAAGGGAGCAGACTGTAAATCTGTTGTCGTCGACTTCGATGGTTCGAATCCGTCATCCCCCACCATTCTAACCGTCCTTTTTTAACAAGAGGGCGGTTTTTTTGTTCTTTTTTTGCCGCTCGCCACTATTTCTTATTGGCCGCTCCTCTATCCGCTGTAAGTCAAGGAGTAAATCAGGGAGTAAGTCAGGGTATGAAAGTTTCCACTAGCTACCATTCGCTTCTACCAGCAGCAAGCATGAAAAAATCCTAATCAGGTTATGAAAATAACAAAAAAAAAGAGGACATTACGTCCTCTTTTTAGATAAATCATTCTTATTTGGATCTTGTTATCTTCGGATCTTGAGTTATCCCCTCTTCCTCGGCCCAAGTTCATTCTTTTACGAACCCAGTTGATCCTGCTTTCGGGCCAAGTGAATCCTGGTTACAAACCAAGTTCATTCTGTTTGAGTAAAATTAATCTTGGTCGCGAGCAAAGTTATCTAGGTAATTTTGAATGTAGACGACAGGCGTTCCCTTATCTCCACTACCAGAGCAAAGATCCGACAGGGACCCCAAAAGGTCCACAATCCGGCGAGGGGTGGTCCCCTCTTTCAGATTGTCTGCAGGAGCATTTTGTAAAGAATCTTTTTTGGAAATCTGGTCAATCAAGGCCTTTTCCCGGTCGGCCGGATTGAGTTCGTAAAGGTCTGTGTCAGCCAGATACTTAATCTTCAACTCGCTGGGCCGGCCCTCCAGGCCTTTTGTAAAGCCAGGCGAAACCACAGGGTCAGCCAGCTCCCATATTCCCGCTTGAGGATCTTTAAAAGCCCCGTCTCCGTAAATCATTACTTCGACCTGCTTTCCTAGGAGCTCTTTCAAACTCTTGGCTAGGGCATCAACAAATTCCTGTCCATGCCGGGGGAAGAGCTTCACGGTATCCTCATTAGCCTTATTGGAGCCCAGCAAACCATAAGTTGCATTATAACCTGATTCCTTACGGGCCAAGGGATTGATCTTCTTTAGGACCTCAACCTCTTCATCTGAAAAGATAACAGGGCTGGTGGCAATGTCATCCAGCCCCAGAACGGTCCGAGCACCTGCTCCCCGCATGAGCTTTTTAGACCGGGCCCTGGTATGGATATCACAGGTTAAGATGTCCTTACAAATCTTCACAACTTGGACGGGATCATTGCCATAGAAGATCTGACATTTGGCTCCGGCCTCCTCAATGATGGATCGGTAGAAATCCCCATAGTTGATCCCTGTGAATGGGTGAGTGTATTCATTGCCAAAGGCCGCATGGAACTCCTCTTCTGTTAGAAGATCCCGGTAGGGATTCACTTCACTTGTAATGAGGGCCTGGGCATCCATCAAGGGATTACCCACCTCATCCTGGGGATAGGCCAGGACCAGGTCAATCTCGGGCACAGCCTGGGCAAATGCTTTTAGAAGAATCGAAAAGCGATTTCTGCTGAGGATGGGGAAGGTAATAGCTAACTTCTGACAGTCAGCGGGTAATTTTTTCTTGAGATCAGCCGAGATCTGGGCAGTACAGATGTAATTGCCTTGAGCACGGGCGACTACCGATTCTGTCACGGCCACAATATCCTGGTCCTGAGCCTGCAAATCCCCATGGGCGACGCATTGGCCAATCCGTTCACAGATGAGGGAAACAAGGTCATCTCCCTCCATAAAGATTGGCATCCGGATGCCCCGTACAATGGTTCCAATCAATCTACTCATGTGTACCCTTCTTTCTTAAATATCCCTTATTCGATTTCCTGAACAAAGCCTGGCTCCTGACAGGATGGGCAAAAGGAAAAGAGCCTACAATAAATCGCTTCTTCGGATTATTGCGGGCTCCTTCTCTCTTGATTTATATGGTCGAGGTGACAGGACTTGAACCTGCGACCTCCTGCTCCCAAAGCAGGCGCACTACCACCTGTGCTACACCTCGCCAAGCCTTATAAGTGTAACAGGGAGTAAAAATAATGTCAAGACAAACAGCAAAAACTTTCAGGCCCTGCGTATCGCAAAGCCTGAAAGAAAGCTCTTAATACTTAATGGTGATTATCTCATTTTCCGCTTGAGCAGATATAGGCCTAAGGCTGAGGCAAAGATCACTGCTGCATGGATGGCGTAGTCTGTTTCACCGGAGACTGGCAAGTTAGCATTATTTGCAACGGTGGCTGCAGGGTTGTTCGCCCCGGGTACAGGAGATTGTGCGCCAGCGGTGATGGGAGGTGTGGTACCACCTGCCACTAGTTTTAAGTTTGTCTTGCTCAGACCGACTGTCTCAGCAAAGATGTACTGGGCACTGTTTCCCGCTTCAAACTTTACAACGGAAGGAGAAACGACGGCAGAAACTGTCGCATAGGAGTTCGGACCAGTCTTTCTTAAAATGTCCAACTTAGAGGCATTCAGACCCTCGTAAGGAACTTCGACGGTAACGGGCTTCATAGGTTCTACAAAGTTCCCGTCGATCATAAAGGCCAGGTTAAAGGCTACGTTGCGTACCCATCCAGCAGGGCTAGCAATGGCATACTGCAAAGCGTAGATAGCACCTTGGACTTGCTTTTCTTGATCGAAATTCTTAGAGAATGTTCCCTTGTCAAAGTAAAACTTAATGCCTGAAGGCTGAGTTTCTACCACATACTTTCCTTCTTTTACCTGGTAGAAGTTGGAGAATTTGGCTAAGTTGGTCGCTTCGGTACCAGTTAAGTGGCTGCCACCAGTGGTAGGAGCTTTGGCATCGACCATACTTGCAGGATCTACCAGAGTGCACTCATTGCCCCGTCCATAGGTCTTAGCGACCAGGTAAGCAAAATGACTCTTGGTATCTTGATCGACAATAGTGATACACTTATAGTACTTCGAAGCGGTCGAAGTGGGATCCGAGCTCTGATAGGAGGTCGGGAAGCTGTCGCTAGAAGTGAAAAGAGTTACTTTATTTGCACCCTCGTCAATGGAAATAACTTCATAGTCAGACTGTTTGCTCCGCAGACTACTGTTGATGGGGAGCCAGACTTCCACACCACCCTCGATCTCGACAGGGGTCTGGTCATCATCATC
>CAKZWV010000003.1 GCA_937922005.1 uncultured Clostridia bacterium | reverse complement strand
GCTTACGCAACTTGAACTTCCTGGGGTTGCCCACCCACCCCCGGGAAGCTTTTTTGTACGCAAAATATATTACAAAAACCTTACAAATGTAACAGAAAGGTGACAAATAGTCCTATATGCCGAACTTTTGTCGGCTGCCTAGATGATTTGTTTTTCGTCTGGCATATCGATTGGCTTGTTGGCTGCCTAGTCAACCCATTCCTGAGCCCTTGTCGGCACAGGAACTGGACTATTTGTTGGCCTATTTTAGAAGCTTTCAAAATTATTCTAATTTGCTACAATGAACAGACGTAGCTAACTACAGGAGACGATTATATGACCCCAAAAGACACCCTCACCGATCAGGATACCCTTGTCACCAACCCGATCCTCCAAGATCCCCCCAGTCCTTTGTCTGAGGGGGATACTTTGTCGACCTCATCGTTTACACCTCCTATTAGTACTTCTAACGTTTCTACGAATAGCGTTCCTACAAGTGATGTTTCTACAAATAGCGTTTCTACACATAGCATCTCTATAAATAGCGTTCCTACGAGTGGCGTTTTTGCGCAAAACTCATCTAAAGTAAGATCCATCCCAGTTCGGCCAGAGGCATCTTCAACGAAGGATTTCCCTAAGTCGTTCTTACCTAGCCATCCATCCGTGAAGGCTCAGCCCTCTTTGAAGTCTCGCACTTCGCCCCCTCTACCCCCTCCACCCCCACAGAAAGAGCCCTATGCCTTGGATAAAATGGCCCTGTTGCCTTACGTATACTGGAATATTGCGAAAGAAAAAAAGGTTGGGGTGGCCCTCTTTCGTCCGAAAGGGGATCTTATCTTCTATGATAGTACCTTTCGTAACTTGCATGGGCCAGTCCCCCAGAGCTTTCAAGGTCTTTTGAGCCAACTCCATGTGAATTGGTATCAATTTGAGAGCTTTACCCAAGATTTGCTGGATGCGGCCCCGCCGGATCCGGAAAAGCCTTGGGCAACCCCTGGCCATACGACCCAGACTTCTCAGTTTTTAGACCATCCCGTAGTGACGGAGTCACCTAAAAAAGATAAGAATAAGGGAAAATCCACCTCAGGCGTGACTCATATTTTTGTTCAAGGTACGGCTGGGCGCAAAGACAACACCCTGGTTGTCCCTAGACATGAGAAAATATTCCGCTATCGGATACACCAGCTTCGCTTGACCGATGGCAAGGGCCAAAAGCTCAATGAAGCGGGAGGCGAAGTCACGCTCAACAAGCTTTTGAAGAAGGATGATAATGAGGCTCTGGCAGAAGCAATCAAAGTGACCATTGAAGATATCACGGTTGAAAGCGTCGATACGGAAGTTCAAACTCGAATTATGGACATCTTTCACCATGAGTTAAATACTCCGGCGGTGACAGTGGACCTTCGCTGTCGCCAGTTAAGTTCCCAGATTAAACTGCAAATGCAGGCCCTAGAGCTGATTCAAAATGGCCTCGGTGAGCTTTTAAAAGACATAGAGAAGGTGACGACGGACCCAGAGCCCGAGCCTGCTTCCGCCCTGCCTTCTCCTAATCCAGCGCCGCCAATCCCTCCCAATCCAACTCCAACCCCCGCTCAGCCTTCCACTTTGCCACCTGCTTTGTCTTTACCCAATCTCTGCTTGCTGGAAGACATCCGGGAGGCCCTGGGCAAGAGTCAGGAGCTCCTTTCGGAATCGCGTAAAGTGGACATTCCCCACCTCCAAGCAGAGGTCCGGCGAATTGTCAACCTGGCCCACACCTTAGGTATTTTGCTCCAGGCTGATAAAAACAAACACCTTAACTTTATCGTCAAGGATATCAATGAGCTACTCAGAAATGGAGTTGATAACGGTGTGGCAGAAGTCCAGGATAAACTCAAATTCTGCCATCTAAGCTTTTATCCCCTGACACCAGATATCCTCAAAGCCAGCTATGATGAATTGGCAACTAGGTTATCCTACTATCTTGCTTTTGAGATTGGCCCGAAAATTAAGTCGACTTTGACCGAGATGGTGGCGGAAATCGAAAATCAAGATTGGAATCGAAAAAAGAAGGCCATCGACGGTATCAATGAGGTCCAAGGCGAGACGATGCAGGATAAGGCCCAAGGCCCAGTGGAGCAGGCGGGGCAGAAAGCGAGCTTTAGTGAGATTCCTGCTAAATGGTGGGAGTCCTTTGAGAAGGATCTCAGTCGCCTAGGGCGTATGATTGTGGACGATATTGTCCGAGCTTACGAAGGGACTTTTTGGTCTACCTCCCATACACAGTTTTTTGCGACAAGTAGTATTGAGCTATGCTTTAACAATATTGTAAAAAATGCTGTAAAATATACGGCAGCCAAGTACGAAGCCATCAACTATGCGTCGCACCCCTACCGCAAGGCAATCCCGGACCTTGATGAAGATGGCGTGAACCAAGATTCATCAGATTTACTGGCTCCGGTCTTCCGGGGAAACCCAGAAGCTCAGGGCCGAGTGATCATACGGGTTGGGTTGGGCGATGCCAACTTTGATCAGGCTAGGGACACCCTGAAGGACTTTTTAGAGACTTACCTCCAAACGCTCCGGGCCCAGTACAAGTCCAAGAAAAATTGGGCTGACTTAGCTGGCCTGACTCGAGAAGAACTGGTCCAAAAGCTCATCCAGGGACTTTATGAATTGGTTGCAGGCTATCCCTTCCCTAAGGAAACTCGTTCGAGCACCGCTCTCCAGCCAGGACCTGCAAGCCCCAGCCCTGAAGGACAGAGTCTTTCATCGACAGGAACCAACCCGGTAGAAGGGGTCAACTCGGTGCCGGGGGCTAGTCCAGTGCTAGGGATGGAGAACCTCTCGTCCGATAAGGGCCTGCGTGTCCCTCGACCTAGCTGTTGCAATACGGAATCTCTCTTGATTTACCATTTCCACCAGCATAACCAGACCTTGATTTTTTATAACAATCTTGAGATTACGGTGTCTGACAATGGCAAGGGGATTATCCACGACGAACGCAAATACGTCTTCGGCCTGGGCTACCGGGGCGATAAGAGTGGCAATGCCAATACAGGTGGGATGGGGATTGGACTCAAACTTGCCAAGATTGTTACTTCTTATTTGGATGGAGATATTACAATTGAAGATTGCCAGGAGCAGTCTTTGATACCGCCCTCGAACCCAGATAATAAGCCCTATTGGTGGGATGGAACTACCTTCCGTATTACCCTGCCGACGGTGGAGCGCTTGGCTAGTGAAATCCAACACCTAACAGCAGAAAAAGATGAGAACTTCCTTCGCCGAGTCTCAGATGACAAACAGATTTACCATAAGTTTTACGATTTTCTTTTAAATAAGGAAGCTGCCGTTCGGGGAGTCACCAGGTTGGTGAATGAGGCCCCACTACAGGCCAATACGCTTTTACAAGAAGAGCCTTCCGCCTTAAGCCTCTATGACCTTTTACGGATCTGGATGCGCTTTTTAAAAGATAATAATTTATTTCGAAGGACCAACAAATAGTCCTTTCTAAGAAAGTTGAGGAATCCCTTGGCAAAGTATCGGATTAAAAAATCAGGCCCCCTGCAAGGAACCGTGCCTATCTCTGGGTCAAAAAACGCATCTCTAGCCCTCGTTGCTGCGGCGATGGCGGCAGATGGGGTTTCGACCTTGGAAAATTTGCCACATATTTCGGATCTTGAGACCCTCTTTGATATTTGCCGGGACTGCGGAGCCATTGTTACCCGGATCAATGCGACAACCGTCAGTATTGACCCCCGGCCTGTGACAAACCCTGAGGCTATTCATGAAAATGTCCGCCAGCTCCGGGGCAGTTACTACCTTTTGGGAGCCTTTTTAGGAAAATTTGGGCGCGCCCAACTGGCCCTGCCCGGGGGCTGTGATTTTGGGGCTCGTCCCATTGATCTCCATTTGAAGGGCTTTTCCGCCTTGGGGGCCGATGAGGAAGAACAAAAGGCAGGGATGATTACCCTGGCCACCAGCCGGCGCCGATTGAAGGGGGCTAGTATCTTCTTAGATACGGTCAGCGTTGGGGCCACCATCAATATTATGTTGGCGGCCGTCCATGCCCGGGGGACCACGGTCATTGATAACACGGCTAAAGAACCTCACGTGGTGGACTGTGCTAACTTCCTGAATGCCATGGGGGCCAGTGTCCGGGGGGCAGGAACCGACGTCATCAAGATTGCTGGCAGCCTGCATTTGCCTGCCGGACGGACCTATGCCGTCATTCCGGACCAGATTGAGGCGGGGACCTATATGATGATGGCCCCCCTTACCCACGGGGATATTACTGTGACCAATGTCATTCCCAAACATATGGAGTCCCTGACTGCTAAGCTCCTGGAAATGGGGGCTGAGATCGAAGAGGGGGATGATAGCATCCGGGTAAATTGCATGAATAAGAAACTAAAGGCCATCAGTGTGAAAACCATGCCCTACCCAGGTTTCCCGACGGATCTTCAGCCCCAGATGGTGACCCTTTTGACCCAGGCCACCGGGACTTCCCGGGTCATTGAAAATGTCTGGGAAAATCGCTTCCAGTACATTGAGCAACTTAAGGCCATGGGGGCCAAGATCACCACCACGGGGAAACTAGCCAATATCGTAGGCAAGGAACCCATGGGGGGGATGACGGTGACGGCCAGGGACCTCCGGGCCGGTGCGGCCGTGGCCATGGCGGGCTTGGTAGCTGAAGGCACGACTATCGTAGACCAGATCGAAACCATCGAACGGGGCTACGAGGATTTTGTCCATAAGATGCGCAGCATCGGGGCCGATATCGAAGAGATTCCGGAGTAAAGCAAGATGAAAGAAACTTGGCTCATCGCGGGCCTCGGCAATCCTGGCCCCCAATATACCTACACCTGGCATAACCTGGGCTTTATGGTACTGGATATCTTGGCCCAGCGCCATCATTTTTCCCTCAATAAGACAAAATTTAGGGGGCAAATCGCCGAAGTCTCCTTCCCCAAGGCTAAGGCCATTTTTCTCGCCCCCCATACCTTTATGAACCTCAGTGGGGAGAGTATGCGTGAGGCGGCCGCCTTTTATAAGATTCCTCCTGACCATTGTTTGGTGATCTTTGATGATTTTGATATCCCCTTGGGGACCATTCGGATCCGCCAGCAGGGGAGTGGGGGGACCCATAACGGGATGCGCAATGTCGTCAGCTGTTTTCATACAGAAAATATTCCCAGGATCCGGGTGGGCTATAAGGGGAGCCACGGTTACCGGGATGATGTGGTGCAAAAGGTCCTCTCTGAGATCCCAAAGATCGACCAAGAGGCGGCTTATGCAGGGCTCACTCAGGCTGCCGACGCTGTCGAAGCCCTTTTGAACCACGACCTGGAGTACGCCATGCAACACTTTAACCACCGGGGTCATGACTTGACTCCGCCCCCAGGCGGCGGGGCTGCGAGCTAGTTCGTCAGCTCGCTAGCTCGCAGATGGGACACTTGATTTTCCTATGACAACGCATAACGTATCAAAAACAACGCAGAAGATATCAAAAAATACGGAAAACGTATCAAAAACCACACAGTACGTATCGAAGCCTTACTTTCCTGAAGCCTTTGCCCTAGGCGACTATGTCGCCGAAGGGGCTTCTTTTTTGCAGGCTGAATGGGCCAAGATGGGGCAGGAGGCGGCTGTGCCTAGTTTCCCTGACCGAGGAAATTTTGTGGGGATTCCCGCCCAAGCCACGGCCTATGTGGCTGCTGCCCTAGGCAAGGTCACCCAGGCCCCTGGGGTGGTAGTGATTGTGAAAGATGAGCTCCGGGCTCGGACTTTGGCTCTGGACCTGGGCTTTTATGGGAAGGGGGAGGTACCCATCCTCCATGGGCGTCCTCTGAATTTGAGTGACCCCCAGCACCGGATCAATAACCTGGAACTCCAGCGCCTTGCCTTGTGGACCAAGCTCCTAGCCTTCCAGGGTCACTTTGGCGAAGTCCCTGCAGGCCCGCCCTTTTATCTTATTTTGCCAGCAAATATTCTCATGGAGCGTCTGCCCAAGCCTGAGGAGTTTGCCAGGGAAGTCTTTTCCTTGCGTAAGGGGCAGCGGATACCCATTGAGGAGCTTACGAGCCGCTTAGCCCACCTGGGCTACGATGCGGTTAACCAGGTGGATAGTATGGGAGGATTTGTACGTAGGGGGGATATTGTTGACTTTTGTACAGCAGATCCCAACCGGATGGACTGGCCCCTGGCCTGGCGGATTAGCTTTTTTGACGATGAGATCGATGACATCAAGATCTTCGACCTGGAGACCCAGCGGTCGGTAGGAAAGGTGGGGAAGGACCAGGCCTGCCTCATTTTCCCCTGTCGGGAGTTCTGTCCGGATGCTCCTACCCGGGCAGCCCTGGGAGAGGCCCTGACTCGGCTCTTAGCGGAGAAGACGGAGGCCCTCTTGGGGAAGGCAGGTCAGGATACTAGGGCCCTCTTGGGTCAAATCCAGCAAAGGACTCAACAGGACCTGGAAAATCTGCAAGAGGCAGAGCATACACTGAATTACGATAGAATGGTCGGGATTATGAAGCCCCAGGGGAACATCTTGGACTATATTCCGCCTACCATGCCCATCGTCGTGGAAGAGATCAAGGACTGCCAGAAGGCCATGGATACCAATTTGGCGGCCTTCTATGCGGAAGCGGAGGGCTACCTGGAGAAGGGCTATTTACTGGGGCCGGAGCTTGAGGCCAAATTAAGCCCGGGCGAGGCTATGAAGCGGGTCAACCAGGCCGAGCGACTTTATGCCATTATGGATCTGGGGGCGGGGGGGAATGGCCTCCCCAGGGCCCCAAAATTTAACCTGGCCCTGCGAAGCTGCGATAATTATTATCAGCAAGATGAACTCTTTATACAGGATATGAGCAGGAAGCTGGCGGCAGGAACCCGGCTGATCTTTGCCTGTGCCCAAAAAGAGAACCAGGAATTTCTCAGTCATTACCTAGAAAGCAAGCTAGAAGATTATGCCAGGCACCGTCGTCAAGTGGCTATTTTGCCGACCAGCCCGGGCCAGGGCTTTGTCTTTCCGGGCCTGGCGGTCGAATTATACGCCAATGAAGAGATCTTTGGGAAAAAAGTCCAAAGCAAAAAGCGACGCTACCAAGGCAAAAAAATCAATTTCTATGGGGAGTTGGCCGAAGGCGACTATGTGGTCCACGACGACTATGGGATTGGAATCTATAAAGGCATTGTGACGAGAGAAGATGGGCTGGTCGCAAGGGATTATTTGCACGTCCAATATGCGGGTCACGATGAACTCTTTCTTCCGGTGGAAGATGTCAGTCAGTTGCAAAAATACATTGGTAAGGAGGCTGGCGCCGTCAAATTATCCAAGTTCCGGAGTACGGATTGGGAGAAAAAGAAGCTGCGGGCTTCGGAGTCAGTCAAGAAGCTGGCCTTTAGCCTTTTGGACCTCTACTTAGAACGGAAAAAGATTCCTGGTCATGCCTTTGGGCCCGATGATGACTGGCAGCAGAAGTTCGAGGACCAGTTCCCTTACGAGGATACCCCAGACCAGATTGTGGCCCTGAATGAGATTAAGCAAGATCTGGAGGAGGACAAGGTGATGGACCGGCTCCTCTGCGGGGATGTGGGTTTTGGAAAGACGGAAGTGGCTTTCCGATCCATGTTTAAGGTTATCAATGACGGCTACCAGGCGGTGATGATTGTGCCGACCACGGTCCTTGCCAAGCAGCACTATGAGACCCTGGCTCCCCGTCTCCGTCCCTTTGGCTTTAATATCGCCCTTCTTTCACGCAATACTCCCGCCAAGGAGGCCCGGGCTATCGTCCAAGGGCTCAAACGGGGTACGGTTGACCTGGTGATTGGGACCCACAAAGTTCTCGGGAAGGAGATTAGCTTTAAGTCCCTGGGCCTCATCGTGGTGGATGAGGAGCAGCGCTTTGGGGTGGGCCAAAAAGAGTCGATGAAGAATACCTATAAGGGGGTAGATGTCTTGAGCTTGTCGGCCACCCCTATTCCCCGGACCCTCCATATGTCTTTGAGCGGGATCCGGGATATTTCTCTCTTGACAGAGGGCCCCTTAGACCGCCGTCCGGTCCAAACCTATGTGATGGAGTATGATGAAAATATTTGCCAGGAGGCCATCTTGAAGGAGGTGGCTCGGCAGGGGCAGGTCTTTTATCTTTTTAATCAGACGAGGGGCCTTGCTGCCAAAGCTCAGGCCCTGGGGGAGGCCATGCCGGGCTTGCGCATTGCCTATGCCCATGCCTCGATGAGTGCCGAGCGGATTGAAGAGGTGATGGCTGATTTTATCGACCAGAAGTATGATGTGCTGGTATGTACGACGATTATTGAATCGGGGATTGATATGCCCAATGTCAATACGATCATTGTGGAAAATGCCGATCGTTTTGGTCTGGCCCAGCTGTATCAAATTAAGGGCCGGGTAGGCCGGTCGGGTCGCCAAGCCTATGCTTATATTACCTATCGGCCAGACCGGGAGATGTCGGAGGTGGCTAGGAAGCGCCTGACGGCCATCCGGGATTTCACAGAGCTGGGTTCTGGCTTTAAGATCGCCATGCGGGACTTGGAGGTCAGGGGGGCCGGCAACCTCTTGGGGGCTGAACAGAGCGGCCATATGGAGAGCGTCGGATTTGACCTCTTTACCCGGATGCTGGAAGAGAGCGTGACGGACCTTAAGGCCGGAAAGATCAGCCGGGCTGATTTAGAAAAGACCCCGGACCTCAGCAAACTCTTCCCCCGCAAGAAGGCTTGTGTGGTCGATTTGCCGGTTCAGGCCATCTTGCCGGAGTCCTTTGTGACGGACCCCGGGGAGCGGATTGAGATCTACCGAAAACTCCTTGCCATGGAAAATCTCAACGATTATCAAGAAATCCTAGATGAGGTCCTCGACCGTTTTGGGGATGCTCCCGAGCCCTTTATGAACCTTCTTGCGATTTCTTATATCCGGGCCCGGGCCAGCCAGGCCGGGGTGGAACAGGTAAAGGCGGACGGAGCCAATGTCCTCATTAGTTGGCCTGCCCACCGGAAGATCGATCCGGATGATGTCGGGAGTATTTTGAACGTACCAGGTTATGGGGACCAGCTTTATCTAACCTTAGGCCAGCAGCCCCAGCTTGTCTTCTTGGGTGCTGGGGCCCCGGTGGTCAAGGTGGCCGACAAGGTCTTCCGCCTATTTTTGGCTGGGGAGGCCTATCTGGAGGAGGTCCAGGCGAAGATGGCCAAGGGGAAGGCGACCAAGGGGAAAGCGGCCCAATAGGGGCCCGGGGCCGAAAATTGGCGATCTTAGCGGCAATGTTGTAAAATGGTCGTATTATTCGGTGTTGGCTGGCCTGGTCGAGCTTCTTTGACAGGCGGCCTGACCCAACTACAAAGGAGAAGATATGGCAAATGAACGGATCGAGTCCGATAGTGTCGGCTCATTAAGCATTCCTGCTGAAGCATATTATGGCGTCAATGCCGCCAGAGCGAAGGTGAATTTTCCCATTTCTGGGCAGAGCTTGCGTCCAGAGCAGATTCAGGCCCTGGCCCATGTGAAGAAGGCAGCGGCCAGGGTCAATGCCCGCCATGGGTCGATCAGCCAGGAGGCTTGTGATGCTATTGAAAAGGCCTGTGATGAGCTTTTGGCAGGGCAGTGGGCCAAGGAATTCGTCTGTGACCCTGTCCAGGGTGGGGCTGGGACCTCGGCTAATATGAATGCCAATGAGGTCATTGCCAACCGGGCTAATGAGATCTTGGGCCAGGGTCTGGGTACTTATAAGCCCGTTCACCCCAATGATACGGTCAATTTTGGCCAGTCGACCAATGATGTTTACCCCACTTCTGGGAAGCTGGCAGCCTTGATGCTCTGGGACCAGGCCAGGCCTAAAATGGAGGCCCTGGTGCAAGCCTTCCGGGCCAAGGCGAAAGAATTTGAGGATGTGGTCAAGGTTGGACGGACCCAGTTGGAGGATGCTGTCCCAATGACTTTGGGTCAGGAATTTGATGCCTATGCGGAGGCCTTAAGCCGGGCCTTGGGCCACCTGGATACGGTGATGGACTACCTCTTGGTCATTAACATGGGAGGAACGGCCATTGGATCAGGGATAACGGCCACGGGCTCCTATATCAAGGAGATTGTTCCGGAACTGGCTCAGATTACCGGCTATGCCTTCACACAGGCCAAGAGTCTCTTTGATGGAACGTCAAATTTGGATGTTTACGCCTATGTGTCCGGTGGACTCAAGGCCTTTGCCATGGCCCTTTCTAAGATCTGCAACGACCTTCGACTCATGTCCAGTGGCCCGCGGGCTGGCCTCGGCGAGATGACCTTGCCACCCCGACAAAATGGGTCTTCGATCATGCCTGGGAAGATTAATCCTGTCATTCCTGAAGTTGTAACCCAGGTGGCCTTTGCCGTAGCGGGGAATGATGTGACGATTTCGATGTGCGTGGAAGGGGGACAGCTGGAGCTCAATGCCTTTGAACCTGTCCTTTTCTTTAAGCTTTTTGAGAGCATCAGCTGGCTGGGCGATGCCTGTGATACCCTTAAAGTTCATTGTGTGGATGGGATTGTAGCCAATGAGGAGCGCTGCACAGAGCTCTTAGAAAATAGCATGGCTGTCATCACCTATTTGAAGCCCTTCCTGGGCTATACCAAGGCTGCGGCCATTGCCAAAGAGGCCCTGGAGACCCGAAAGACTGTTCGTGAGATCTTGTCGGCACCCGGGATGATCCCGGCTCCCCATACCTTAGAAGAAATCTTAAATGCCAAGGCCATGACGGAGCGCCCGGAATAGGCCTAGGCTAGTTTTTTATGCTAGCCCCAAGATCGTCCGCACCACGTAGGAAGCTAGGAGAAAGCCTGCTGCTGGGGGGACGAAGGGGGAAGAGGGGAGAGGTCCTCTTACTGGTAAGGGTTTGGGGGCTTCCTCGGAAAAAACGACCGGTAAGGATGAAATCCCCCGCTGACGGAGGTCATGGCGGAGGCGTCTGGCCAAGGGATCTCCTTGGGTGGCAAAGAGGTCAGTGATGATGAGCTTTTCAGGTTGCCAGCGCCGACCGGCCCCCAAGGCCATAATGAGGGGGATCTGGCGCTCATTAGCCTCTTCAGCCAGGGCGATCTTGGCTGGGACGTCATCGATGGCATCCACAATAAAATCTAAAGAATCCCAAGGGAGGGCTGCAAAGCCCTCCTTTGTTTTTCCGTCTAAGTGGAGCTTGTGGGCCGTAATCTCGGCTTGGGGATTGATATCCTGGAGGCGGGTGGCGGCCACTTCAGCTTTGGAAGCCTCGAGGGTAGAGTGGAGGGCAATCAATTGCCGGTTGAGGTTGGACCTTTCTATTACATCCTCGTCTACTAAGGTGAGGTTACCAATTCCGGCCCGGGCGAGGGCTTCGGCGGCAGCCCCGCCGACCCCGCCGAGCCCCACGACGAGGACGGCGGAGCGCTGGAGTATTTGTTGAGCTTCGGAACCCCATAGGGCCTGAGAGCGGCCAGTATAATCGTAACAATCCATATTTTGCCTTCCTTTCTCATCTCTTTGGCAAAGCCTTAGGCTGCCGGTTGAGTCCCTTAATTATAGGGTTTTTTTTGCCTTTCTCCCAGGGGGATATTATGCTATACTAGAGCTTACAGGAGCTGGCGACTAGAAGACCTGAAGCCGCCTCGAAACAGGGAAAGCTGTGAGGGGTGGTTCTGTGTTTTTTAGGGACCAGTCGAGTGTTAAACAGGGTTGCCCAGAGTGTAGAGGGCTACCGCCAAATTAAACCAAAGTGAGGTGATCCATGGTTGAAAATATTGCGATCCATTTGGATGAAATCAAGAACTTTATGGAAGGGAAAAAGGCGGAGGATCTGATTGAAATTTTACATCGGGTTCAGGACACGTACGGCTACATCCCAAAGGAGATCGTGGAACTCATTTCTACGAAATTGAGAATTCCCATCTCTCGTATTTATGGCGTTATTACATTTTATTCTCGTTTTTCCTTAAACCCCAAGGGCAAATTTGCTGTGAGCGTTTGCATGGGGACGGCCTGCTATGTTAAGAACGCTGAGGCCATTATGAAGGAATTTTCCAAACTCCTGGGGATTGAACCGGGAGAAACCACGGAAGATATGCAGTTTTCCCTGATTGAGACACGGTGTGTAGGGGAGTGTGCTGCAGCGCCGGTTGTGCTGGTGAATGATCAAGTTTACTCTAATGTGACAGTAGAAGATGTTCCCCAGATTTTGGCGAAGACCATGGGAAAGTAGGAGGTAAAGGATGACGTCAACGACAACACCCTATGGGATTTTAGATCAGATCAAAAATAATACCTATGACAAATTTTTATATCGGTTAAATTATGAAAAGAAATTTGGGATTGATGGGGACCATATCTATTATCTAGATCCCTTCCACCAAAAACAGATGCGGGTTGCCTTGCGCAACTATGGCGTGATTGATCCGGAAAGTCTGGAGGAATATATTGCGCGGGGAGGCTATTATTCCCTGGCCAAGGCCCTCTATGATATGAGTCCGGACGAAATTTTGACCACCATCAAGGACTCCCATTTAAGGGGCCGGGGTGGGGCTGGCTTCCCGACCGGCATTAAGATGGAAGGGGCCGCCCGCTATGATGCAGATGAAAAATACATTATCTGTAATGCCGATGAAGGAGACCCGGGTGCCTACATGGATCGGTCTATCTTGGAGGGAGATCCCCATGTCATCATTGAGGGCATGGCCATTATGGGCAAAACCGTGGGTGCCAACCGGGGCTATGTCTATGTTCGTGCCGAGTATCCGCTAGCGGTAAAACGTCTGAGGAAGGCCATTGAACAGGCAAAAGAACACAATCTCCTGGGCCAGAATATTTTAGGTAGTGATTTCTCCTTTGACCTCCAGGTGCGTTTGGGGGCCGGGGCCTTCGTATGCGGGGAGGCGACAGCCCTGATTCAGTCTATTGAAGGTAAGCGGGGCATGCCCCAGGCCAAGGTCTACCGGACCAACAACCGGGGCCTCCGCGAAAAGCCCACCGTTCTCAACAACGTCGAAACGATAGCAAATATTCCTCAAATCATTGAAAAAGGTGCTGACTGGTTCCGCTCCATTGGTACCGAAGATTCTCCTGGGACTAAGGTCTTTGCCTTGGTCGGTAAGGTCAACCATCCAGGCCTCGTTGAGGTCCCCATGGGGACGACCATCAACGAAATCGTCTTTGATATCGGCGAGGGGATCCCAGGGGGAAAGAAGGTCAAAGCCGTCCAAACTGGCGGACCTTCTGGCGGTTGTATTCCTCCGGATTATTTTGATACGCCAGTCGATTTTGGCTCTTTGGAAAGAATTGGCTCGATTATGGGTTCGGGCGGCCTCGTGGTTATGGACGAGACCGATTGTATGGTAGATATCGCCAAGTTCTTTATGAAGTTCACCGTGGATGAGTCCTGTGGGAAGTGCACTCCTTGTCGGGTGGGGAACATGCGGGTCCTAGAGATCCTAGAGAAAATTACCTCGGGCAAGGGTGAAATGAAGGATCTTGACCTCCTCGATGGTCTCTGCAAGGTGATTGCGGCCACCAGCCTTTGCGGGTTAGGAAAGAGTGCCACCAATCCTGTCATCAGCTCCCTCCACTATTTCCGGGATGAGTATATTGAACATATCGAGGATAAGACCTGTAAGGCTGGGGTCTGTAAAGACCTATGTAAGTATGTGGTTCAGGATGGTTGTATCGGCTGCGGCCTGTGTAAGACCGTGTGTCCCGTTCATGCCATCTCAGGGAACAAACGTGAAAAACATCACATTGACCCTGAAGTTTGTATACGTTGTAATTCCTGCTTAGAGAAGTGCCCAACCAAGGCCATTATCAAGAAATAGAGGTGCCCATGCTTACGATGAAAATTAACGGAAATTCTATCCAAGTGAAAGAGGGGACGACCATCCTGGAAGCAGCCAAGTCCATCAACATTGTCATCCCTACCCTATGTCACCTAGAACTCCCGGACATGGGTTATGTCAATAAAGAGGCCAACTGCCGGATCTGTCTTGTTCAAGATAAGCGGGGCAAGCTCGTCCCTGCCTGCAATACCCTATGCAAGGAGGGGATGGAAATCCGCACCGATACCCTAGAAGTGATCAATGCCCGGCGGACCAATATCGAACTTTTGTTATCCAACCATCCTAAGGATTGTCTAACCTGCTATAAAAATGGGGACTGCGAATTACAGTCTCTCGCAGCTTCTGCCCATGTCCACCGGATCCGTTTCCCAGGTAAGATGATGGATGAGAAAATTGATGATAGCTCTCGGGCCATTGTCCGCGACCCCAACAAATGCATCCTTTGCAAACGCTGCGAGACTATGTGCAACGAGGTCCAGACGGTTGGTACCTTGACCGATGTGAAGCGGGGCTTTGATACCGTCGTTGGCACCCAGTATCAAAAACCCATGCATGAGACCAACTGTACTTTCTGCGGCCAGTGCTTAGCCGTTTGTCCCACAGGGGCCCTGACGGAGTATCGGTCGGTGGATGCCCTCTATCGTCAACTCAATACGCCCGACAAGATCATCATCGCTCAGACGGCTCCGGCAGTCCGGGTGGCCCTGGGCGAGGAATTTGGGATGGCACCCGGTACCGTAGTCACTGGGAAGATGGTCACCGCCCTTAAGGCCATTGGCTTTGACTATGTCTTTGATACCAATTTCTCTGCCGATCTCACGACCATGGAGGAGGCCGCAGAATTCGTGGAGCGCTTTAAGAGTGGGGAGAATCTGCCCATTCTGACCTCTTGCTGTCCCTCATGGGTCAAGTTTATTGAACATAACTTCGGCGATATGCTCAATATTCCTTCTAGCTGTAAGTCGCCTCATGAGATGTTTGGCTCGATCGCTAAGTCCTACCTAGCTAAAAAATTGGGGGTAACTCCCGATAAGCTGGTGGTAGTCTCCGTCATGCCTTGTGTGGCTAAGAAGTATGAGTCTTCGCGTCCGGAACTCGGCCTCAACAACCAGATTTCTGACGTGGATCTGGTCATCACGACACGGGAGCTCGCTCAAGTTATCCAGGATTTTGCCCTCAACTTTGTCGATTTACCCGATACCCCCTACGACGATCCCATGGGAGAGTCTTCCGGAGCTGGAGCCATTTACGGGGCTGCAGGTGGTGTCTTAGAGTCTGCCTTGAGAACGGCCTATAAGACTCTGACTGGCCGTGAGTTAGAAAAGCTTGAATTTACTGAGCTTGAAGGCTTCCGAGGCATTAAAGAGGCTGAACTTGATATTGATGGCCGGACGGTCCGGGTAGCAGCGGCCAACGGCCTCGGGAATGCCAGAACCATGCTGGAGCGGGTCCGTTCCGGCGAGTCCAAGTATGATATTATTGAAATCATGGCCTGCCCTGGGGGATGTATCAATGGAGGCGGCCAGCCCTATCTTCACGGGAATATGGGCGTCCTAGAAAAGCGCCGTCAGGCCATCCGAGATATTGATAAGGCTTCGCCCATCCGCCGGGCCCATGAAAACAAGTCAATCCGAAAGATCTATGAAGAGTTTTTGGATGGACCGGGCAGCCCCAAGGCCAAGGAGCTTCTCCATACCTCCTACCAGGTGAGGAATAAAATGGCCTAGGAAAGCCTATAAAGACTTAGGAAGACCTAGAAAAAATAGAAAAACCTGGGCAGGCCTAGGCAATAAACAGAAGAAATGCTGACCCGGATTGAAGAAGCTAGGTCGGCCCCATAGAAATACCCCCGATTGATCTTTTCTTTGAGATCAGACGGGGGTATTTTTTGTGAATGCCGAGACGGGAGCGAGCCCAGCTCACTCTGCTTACCAAGGTCCGTATCGGTTTTTTAACCTAGATCGCTAGGGGTGATCTTGTCTTGGCGGTCAACTGCAAGGGGTTCAAGGTAGCCCCAATCGCCACCTTTGACCCGCTCGCCTTCAGGGCCGTAGACCATGTCTTCGACAAAGCCTGTGACCTGGCTTTCAAGGGTATCGATGTAGTGGACGATAGCCGTTGCGACAGTGGTGGGCCGGTCCCCGTAATCTCCATGGTGCCCCATAATGATGGCCTGGAGTTGACGGTAAAAATATTCATCTCGGAAAGCGACGATGTCATCCTTGAACTGGGTCAAGACTTCGATGCCCCGCACCCTGTGGTTGGCAAACCAGTAATCCCCAGGCCCCAGATTGTTATATTCAAAAATTTTGCCAATATCGTGGAGGAGGACCCCCATGATTAACAGATCAGAAGAAGGGCGGAGGGGGGGAGTATTTGTTAAAACAGTAGCTAAGATGTCGAGCATCTTATAACTATGGTGGGCCAGACCCCCGATGATGTTATCGTGGTGGCGCATGGCGGCCCCTTCAATGAAAAAGCGCCCTTCAAACCCAGGCCAGGTCAAAATTTTCTCAGCCAAGGCAAAGGTGCTTGGGTCGGCACCAATGGATAAGAGCGTGGTCTTAGCCCGCTGGTAGATCTCGGTGTTGACCTTGGGATCCAGGCTGGGCAGGAAGTAGGAGGCGTTGACGGAGGGATCCTCACAGTGGGTGATGGACTTGACAGTCAGGTAGACCCGGCCATATTCGGATCCGACCACAGTGGCATCATAGATGCCCCGTCCATGAGTACGCACTTCTTGAAAGATCTCTTCTTCCCAAATCTTAAATTGCATAATCTGGTCCTTGTGAATAAAGTTCCCAATCATGTAGGAGCCTCTTTTGCCCTCCCGCAACATGGGCAATTCGGTTATCATCACCAGTCCTGTGGAGGTTTTATTGATTTCTGCAGCGTCCTGCAAGTCTAAAATATTCAAAGTTCGTCCTTCCTAAAGGTCGGGCCGGGCAGAATGATGGCCCCCTAATAGGGCCATTTTACCACAAGAGGCGGCAGGCGGGCAAGCTTGCAAGAAAGGGGACTGAAAGCTAAAATTAAATGGTATGTAACCATATGTTACATGTTTGCAATAAAAGTGAAATGAAATGGAGAGGAGTATTTTATGACTCATAACATAAAGCAAATAATCCCGAAAGCGCAGGCCCAGGTCTGGACCTGGGTCCTCGGCCTTCTGATTGGGGCCCTCTGCCTGACCCTATTCGGACCAAGCCCGGTCTGGGGGATCGAGATGCGGACCGCGCAGACGGAGGATGAGGGGGAACCTTTGGATATCCCGGATCCCAACCTTCGCAAGGCCATCAATCGCCACCTGGGACGGAAAATCAATACCCCTATTACCCAAAAAACCTTTGAAAAACTTGAGGGAGACAGCTTGGACTTTTCTAGCCAGGGAATTACTAATCTGGCGGGCTTGGAAAATTTGTCGAGTCTTTTTGGAATTAATCTTTCGGATAACTATATCCAGGATCTGACCCCTCTTACGGAAATTCAAAATTTGGGCTATGTCAATGTCTCTTACAACAACTTGGTTTCGATTGCTTCCTTGGATAAGGCTGTTCGCTTACATGAGCCTTCTAAGTCGGGTTTTACCTTAGATGTCAGCGGGAACCCTTTGGAATCCATTGATATCTGTTCTACTTGGCCTCAACTACGAGCGCTCTATATCAACAATATGGAAGGGACTGACCTTTCAAGTCTTCCCCAATGTACGGAGCTGGTGAAGCTTGCTGCTCAAAATAACCACCTGGACTCTTTCCGCTGGATCACCCCTCTGAAGAAATTAGAGGAGCTGGACCTAGATTTTAATGAATTGACCGACCTGACTCCCCTCAGAGAATTGAAGAATCTGAGGGTCCTGATCCTCGATCACAATCACATTTCTGACCTCCGGCCCCTGGCCGAGCTTAAGAAGCTGACCCTGTGCACTTGCGTGGACCAGACCATACGAATTAATTTTGATGAGACGAAGTCGATCCTGCCCAATCCTCTGCGGAACCGGGATGGGTCCTACCTAGGCGTGGTGGATACTGATCAGGTGAGGAACGTGGAGGACAGGAGTGGCCTAGAGATCCGCAGCCGGAATCCAGGCCTGGTACCGTTAAATCCGATTCCCTTCATGGGTCCCATTGCTGGCTTAGAAAACAAGATAAAAAGTGCGGATGGAGACAATTTTTCCGTATTTAACTTTACCGGCGAACTCCTTGGTCCCCATGCCAGCAGTTCCACAAATATCTCTTATCCGGAACCCTCCTTCACGCATGACATTGATATGGGGCTCCAGGCTGCCTATGATGTTAACGGCCAGCCCATCTACATACGGGAGGAGACGGAACCAGCTGCTGTGACCCAGGAAAACGGATCCAATCCCAAGGCGAAGGTCTCTGTACCCGAGTCCAGCCAGAAAAAGCCCCGGATTGGAGTTGCCCAGGAATCTTCTGCCACAGATTCAGATAGGCAGCAAGCGGCTTCTTCAGACGGGCATTTAGACACCCTAGCTGATGGTCAGACCGCCCAGGGAGCAGAGGTAGTCCAGCTGCAAAAGCAGATGCGGTCGCTTTCAACCTTGGTTACCATCTTAGGAATTGTCCTGGTCATAGCCCTGGCCGGCGGCGCTTATATGGCGTGGAAGCTCTTATTCCAGAAAAAACCGTAGACAGCTGATTGAGCTGCCAATACGGAAACTACATTTTATCTGGTCATTTCTGTGGCCCTTGTTCTTGATGACCATGGTAGCTTACTAGGTCGTTTTAGTGACCTGTAGGTGCTTGAGTCGTCTCGGCGGCCCTTGTAGAAAGTGAATGGAATAGATGGAACCACAACGCCTAATCCTGATAGGTTGTGGGCGGATTGCCCGCAAACACCTCAAAGCCATACGTTTTGCAGAAAAAAAGAAGTGGGCCCGCCTGGTGGCCCTGGTCGATCCTCGGATCGACCAAGCGATCGCCCTGGGAACCGAGTTTTCCTACCCTTGTGAGCGCTTCCGGAGCCCGGAGGGGGAAAATGAATCTGCCCCGGTGACAAATGATCCCAAGAAGGTCCAAGTGTTTGCTTCATATGAAGAGGCCCTCGCCCAGATGAAAGCTGATGTAGCGGTTATCTGTACGGGGTCAGGCCTCCACTATAGCCAGGCGAAGACCTGTTTAGAAGCTGGCTGCCACCTTCTAGTGGAAAAGCCTTTAAGTCTTTTTGTAAGTGAAGCCAAAACCTTGGTGGATTTGGCAGAAAAATCCCATAAAAAAATAGCGGTAGGCCATATCTACCGCTACTTTCCCTCTGCCAGCATTTTGGCCCGGGACCTGGCCAATGGTTTTTTTGGAAAAATCTACTACGCCCAGCTAAGTATGCGCTGGGGGCATGAAGCGGCCTATTATTCCGCATCTCCCTGGCAGGGGCAAAGAGCCACCAGCGGAGGGGCCCTCATGAATCAGTGTGTCCATGGGGTTGACCTGCTCTATTGGCTTTTGGGCAAACCAGACTTGGTCAGCTGTCAAGCTTCTTTGACCCGCTTGACCCAGCCCATGGAGTGTGAAGATTTGGCCTTTGTTACCTATCACTTTGCTCCGGATACCTATGCCCAGGTGGAGGCCACCACGGTGACTGATCCTGCTTACCACGAGGCCAAGCTCTTTTTAGCCGGCTCGCAAGGAGAGGTCCGCCTGAGTCTAGCTAAAAATAGCCTCCGTTACGAGATCCTCCGGGACGGGAAAAAGTGGCAATGGGCCTACCTAACCCGCTATCTCAAGGAAGAAATAGATCGCTACGGTCTGGGGATCCTGGGCCATATGTCCAACCCCCACAGCTTTATCCTTATTGATCTCTTGGAGGCCATTGCTGAAGACCGAGATCCCATTGCTTCTGGACTTGATGGCTACCGGTCTGTGGAGCTTGTTGAAGCTGCTTATGAGGCTTCTGGCTTTTATGACGACCTTGAATCTGGTACTCCAGGAGGCCAAGTGTCGAAAGCTACCAAAGAGGAAGAGAGGGGCGATTAACCTGGGATTCTGACTGGGCTTGGGGGGCTATCTAGCTGGTCCACGCCTAACTTGGCGCAAGTCCCTCATTCCCTAGTCTCCCAACCTAGCTTGAGTTGCTCGGTCCATCAGGCCTTGAAAACGGCCCTTGCACTCTGCGAGGACTTCCTCCAGGTCCAAGGTTGGATATTCCGCCTGGCCCGACCTATGGTCGTAGACCCCTTGGCCTCGGATAAAGACGAGCTCAGGACGTCCTGGGTCGGCATAGAAGAGATTGGACAGGTCATCCACATAGGGGAACTGGAAGGGGAGGGTCGTTGGCCATAAAACGAAATCGGCCCACATGCCCTCTTGGATGAGGCCGGTATCTAGACGCCCTTGGGCCCGGGCTCCATTCGTAGTGGCAATCTGGAGAATTTGGGGCAGGGACAAGGCAGAGGCATCTTCGTGGAAACCCTTTTGGAGGAGGGCCATGAGGCTAGCCTCTTTTTGCATGTCCAAAGAATTATTGCTACTGGCCCCGTCGGTCCCGAGGCAAACATTCAATTTCGGGACACCGAGCCAGCGGACCAAGTCAGCGATCCCCGATCCCAACTTCAGATTGCTCCGGGGATTGTGGCAGAGGCTGATCTTAGCCCCATTTGCCAGGGCCTGGCGGAGCAAGTCATAATCCCGGTCCTCCAGGTGGACACAGTGGGCGAGGAGCAGAGGCACCTTGTCATAGCCCAAGGAGAACAAATATTCCAAGGGCGTTTTTCCCCCATGTCTTTGTTTGCATTCTTCGTGTTCTCTAGCGGTTTCTGAAACATGGATTTGGATGGTAGGGATAGGGGTGTCAAAACCCACAGGGTCTCGATTTTCAGCTTCTAGGCCTTCTTTTCCCAGGCGCAGGGCCAGGGAAGCGAGGGATTCAGCTAGGGTGGGATCCGAGGTGTATTCAGCGTGGAGGGCGAGGTCGCAACGGACTTGGCCCTGGGTCTTAGCAGCGATTTCCCAGAGCTGAAGGATCTGGGTGTAGGATCGGTGATCTTCTACAGGCTTGCCTTGATCGGAGGTCATGCCGACAGAAAGATTAGCAAGGATTCCGGTTTCCAGACAGGCCTTGGCCACTTGATCCATATTCATGTACATGTCGCTAAAGGACACGGTACCTGTAGCGAACATCTCCGCAATCCCTAATTTGCTCGCCCAGTAGATATCTTCAGGCTCGAGCTGGGCTTCTAGGGGAAAAATCTTTTCGACCAGCCAGCGCTGGAGGGGCAGGCCTTCGCCAATACCCCGAAAATAGGTCATGGGGATGTGACTATGGGCGTTGAAAAAACCGGGGGCCACCAAAGCCTGGGAACAGTCATAGGTCGGCCCAGCGGGGGCAGAATGGTCTGCAGGGAGTATTTGTTCTATTTTGCCATCTTTAACATGGATGGTAGAGGGGACGGATAGGCTTCCGTCTGCTTGGACATAGCGTGCTTGTGTGAGGGTAAAAGTATTATCTGACATAAGGCTCCTTAACCAATAGGATTGGCGGCATCAGCATCGTTGTCATCGGTTGGCTTGGGCTCTGCATTTCTTCTTCTACGGCGACTGGGACTGGAATTGGAGGGGAAGGTGGTTGGGCCAGGATTTTCTTCGGCCTCTCCGCTTACCTGGGTTTCCGTAGGCTCTGCTGCCTGGGTTTCCTCTAGGGGCTCAGGGACGGTAGGGGCGGTCGTTGTTTCTGATTCTTCGTTCTCCGTTGCTTGTGTGGCCGTATTCCGCTGCCTGGTTGCCCGGGTGGTCGATTCTTCTCCATTTTCTTCTGCGCTAGCGTTACCTGCTGCATCGCTAGTAGCAATATAAGTCAGAGTGATGGGGTTGACCCGCCACTCAGCCATGGGATCGGCTTCCGGAGTAAGACCTAGGAGGTTGCTGTAGTCACAAGACCAGTCCATGAGGGGGAACTGGGCGACATAGGAGTAACCTGCCTTCATCAGGGCCTTGCCCAGACTGTTCATATAATCTACGTCATTGCTGGGACCAAAATACAGGCGGTGGAAGAGCTCTTCCAGGTCCTCCTCAGAATAGAGGCTGGCAGCATATTGGGAGAGGACCTTATCAATTTTCACATCATAGGTTTTCTCAAAAGAATCCCGATCCAGGCCTTGGCGGTGCAAAAAGCCTTCAAATTTTCCCGCATTCAGGGTCCAGAATTTTTTCGGTTTGGTGAGGAGGCTTCCTGTCTGCGAATACAGATCATCCTCCTCCTGGCTGGCCAGCTGGTCGCCATCAACAAAGGCTGAAGTTATGCCATCCTTGCTTCCTGCCTTACTCTCCACCGTGACGGCGGCGTATTTATTAACACAAGAGGTCCAGTAGGGAGGGAAGTTCACTGTGCCGGTGACAGAACCAGCTTTCAGGTCTTTTTCGTTGACTTTTTCAAGCTCTTGGGGGGTTTGGATTTGGACAGAGATGCTTTGGGCAGGGTCGGCTTCGTCAAAGTCCGCAGACCGTAGGTCAACCATACTGGCCGTACCTGGCCTTACCACCCCGGGCACCAGAGCCATGCCAGCAGGGGGAAGGAGGCGAATCTGGCCGTCTCCTTGGGACTCTGCCTGGATTTCACGGCTATTTTTGTCTTGGCCAGGAGCTTTCCCCAGGAGAACCAGGGCGGCACCCTCTTTACCTTGGCTGATCCCCAGCTCATACTGGGTACAGGAGGCATCAAAGAGAGTCGTCATGTTTCGGTCAATATCCTCTTGGCTCAGCTCCTTTTGGCCATTTCCGTAAATGAGTTCATTGAGGGCGTCGATCATGGGAACTTCGGAGTCCTCCAGGCGGATAGCGGCGTAGGATCCCTGGGTTAAGGCCTCTTGGACAGGCTCGACGGCCTGGATTCCAAACTTATCATTTGCCTTGTCCCAATCAAATTCTTCAAATTCCGCTAGAATCTGGCTGGCCAAACTAGCCTCTGGCGTCGTTTTTAGCTCGGTGAGCGCGGGATATGCAGCAGCCTCCCGTTGGAAGGAGTAATAAGACTTGGCCTTGTCGAGGAAAGCAGAGGATAGTTGCCCTTTTCCCCCATTTTCAACAAATATTCCCTCTTCTTTTCCATTTTTTCCTAGTGCTTTCGCATAGGCTTCGTATTCCAGGGCAAATCCCACTAAAGAGCTTTCCTGTTGGATTTTTCCTGCCTGGCTGACTGACTTCCCGCCCTTGTTTGCCTCATAGGCGGTCTGGGTATAATCCATGGCCCCTTCTGCCAGGACCTGGCTAGCTGGGGAGAGGAAGAAAGGGTGCTCTGCAGGGGGGAGGAGGAGGGACCCTGCTAGGAGGCCTCCGATGATTAGGCTGCAAGCGACCCCTTGTGGGAGGGCTGCCAGCCGCCGCCCCTTGGCCGCCTGGCTTTGGCCTCCTTTTTTAACAGACTGATAGAAAGCTAATTCCTTGCCAGCTTCCCACTGATCTTGGTTTGTCTTATACGGACGATAGGCTCCCTGTTTCATAATGTATCTCCTTTATATCTCATCTTTTTCAATCGGTTTTTTTCAATCGGGTCCATCCTGGCAGCTTTGCCTCGGACCTCCATGGTGTCTGCGGCCTTGCTGCTGGTACACCTTTGATTGCATAACTATCTTTATTATAACGAATCTAACAGGGAGCTTACGGAAAATAGTTTAAGATTACTCATAAGTGTCCATAATTAATCCATAATCTATACTATTTGCGCCATGATTCAAGCTTAAGCCGAACCTTTATGGGAGAGAGACAGAGAAAGAGGGCGAGGGAGGTAAAAATGAACAAGGGAGTATTTGCTCATAAAAAAAAGACAAAGAGAGAAAATCATCTTTGTCTTTCATGCTTGCAAGTTGATAGCTTACAGATCTGTAGTTGATGAGATCCTGACAACATATGTCTCAGGGAAATTTCAATGATGTTAAGAAAACTAGCTCATCCTATGGCTGAAGTTCGGCACAGCGCTTGTACATGATTCTTCTTGTCATTTCCTCACAGGACCGTATAAAGAGGGTCCACATGACAGCGATGCGAAGGGTGGTACCGAAGGCTTTGGTCGATTCATAATGAAGCTTCATGGTCTCTACTGCTTGGACCATCTGCTGTTTGTAGATGGGAATTTCCGCAAACCAGCACCAGCCTAGGAAGAGCAACAAAAGCCCCCAGGTAATCATCTTGCCCGGGCGGGTAAAGAAAAAGCGATAGTGGTCTTTCCAAATAAGGCGACCTAGAATCATCCGGTAGGGGCAGGTCAGGAAAATGAGGGCCAACACGAAGAAGGCGAGGCGGAGCCGGACTAGGTTTACAATGACCGAAGGGGCATCGGGTGCAAGCATTTGTCCAATCGTGCTTATTTTTGCCGGATCCGTCACCCTAAATTCAACACCCATACAGAAAAGGATGAAGCCGCAGAAAAAACTCCAAAGAAGGGCATAGATGAGATCCATCCGGATCCAAGACCTTTGGAATTCTCGAATACGATAATATAGGCCTTCCTGCAGATTGCGGTCTACGTGTACAAAGGGCACTTCCTGTAAATCACCGCAGCGGGGACAGCAATAATACTGGATCCCCTCCGACTCCCATACATACTGACAAACGGGATTCTTACATTTGATCTCCATGTTAGCCGTCCCTCTTCATCCCCAAAGCTTAGAGGGGTTTACCTATTTCTTCGCTGCCAAAGCGGGGAGGAGGGCCAGGATAAATTCCTCAAAATAGGAAGCGGCCTGGTGGGCCGTTTCCACGACCTCCTGGTCAGAACGGGGGTGGGGGGAGAGGCCTGTGGCGAGGTTGGTCAAGAGGGAAAAGCCCAGCAAGGACATCCCACAATGGCGAGCCGTAATTGTCTCATTGACGGTTGACATCCCTACCGCATCGCCCCCCAGGATGCCCACGGCCTTGATTTCTGCCGGAGTCTCAAATTGCGGTCCTGGAAGGTAGAAGTAAACCCCTTCACAAAAATGATCCAGGCCAATGCTCTCAGCGACCTCCCAGGCCTTTTCTCTTAGGCTGGGGGTAAAAAGATCAGTCATATCTGGAAATCTTGGCCCAAATTCTTCCACATTAGGCCCCTGGAGGGGACTGCCGCCGAAAAGCTTGATCTGGTCAGTCATCATCATAATCTGGCCAACCTTAAAGTCAGGATTAACGGCCCCCGCCGCATTTGTCACAATGAGGGTCTCTACACCCAACAGTTTCAGGACCCGGACCGGTTGAGCCAGCTCCTCAAAGGAATAACCTTCATAGTGGTGGATCCGCCCCGAGAGGAGGACCACAGGAACCCCGCTGATGGTCCCAAATATCATCTTCCCTGCGTGCATTGAGTTGGTTGTGGGAAAGAAGTTGGGGATCTCCCTATAGGAAATTTCTAAGGGATTTTCACAGCGCTTCCCCAAATGATCCAAGCCCGACCCTAGGATAATCCCAATTCTTGGTTGGGGGCGCTGGTCCGCCTGGAGTTTCTCTAAGATAGCCTTGGCACTTTGTTCGTAAAAAGAATATGAAAAACCTTGTATCATGGTCCTTTCCTTTCTAAAGAAGTTTGGGAAGTTATAAAAGAGTTATAAAAGCAAGAGGGCGGCTTTCTGCACCAGCTTAATCCTTCGGGTCTCGGCAGCCGCCGTTAAGATCCAGAAGCTCCAATCTTGATGCCGCAGTCAAGCTCCGTCTTAGCACCAGCTTAATCCTCCGGGTCACGGCGGTCCAAAGGCCGGTAAGCCGGATTGTCATGCTCTTCTGGATAAGATGGCTG
>CAKZWV010000002.1 GCA_937922005.1 uncultured Clostridia bacterium | reverse complement strand
AAAAAGAGGCCCCAGTAGGGATCCCCCTCCAGAGTTTTCCCCACCCTTAAATGGCAAGCCTCGCCGTGATTGAGCCAGGTGCTCTCCAAGACCTGGTTTTTTATGTTGGGCAGAGGAATTTCTTCACCGCTAAACCGGGCAGGTTCTAAAACATGAATGTATAAGTGATGGGGGCGATGCGTAAAGCGGAGCTCCGGTGATTCATAGACATAAGAAGCGATGGCGTCTGTGCCATAAATCGAAGCTTGGACCTGATTCAGCCAGTCCCCGACTTTTTCCAGGCAGGCTCTGGCTCCTGAAGGAATTCTCCCCTGTCCATCCGGACCTATATTTAAGAGTTCATTACCCCCCCGTGAAAAAACCGTCAGAAGTTCCCGGCTGACTTCCAAAGGAGTCCGCCATTGCTGGTCTGAAGCCCGGTAGCCCCAGGAAGTATTTAAAGTTGCCGGCAGTTCCCAGGGAACAGTTAGGGACTGAGCAGGCAGGCGGCGGTCCTGACATGTCATGTAGTCGCCCAGGCCATGACCGATCCGTCCATTTATAAGACAGGCTGGCTGACAGGTCTTGACCAGCTGCCGCAGTTTTTGAGCTTGTTCCCGGCTCATGTTAAGCGGCGTGTCAAACCAGATCATGCCTATAGGTCCATAGCCGGTCAACAGTTCTTCGACCTGAGGCAGGCATTTTTCCTTAAAATAAATCGAAAAATCTTTTCCGCTCTGATCCGTATAAGCTTCAAGACCGTAGGGATGATCCCAATCCTGAGCCTGGGAATAATAAAGGCAAAAGACCAAACCCTCTTCCCGACAGGCGTTGGCAAATTCAGCCACCAAATCCCGACCACAGGGACTAGCCTCCACACTGTTAAAGGAACTTGCCTGACTTTTGAAAAGAGCAAAACCCTCATGGTGTTTTGCCGTCAGACAGAGATAGCGGAAACTCTGATCCTTAGCCCAGGAAACCAGGGCACGGGGATCTAAGGCTCGGGGATCAAAATTCTGAGCCAGAGCCCGATATGTCTGGCGGGGGATCTTCCCATAGTGACGAATCCAC
>CAKZWV010000001.1 GCA_937922005.1 uncultured Clostridia bacterium | reverse complement strand
AAAGATGTTCTGAAAAATGCTAGTCATGTGGGGATTTTCTCCACATGCCAATTAAATACAGAACAGGAAGGAGACTTGCGTGGAACAAACCTATAAATACCGGGCGATTGATGCTTCTGGCAAGACCATCGAAAGCGAGATGACGGGAAAGTCAATTGAAGAGGTCCGGTCTAAATTAAAAAATCTTAAGTACATACCTATTAGTGTTACAGAGTTTTCTAAAGCTGAGGAAGCAAGAACCAAGGATATCTTACCTGAAAAGGTGAAACCGAGGGATGTTATGCTTTTTTGTAAGCAGATGGGGGTTATGATGGGAGCTGGTGTTCCTATTAATACTGCCCTTGACCTTTTTCAGCAACAGGCAACGAATAAGACTCTTAAAGCTACAACTCAGCAGGTCAAAGCGGATATCCAAAAGGGTGAGTCTCTATCGAAGGCCATGAAGAAGTATCCTAAAGTCTTTCCACCCCTCTTGCTTAGGATGATGGAAGCTGGCGAGTTGAGTGGGCGAATGGATGAAGTGTTGGCCCAGATGGCTGAGCACTATGAGCGAGAAGTTGCAACGACCCGGCAAGTAAAAAAGGCGATGACTTACCCCATCCTTTTGATTGTCATTTCAGTTATTGCCGTCATCATCGTTATGGTTGCCGTGGTTCCTATCTTTGCCGACATGTATTCTGAAGCTGGTATGGACCTTCCGAAGATAACGCAGATTGTTATGAATATCAGTAACTCCTACATTAAATATTGGTATATACATGTCCTTGTGGTAGCTGTGATTGCATTTGCAATTTATCTTTTGACGAGTACACCAGATGGCCGGAGAGTATTGGATACCGCTTTGTTGAAAATGCCAGGTGTTAAAAAACCTATGCAAATGATTATTACCGCAAGATTTACACGGACCTTTGCGACCTTGACATCTTCAGGTGTACCTTTGGTCGAAGCGGTTCGCTCTTCTGCAGGAACTACAAACAACGTTATAGTGCAAGAGGCAGTAGAGGGCTTGACAGATAATATCCGTAAAGGTTCTTCTCTAGGGTCTCAGTTTGCAAAGATTGAATATTTTCCGACTATGATGACTTCAATGATTCGGATTGGTGAGGAATCTGGATCTCTTGATGAAATGTTGGCAAAAACCGCAGATTTCTATGATGATGAACTTACCGCCGCTGTTGATCAGCTGGTCGGTATGATAGAGCCAATTGCTATTATTGTCATGGGTGTTATGGTTGGGGGAATTGTTGCCTCCGTCTTTTTACCACTCTTTGGTGCTGGCAAGGCAGTACAACAATCACAGGGAATGTAGCTTTTCCATATATTTTTCGACGCAGCTTCGGCTGCGTTTTTTTTTGCCCTATTTAGGACCTACATAAAAACGTTTGATCCTTTATCATAGTCTTCTACTTATTCATGTAGGGGGCAGATATGTTTAGAGTTAGATCTCTGAGCTTTGCGACTTTAGTCCTAGCATGTTAAACTAGGAAGACTTATACGCTAATATTTTGGCGTCTTGGAGGTAGAGATGCGACTAGATCAAGATCTTGCGACAACCATACAATATGCGAATCTTCCCTGTTTTGAGGACGGGGTTTTAAGGGTCCTAAATCGTCTATATTATCCTCTTCGTCAGGAGTTTATACAGTGTAAGACTCCCGACGAAGTGGCAAAAGCACTGGAGACCAGATTTACTGATGGCTTATCTGCCATTCTTGCTGGCGCTTGGACTCTTGTTATGGTCGCTCACCAGAATGCAGATTTAGGATCCCAAGAACAGAAGACTCAACTAGAAAGGGCAGCAAGCCTGTTGGCAGGAGCGAGATCTGGCCTCACAATGACTATGAACTTAACTTTAAAGCCCCTTCTCCAAGAAGCCTTTGTTTCGATTGACCGGGGGCTTTCTGTGGAAGATAGGCTTAGGAGTATGATCTCTGATCGCTGTCATGCCGCCTATGAGGAAGCGGACAAGATTGGGCAGAGGATGGCTGACTTAACTCCAGATTACGGGAATATTTTGATTCATAGTTCAGAAGCACTGTATCCTGCAATGTTAACCCGCCATATCCTCCAACAAAAAAAAGATATTAATATCTATATTCCCGAACAAAGGCCTAGCTGCCAAGGGTCACGTTTGGTAGCAACAGCCATTCACGAGATGGGAGGCCAGGTGACGGTTATTCCTGATACGGCTGTAGCCTATATTATAAAGAGAAAAAGAGTTCAAACTCTCTTTACCTGTGCGGACCTACTTTATACGGATACCTTTGCTGTCACTCCTATCGGAGGCTTTCAGTATGCGATGGCAGCTAAGTACTGGGGGATCCCTCATTATCTCATAGGACGCGTTGAAGAAGGATCGATTAAATCTTCGGTCCTTGCCTTAGAGGAATTTCCTGCGAAAGAGGCTACGGAGATCTATGGGGAAGCCATTACATCAAAGGATGTCATAGGCTATGCGCCAGCTCATGATGTCATGCCTCCTGAGCTCTGTGATGCTTTTATTCTTCCCGAATCTACGTATAGCTTGACTGATCTCATTGCTTTTTTTGTTGGTAAAGGTATTTTGGATGCAAGCATATCAGCTGGTAAGGACATCCCTATGACTGGTCACTTAGAAGATCTGGAATCCCTCGGGACCTATCGACAAGAACAGATTGCTCAAGAACGGGCAGATCGCCTTGTCCATTTGGGGAAAGTGGCAGAACAAAAAGACTCTCTGGAAGAAGAGCAAAGCATTGCTCCTGAGAATGAGTATGTTGTAGAAGAAAGTACTTCAACAGAAAACAGTCTTCCTTTAGAAAGTATTTCAGTGCAAGAAAATATTCCAGAAGAAAGTATTTCAGTTCAAGAAAGTATTCCTGAAAAAAGTGCTCCTACTTTAGATAAACTTCCTGAAATTGAAGAAAGTCCAGATTTAACAAATACTCCCAAAGAGCCTTCTTCCTTTAATCAATTAGAAGAAACTGACGAAAAAACTGACGAAAAAACTGTTACAGAAGATTTATTGGAAGATAGCGTTGATGGGCACAATGAGCTTGAAGCGGAGGGCTATACTTCTAACCAGCATTCCACAGAGTTAGCATCATTAGATCAGGAAAAAGTGGGAGATCCTCGATCAGCATATCATGATGACCAGGCCAGCCCTCAGACCTTCTCTAATGATACTACGCACTGGGAAAAGTCTCCTGAGCCGATGACTGAGGGCTTGGAATCAAGTAAAGATGATAATTCTTTGACAGAGTTCGAATCAGCTGACCAAGTTTCTTCCATAGAATCTGACGGGGATTCGTTCCCTGAGCCAGATTCTGAAGAAAAAATCTCTGAATCAGGAGAAAATCTTGTCTCCTTTGAGGAGAAATCTGCTAAAATAGAGGAAGTGGCCGGGGGTGAGCCCGGACCATCTGATGATGAGCTTAGCGCCGCTGATAAATCAGGTCAACCAGAAGATACTGGAGGTTCAGCTGACGAGGAGCCAGGAGAAGAAAGAGCAGACGAGGATCTCGTATCAGCCAATGCGGGACCAGCGGACAATGATAGCATTACGATAGAGGATGCAGAATCCTTAAAAACCGAGGTGGGGACTGAGCCAGGAGATCCTGACCAGGTTCAAGAGACCCTAGAAGAAAGTAGAGAGGCAAAACAAGATATGAATAATGACGATTTGGCAAACTTTTTCAATGTTCCCGGTGAAAACACTCCCAATCCGACCAGCAATGATGATTTTTTTGATTCTAGGTTGAATCCTAGTGCTGGAGAGGGAACTCAGGTAAGTGGGCAAGATCAAGATACAGATGCTTTCTTCCAGCCCGCTCAAAAGAATTCCGATAATGATAGCTTTTTCCGTCCGGTAGGTGAGGAAGAGTCGGGAACCTCTTCGACCGAAGGAGATCTAGATCAGGAAGCGATGGCCAAGAGTTATGAGGATCAGGCTTCTTTCTTTGGCCCCATGGGAGGTGAAAGTAATAAAAAAGAAGAGGGAACGGTAGATCCTTTTGCTGCTGCTCCTGCAAGCTCTTCTTCTGATTCTGACGCTTTCTTCCAGCCCTCGTCGAGTGACAATGACAGCTTTTTCCAGGCTTCGAGCCCAGCTCCCCAAGCTGCGCCAGTCCAGCCTGCTTCCTTTCAGGGAACACCTGACCCGACGATGTCAACGGTAGCTCCCAGTCAGTTAGACGGTGAGCCTGCCTTAGTTTTCTCCGATGGACGTAAGATTTACTCTTATGATGACCTTCAACCTAGTGTCAGCAAACAGCTTCAAAAGCTCAAGGCACCTTTGAAAGATTTGGACGTACGTATGGTGGAGTCTATGGAGCGTGAAGCTGTCCTAGCCATGGTGCAACAAAAATCTGGTCAAGAAGAAGGCGCAGACGCTGAGGTAAAACCTCGCAGACCCATTCAGGATATTCCTGGAGTGAAGAAAGCTCATGTAAAAGTCAATGTCAGCCAGCTTGATAATCATGCATACGTACCCAGTCAGGATGATTTTGCAAAAGCTAGGGAACAGTTAGAGATGATGGCCAACGAAGCCATTGCTAAAACGCCGAAGCGGATTATCATGAAAGCAAAGGAAGAGGAAGATAGGGTGCTCAATATCGACACGGAGGAGTTGAATAAGCCCTTACGCACGCCAACCCCACCGACATCGTCAAATGTAGTGGTTGATATTGGTCTAGGTGCGCAAAACCTTGGGGCTCAGACCATGGAGCGTCTCCAACAGACCTTCCAACACGCCACCTCTACTGCTTCGTCTACCCCAGCTCCCAGCGCATTCTCCCAGGCTTGGCCATCTTCAACCCCTTCCAATCCTCCTCAACAAGAGGACAAGGGACTTCGTTCCTTTATTCCTACTGGGGGACAGAATTCAAGTCGTCGTGGCATTTTTGGATCTATCTTCTCTGGTGGGCGAGACCGTCAGGAGGAAACAAAACACAGTGGGCCAGCAAATTCTGCGTCTGCACCTAGTGTGCCTCCTGTTCAACCATGGCAGGCAGGACCTGCTGCTAATACTGAAGGTCAAGGTAATCCACGACCCAGCATCGCATATGATCAAGATGCAGAGGATATTCCAGCTTGGCAGCTGAGTATGCTTCAGAAAACGCAAGATATCGACGAAGATTAAAATAAACGCCCCTGGTCCTACGGACCTGGGGCGCTTTTTGTGATCGTAGCTAACTTTAGTATTGGTCTGGCCTGAGGGCATCTTTTGATGCTAAAAGGTGAAAGTGTAAGTGAGGGATGGTCTGACCACCGCTTTCTCCACAATTATTTACGAGGCGGAAGCCGGTTAAGTGAAATTGGTCAGCAATTTGCTTGGCAGCTTGGGCCACTTGATTTAAGACATTTGCGCAGATTTGGGGATCTTCTGCCAACTCCCGAATATCTTGATAGTGTATTTTCGGGACAATAAGAATGTGGGTATCTGCTACAGGATTAATATCTCTAAAAGCGACAAGAGTCTCGTTTTCCAAGAGAAGCTCCGAAGGAATCTCTTTTGCCGCAATTTTACAAAATATACAAGTTGATGGGTTAGCCATGGGCACCTCCTTTGGCCCTAGTATAGGTGATTTCAGCTTGGTTGACAATGTGTCCCAGAAAACCTCTTGTTCTTCCCCTTGTTTTTCTTGTGTGATTTTGCTACAGTAGGCACATCGACCAGCTGGAGCAGGAGGCTGCTTGTTAACTTTGGAGGCTCGAACTCTAGATTGGCCGTTCAGGATCTAGCTCCTGGATTTGTACCGTCTTTGATTGAACCGATGTTTGTGAGGGGAGGGGATATATTTGGCAGAAGTTCGTGTGAAAGAAAACGAGACTTTGGATGCTGCTTTACGAAGATTTAAAAGAGTCTGTGCGAGAGCAGGAATCTTAGCGGAAGTGAGAAAACGCGAGTATTATGAAAAACCAAGCGTGAAGCGGAAGAAAAAGTCAGAAGCTGCACGGAAGCGGAAACGCTAATGTGGCTTTATCACGCCTAATTATTATAGCAGTTGCTATTCTGCCTGGAGTCCTACTTCAGGCTTTTTTGTATCTAAAATATCTATCGTTTTTTGAACCAATCAAACATTGAAAGGAGGCTGCGCTTGTCCCTCTCCCCTGAATCCTGGATCCCACAGATTTCAACACCCTTAGCTAGTTTGGAAGAACTTTTAACCTACCAAGCCCAGGCCAACAGCCTGTCCTTAGATGCTTTGGCGAGCTGCCTAGGAGCCCATGATGACGGTCTTCCTCCTCCTTGGGCACTTAGAGACCTTCTACCTGCCATGAACCTCCTCCTCGCTCTTGCCCAAGAGGGCCAAAACAATTCTGCTCAAGTTTGTATCTATGGAGATTATGACGTGGATGGCTTGACGGCTAGCAAGGTTATGGCTGATGCCTGCGAAACCCTTGGTCTTATATGGGATGTTGTGATTCCGGATCGCTTGACGGAGGGTTACGGGATTAATCAGGAGAAAGCTCTGGAGATTGCTAAGCGACAGCCGAATCTTTTAATTACGGTAGATTGTGGAAGTACAGCTTCGGAAGAATTAGCTATTATCCGTGAAGCAGGCGTGAAGATCCTTGTCACTGACCACCATGAACTACCGTTAAATCTGCCTCCCTGCGATGCGATTATTAATCCCAGACGGGAAGATGAGACCTACCCTTTTAAGGACCTAGCTGGGGTAGGTGTTACCTATACCTTAGTGCGAGCTTTAACCCTTCTCTTACTCAGTTATGGAACTAAGGAACAACTTCCTCAGTCTCTTATCGCACAGATTGAATGGGGGAGAGACCTAGGGCCCCTACAGGAGCTCCAAGATATCTTAGAGACTTTGGGTCCTAGTATCTGCAGGCAGTGGGGAGAACAATTAGACCAACCCCAACATTTTTATCCCCTTGTTGCCTTGGGAACTTTAGCAGACTCCATGCCACTAGTGGATGAGAATCGCTATTATGTTAAAAGAGGTCTACAGGTCCTTCCTCGAGATTTGCCCATAGGCTTGTGCGCCCTCTATGAAGAGGCTATTCAGACATCCTATCGGCAGCCAGCTATTCCCGTGAATGAGGAATTCCTGGCCTTTCAAATTTTGCCCTGCCTGAACGCAGCAGGAAGGATGGGGCAAGTCGAGGTAGCAAGTTCTTTGCTTTTTGCGAAAGATCCTATTTTGGCCAGGACTTATGCTGAGAATCTCCTTCAACTCAATGCCCAGCGGAAGGAAGTTCAAAATCAGATTTTTGCAGAGGCTCAAGAGAAGCTGGCCCAAGGTCCCTATCCGGGCATCATCGCCCAGGGCCTACCCTTGGTTCTTTGGAGCAAGGATTGGCATGCTGGGGTGGCTGGAATTGTAGCTTCCAAGCTGGCAGATCACTATCATCTACCAGCCCTTATTTTTGGTTATAGTCAAGGAACCTATAAGGGATCTGCTCGCAGTGGAGATCAGCACCCTCAATTTTCCATTTATGAGGCCCTACAGCCGCTTGCGCAGACCTATGCCACTAGTTTTGGAGGGCATGCGCAAGCAGCAGGAATTTCCATTCCAGAAGATAAGATCGAGATTTTTTTCAAAGTCTTTATGGACCGCTGTGCTAAGCTGCCTAGTTTACAAGGCGGGAAAGGTCAAAGCTTATTGTCCATTGGATCTATTGATGCAGCTGATAAGACCATACAAGCAAGTCAACTTAGCTCCAGTCTATCATTCCAATTGTCTAAGCAAGAAAATGGCAATTTAGCCATAAACGATTTGGCTTTGCAAGTTTTAACCAAGACCTATCTTTGTCAAGTTCCTCACCAGCTTCTAACCTTGGAATTGATGGAAGATCTGGATGCCATGCGTCCCTTTGGAACAGGTTTCCAGGAACCCAGCTTTCTCTTGGGGCCTTTCCTGATTCAGGGCATAAAGACTATGGGGAAGAAAAGAGAGCATGTGAAGTTTCGCCTGGCGAAAGTTCCTGAAGTCGGGGCAGCTCCTTATGACGATGAGTTGGAAGCACTTGCCTTTTTTCAACCTGACCTAGCAGATTCTTTTTTCCCCGGAGATTATGTGAATGTGTTGGCAAGTTTAACACCATGTTATACGGCATATGGTCGTAAAAAACAGGTAACTCCAGTTCCTATTAGTCATTTTGACATCCATCTAACTGGGATCAGATGGCTGGGCTCAAATGCCATCGAAGGTACAGCAGATCAAAATTTAAGTAAAATGGATAGCGATTGGAAGAAAGGAGATGGTATAAAAGTTTTATGTGACCGCTATGCTTTATCCCCCTCCTATTTTCATTTGGATTGGCCGGGATTTACAGCTGCCTTCCAAGCCCTGCAATTGCTATCAGAAGGACCTCGAAGTAGGGAGGATTTGGGAAAAGATTCGTTGAAAAAGGCATCTCCGGATATTTCTTCCCAACCAAGAGCCTTTTCTTTTGACCATACCTGCCAGCTTATGCAAAGAGTCCTGAAGGATCGGGGATTTTCGCCTTCTTTGTTTGTCTTGAGACGGTGCTTTGATATCTGGG
Organism: uncultured Clostridia bacterium; assembly: GCA_937922005.1. Taxonomy (GTDB): domain Bacteria; phylum Bacillota; class Clostridia; order Saccharofermentanales; family DTU023; genus CAKZWV01. The sequence goes on along the minus strand of CAKZWV010000001.1, from coordinate 15,727 downwards.
AAGAACTGGGACTGGGTGTTCTACTTACCCTTCCCAATGGGCAAGATAGGGCTTTTGGACCTTGTACGAATTTTTGGATTTCCTATAAGTTCCAGCAAGAGCGGAAATCAGTACGGGCTTGCCCAAGCTGGCAAAGGCTGATGGGAGATCTTGAAACCATAAAAAACAAACGCAGGAGGTAGTCTTATGTTGGATATGGGCAATATAGACTTAACAATGGACTTAAATGATCATTTGGATGCTATGGTTAAGTATGAAGTTCTTGACGTTTATCGCAATAAAGTGGAGTTGAGACAGAAGCATGAAGGTTTAGATAAAAATGATCCCAATTTCCAGGCCCAAATCCAAGCTTTCATGGATTTTATTTGGAGAGCCTATAAGGTTGCCCGCTTTGCTCACCGTGAAGATCAACGAAACGATGGGTTGCCTTACATCACCCACCCGATTGATGTTGCCGTGATCCTAGCTTGTCAAGGTTTTGACCATTGGACTTTGTCGGCTGCCTTTCTCCATGATGTTCTGGAAGATAGTAAGGAAATTGTAAAAAAGGACCTTGATCGGGCCTTTGGTTTGACGGTTAGCAACATTGTAGATCGTGTGACCATTGCGACGCAAGAAGAAAAGCGTCAAGAGGAAATGGAGAAACAAGCAGGTCTCGACGGAACAGTGAGCGAGCAGAAAAATGAGCAGAAAAGCAAAAAAGTCGATCCTGTGGAGGAAAATAATTTAAAACGGGCATTGAAAATCCAGTCTCTTTTGAAAAAAACTGGAACAAATTATGCAGCCCTCTCTATTAAGATGGCTGACCGTTTGCATAACCTGCGTACTTTAAAGAGTATGCCTAAAGGCCAAAACCGTGACAATATTATTACAGAGACCAGAACTATTTATGCGAGATTAGCTGAAAACTTGGGGCTTTACATGATAAAACAAGAGATTGATGAGCTCTGCTTTCGTAATGAACATCCCCAAGCCTATGCGGAAATTTATGAGTATCTACGAGCCCTGGATCAAAAAGTGCATGTTGATTATAGTGCCTTTTTAAAAGAACTTAATGGATTATGCAAAAAAAACTTGTTACCCGATGCTAAATTTGAGATCACTAGCCGAAGAAAGCAACTTGCTTCCATTAATCGTAAAATGATGAACAGTCATGTGACCTTTTCCGAAATCCATGATATCTATGCGGCCCGCATCCTCGTTACTAGTACGGCTGAGTGTTATCTCTTATTTAGTACCATAAAACAAGAATATCAGGAAGTTGAAGGGAGAAGTAAAGATTATATCGCTAGACCCAAAAAAAATGGGTATGAATCCTTGCATCTGACCCTCCAACTTACTCCGACTCTTCAAGTTGAAGTTCAGATTCGCACTTTTGCCATGCATGAAAAGAACGAACATGGCTTAGCGGCCCATTGGGTTTATAAAGATGGTACTCCTGTCCTGGGTCAGACAGGTAAAAGAATTTGGAAGAATATTAAAGAGATCATCAATTCTATGATAGGTCCCAAGGATAATTTGAATGCTGCAGACCAGTATATTACCTTGACAGAAGAAAATGCTAAGGTCATGGATCAATCAGACAGGGTCAATACTTATACGCCGAATAATAGCCTTGTTTCCTTATCTGATGGCGCAACAGTCCTAGACTTTGCTTATAAGGTTCATAGTGAAATCGGAGATCACTATGTCATGGCCCGAGTTAATGGTAAGTTGGTAGCTCGCAGCTATATCCTTCAAGAAAATGATGTGGTTCAAATTGAGACGAGCCCTAAGGTGCAGGTTCGTGCGTCATGGCTTAGGGATGCTTCCGAGGCGCATACTCGTAATCGGATTAAGAGGGTGCTTACTAACAATATCACTCCAGAGAATGTCCGTAAGGGAAAAGAAAAGATAAAAAGAAAAATTAAGAATATGAAGTTAGCCCAAAATGTCCCCCAGGATGAAGTGATGGATGCCGCTGTGATTCGAGCCTACGAAAGGCAGATAGGCACTTCTAATGACTTAAACCTTATCTTTAATCGCTTGGGTCTTTTTCCCAGGGATAAGGACAACCATACATGGGTCAACCGCCTAAGCAAGGGCCTCTTATATACCTATTTTTCTTTACAAAGTCCAGAAAGATTAAAAGAGTTAGGCGTAAAGGCAGAGAGAGACAGAAATGGTATAAGCTACAATCTTTTAGATACGTCTGATGCAGAAGAAGAAAAGCTGGAAGCAGGGGCCTATACCGAGGAAAGTCCTATCGTGAGAAGGCGGGATCTTCCCTTCCTTCCACAAGCCGTGCCGCAAGGGGGAAAACTTCTTTACCATTTTTTGATTGATCAACAAAACATTATCGCTACGCCTGCGAAATGTTGTCATCCCCAGCCTGGGGACAAGATTGTAGGCTACAAATCTTCCCGCACCAAGTCTGGAGAAAGCAACATCAGGATTCATCGCAAGGATTGTAAGGACCTGGAAGCCATGCACCAGCGAGCCATTCAATTTGGCCAAGAAGATCTATTTTTACATAAGCTCACTAAAGCAGATTGGATTCCGGAGGAAGATCCGGATGGCGAAAACGGGGAAAGTACAGAGGGAGCTACCAAAGGGAAAAAGCCAAAGAATAAAACAAAAGGCAAGAAAGGATAAAGAAGCTGAGCTTGAACTCTGGTATTCTTTAGGACATTTTGCTACCCTGAAGGTGCATAAGGAGGAATCATAACAATGCATGAAGAATTAGTACAAGCAATGACTAACCAATATACTCTAGAGGTTGCCTCAGCCAATCTCTACCTACAAATGTCAGCCTGGCTAACCAGTAAAGGCTGGCTAGGAGCCGCCCATTGGACGATGATTCAATATCAGGAGGAAATGGCCCATGCTCAGGGCTTCTACGACTATTTGGCTAACCGTAATGCCTATATCAAGTTGCAAGCCATTCCTGCCCCCGAAAAGGCAAGTTGGGATCAACCTCTAGAAGTTTTCCAAGATATTTTAGCGCATGAAGAGATGATCACAAAGTCGATCCAGAATCTATCTGACCTTGCCCAAAAGCACCAAGATCGTGCAGCGACTTTATTCCTAGATTGGTATGTATTAGAGCAGGTGGAAGAGGAAGGAAATGCCAACGCCAATGTCGACCAGTATACCATTGCAGGGACCAACCCAGCCGCGCTTAGGATGGTAGATCAAGACTTAGCCAGCCGGACCTACACGCCGCCTGTCATTCCCCATAGCGGAGCTCCTGCCCCCCAGGGTCAACAGGGAGCCTAGATCAACTGGGAGTCTAAGTCACTTGGGATTCTAAGAGAATAACAGATCTTAACCGATATCAGACCCGGTCTTGGACCGGGTTTTTTTATGCCGAGGCTCTGCCAAGACCCCATCCATAGGCGTATATAATCTGCCAATTCTCCCATCTATGGGCTATGTAGGGTGATCTCAGGGATGACTTCTTTGCTCATTTTGACGGAATGTAAGCATATATCTTGCGGCTCTCTCAAGCATTCGTAAAATTTTTAAAACTTTTTGTATAACTCGTTACAAATTTTGAAATAAAGCTTGATATATCAACATCTATTCCACGACCATAAATTTTAGGAAATTGTTAATAAACACTTGCAATTTGTGAAGCTGACTGGTATCATGGTTTCAAGAGTTGAGAAACAGAGCACTTCACAGGGAAGTGCACAAGAGAACTCTTAAAAAATCAAGAAAGATTTACGAGGTAATTATTATGACAAGAAGAAAAGGTTTTACCCTAGTTGAGTTAGTAGTCGTCATGGTCATCATCGCCATCTTGGCCGCTGCTGCCGTTTTGGGCTTCTCTACATTTACAAGGAGTGCTAAGTTGACCAGAGCTCAAGAGGAACACTCTGCACTGAGAACCGCTGCCAATATGTGGGTTAGTAGTAACATTAAAACTGATGGAACTCTGCCTGCTGCACCCGACCTCGCAGCCGTTGGCGCTTATCTCGACGGCGGGAATGCTGGTAAGTTGTTGAAAGTTGGCGGTACTGCAGTGCATACGTGTGCGGATTATAAGATTACCACAAATCTTAAGGCTATTGATCCCAATGCTGATCCTGAAGTTCTTGAGTACAATTTTAAGGTTGACAATCAGTAAGTTTAGTATTTAGCTTAAGAATAACTAGTTTATGACTAGACGGTGCCCTCCCTCCGGGGAGGGCTTTTTTATTGCCTTTAGCAGAAGTTCTTCAGTCTAAAACTTTTGTCTAGACGAGACTATGATCTTCAATCATCGTTCTTCGCTCTTTGCTAGCAACGCTGGAGACTAAATGAATTAGTTTTTACCGACAAAGGTCGCTCTTTGTCGGTTTTTTTTGCCCTTTTTTTCCCCCCCATCTCCTATCCTAGACCCAGGTGCTAGAGGATAAGGATAGTAACGCCCTCTTGCACGAGACTACGATGATTTTGATGGAAGATAAAAGGAGGACCTATGAAAGACCATACAAGAAAAAAACGAGGGGAGTTCCTAGCCCTATTCTTGGCGATCACCTTCCTGGTGGGGCCCCTTGGCCAGCTGGCCTGGGGTAAAGAATATTACGAACTCGACGGTGAATACTATGTTTATGAAGAAGACGGAGAAGATTTGGAAGAGGGGAATACCGATGGCCTAGGAGCTAAGGGGGATCCTGGCCTTTATATCGATGAGGACGGAAATTTGGTTACGTACCCCGAGGCGCAAAAGAAAGACCAGCCCAGTTTAGGAGGAGAGCAGCTTCCATTGGGATCGCCCCTGAAAAATCCGGTACGAAAACCCTTAGGAGAAAGCCCAGTAAGGAAACCTTTAGGAGATGCAGGGACTTTAAACAAGACGCCTTCCGGAGAGGAAGACACTGGGGAGGATGATGAAGGGCAGGAAGAGGGTCAGCCGGCCCCGGTAACCCTACAATCGAACTATCCCTCCAAGGGGGGGGCGAAATATACTGTTGACTTTACCTATAGAGGCAGCGGTACATCCCGGGGATCAAAAAATTCTCCAGCAACCCGGCTCCAGTATTTCAATCTCTTTCAAAAAGAACAGTCGACCACCTGTTTTTGTATTGAGCCTCAGTTTTTTGTAGATCGAAAAGAACATTATATGCCGACAAGTCTTGCAGATGCCTTGGAAAAATGCTACCCGGGAATCAATCAACAAGATAAGGATAGGGCCATCCGGAATATTGCTCTAGCTTTGAAATATTACAATATGGCTAGAAATGAGAGCCAAAAACAGGATGAAGTTGAAGATTTGACCTTGGGGATGCAGGCCTACATCTGGTCGGCTCTGGGCTATTCCTTTAATTGGGAAAAAATGAATGATGAAGCAAAAGGCTTAAACAAGGATTTGGAAAGCAAAATTAATACTTATATCAATGCTGTAACGACTGGGCCTAGCTTTGCCAGGCGGATTATCGAGCTATCTCCTGGTGAAACGATCGATCTGGAAGATGAGAAAGGATGTTTGCGATATTTTTCACGGGCTTCCCGTCTTAGGCCCAATGTTGAAAGAGCCATCGGGACCGATAATGGTGGACTCTACGTTAAATGGGATGGGAAAAATACCCTGACCATACGTGCTGATGAAAACTTTTTGCAGGGGCAAACCTTGAAATTCCCTTATGCCCAAAGAGAATTGAAGCCAGAGGGAAATTTGGGGGCCTTCTTTCCACCTGAAGAGGCAGATAGTAAATATCGGGAGAATAATAAATATTGGGTGGCAGCCTACTTTTCTGAAAAAAGTCAAAGCTTTGTAACGATTGACCCAGAAGTGGAGCGCAACGAATTTATTCTGAGCGTCAAACCGAAAAAGGCAGGCAGAGACACTTACCGGAAATTTGGTCAATTGGCTCTGACGGTCAGTGTGGAAGATCTAGCAGGCTTTAAAAAAGTGACGGTGGGCCAAGCCAAGCCTCGGAATGAGGAAAATGAGCAAGGACAAGGAGAAGACGAAAATTCAACAGAGGGAAGCACGCCAGCCGATAACGAGACACCAGAATTAGGGCGAAGCGGTCTGGTCCTTTATCAGCCAGTCTACGCCCAAGTATTGCAAAGTCAGCGACTCTTTGGCATTCATGCAGGGGAAGATTTGCGGATCCTACATAACCGGTATAAGAAGGGGACTTTAATGCGCCTCCTCTTTAGTTCAGGCAGAGACATTTCAATGAGTGGGTCTTTAACCTTTGGCAAGTATTATTTGCAAGAATATAGGTCAGACCGGATGCAGGAAGTGGCCGATGATAACGTCGAGGCCATACGCCAGCTTCAGCCAGTGGGAGAGCCTATACCTTTTGAAATCAATCGAATTGAAGATTTGCCGACCGTAAATGACGACAATCAACTCAATATTGTTACGGAACGTCATACGGTGGTGAATGGCCAAGACAAGGTCGATCGCACCCCCCAACCTTTGAAGTTAACCGATGCGCTCCCGCAAGAAAGCGAAGATCCCTTTGCAAGAAGAATCAATACCCAGCCCCACCGTTTACCTACAACTTACATCAGCATTAGCTCCCACGCTAAGACACGAAATATTCCCTACGTCAGCAAATTAGAAGAACCCAAGTGGCAAAGTCAGGAGCTTTTAGAACACCGGGCCAAGACACAAATTGTTGCTTTGGCAGCTAGGGAAGATTTGTTGACAGGAGTGGTTTTGCCGGAAGAAACGGACCTGGTGAGTAGGATTCCGGCCGACTCGCTCATTGCATTGCAACAAGAAAAGACGAAAATTTCCTTGGGAATAGAAGAAGCCCCCCAGGACCCTGCGCAGACAGGCGAGGGAGAAGAGCCTGATGACATTGTCGACTATGAAAAGCAAGAAGAAAAAAAACAAAATGAAAACGAAGCAAAAAATTTGACGGGATATGGGTACTATCAGGGAGTATTTGCTTGGAAAGGGGGGGAATTACCCTTGAGTCTGAAGGTTGTGAATGCAGATCCAGCCTATAATATAGCTCAACCCGTGGCCATCAATTGGGCAAGTCTTCAGCAAAATGGAGCTTCGTGGAAGGCTTGGCCTACTCTCCAAGAGACATTAAAGCGTTTTCCCGTGCAAGTTGTGAAGGTTGACAGTGAAGAAGAGCGGGGACTGGAAGGAGCAGAGTTTTTGCTGTATGGCTATCAGGCGGGCCGCGGAACCAAGCCTTTGCCGGGGAAAAAGACGGCAAGCCTTGTGACAGATAAGACGGGGAAGGCTTTAGCGAAAGACCTTGAATATGGACGCTATCTCCTGCAAGAGACGAAGGCCCCAGAGGGTTATAAAATCCTGGCTAGTCCGGTCAGCTTTATGATCGGCCAGGAGCCTAATAAGCGCCTGGTCATCCAGAATACGAAAGGAGAGGATGGTAAGGTGGCCGAAGGCGGGGATGCTGTGGAGCCTAAGCCACAAGAAGATCCGCCGAAGAAGGAAGAGCCAGAGAATCCTCCCAAACCTAAAAACCAACAAGATGAAGAGGGAAATCAAGAATCAAAAAAGACAAAAGACACTAAACCCACCGGCGATGCGCAAGAGACAGATCCCAGCAAAGCGACCGGGGATGCGCAAAACACAAAATCCACTGCCCCCACTGAAGGCCTGCCTCAGGAAAAGTCAGAGTCAAATACCGATGATAAGAAGGAAATAAAAGACACGACGGATACTAAGGAGACCAAGGCAACAACGGAGCCTTCCGGGAGCAAAGAAACGGAAGAGACAAAGGAAAGCCAGGCTAATTCTACGAAAGTCCAGCCGAAAAAATTGAAGCGCCTGAAACGCCTATCTCTTCCGCCTGATGAGCTTCTGGTTCCCAAGGCTGTTTCCAAATCTGCGCCAGAGCCAGTCCAAGCTTATATGCGACCTAGCTCTAACAACGCTCAGCCAGTGGTTGCTTCCCGTGCCTTTCATGGTATTCCAGAGACTGGAGAAAAGTCCTTGGCCTCCTGGATATGGACTTTCCTAAGCATAGCTGGCATTCTCGCCGTGTGTCGTAGAAATAAGTAGATATAAGTAGATATAAAATGAAATAATATTTATGTAACTGTGCCCTCCTATTTGGCCTATTAGGCCCTAGGAGGGTTCTTTGCGTAAAAAATGCGAATCAGCTAGACTAAAAGGCACTTTATTAGAGGAGGAAAGCGAAACAAACATCCTATGTTACGAAGTATATTAAACGGCAATTTGGGGATTACTACTGTTCTTATCCAGGTCTTGGTTCTGATGATCTCTCTCTCCTTTCACGAGAGGGCACATGCCTGGATGGCTTACCGACTCGGAGATGATACAGCAGCACGGATGGGCAGGTTAACTATGAATCCGATGGCGCATCTAACCTGGTTGGGGAGTCTTTGTTTCCTTTTAATTGGTTTGGGCTGGGCTAAGCCCGTAGAGGTTAACCCCATGCAATTTCGCAAGAATGTTTCGATGCGCCAGGGGATGGCCTGGGTCTCAGCAGCAGGGCCAATCTCTAATTTGGTTTTGGCCTTGGGAGCGTCTTTAGGGATTACGATCTTGCAAATATGGGAGGAGCTTTCCCATATCGAGCCAGGCGAGGGGGGCACCCTTTTGGCGATCCTGTGGACCTTTTTAATCACTATGTACTTAGCCAATGTCAACCTAGCTATTTTTAATCTCCTGCCCATTCCTCCCCTTGACGGGTCAAAACTCTTTGGCTTTCTCCTGCCTGACAAAAGCTACGAGTTTATGCTCGTTCATCAAAGAGAGATTTCTACGGCCTTTTTGCTTTTGATTTTTTTGGGAAGTGACATCATCTCTAAATTGATGGATATTTTGGCCACGCCGATCAATTGGATTTTGCGCCAACCCTTAGCTTGGTTTGCCAACTGGATTGTGAGCATCTTTGCTTAAAAATCTATGAATCGCCAGGATCTAACATTAGCAAATACTCCTGCTCAGCCTCCTGATAATCAGGGAGAAAACCTTGACGATCAGGGGAACCAACTCGACGATCCGGGGAACAGACTCGATGATCCGGAGGAAGTGACCGAGAAGATCTATCGGATTCAGGATTTTTCTGGACCCTTGGATCTTTTGGATACTTTGCTGAAGGAAGACAGAGGAAATCTGACTCGGGTCTCTTTGGCGAGTATTTGTGACCAATATCTCCACTACTTGGACCAGGCCTTAGAGGAAGAAGATTTTACCGACCAGGAGGAGATGGATTTTTTGTCTTCTTTTATTTTAATGGCGGCGATTTTGCTGGACTTAAAGGCCAGGTGTCTCTTGCCAGTGGACGCAGACCCTGAGGAGCCTTGGGAAGACTCTTCTGATGAGGCCTGGGAGGATTTGACCATCCGGCTTTTGGTCTATCGGCGGAACAAGGTCGTGGCAGATCAGTTGGAATCGAAAAGGCGGGCTTCTGAACCTAGTTTTTTGCGTCAAGCCAAGGGGGCCCTACGATGGTCTGATCTTGATCCAGCTGAGGCGGCGCCTGGGGCAACACTTGATCCTGCTGAGGCGGCGCCTGGGGCAACACTCGATCCTGCTGAGGCTTTGGCCGATACGGAAGGTGTCTTCCAGTTAGAGCTTTTTCGGGCAGCTTGGCAAAGGCTAGCCATGCGAGCCTTTCGGGCTGGAGAAGAGGCCTATATGGCAGGGCTTATCCACCGACAGCTCGCTCAGGGAGACTACCGGGTGGATGAGGCCCAGGACCTCTTGTTGAGGAAACTTTTATTGGATCAGACCTGTTCCTTTGATGAGCTTTTCGGCAAGGCCTTTGGGAGAAACCGCCGCCTTACGGGCCTGGTGGCCACCTTAGTCAACTGTCAGAAGGCCTATGTGGAGGCGACCCAGGACGGCTTTTTAGGAGAAATCCACTTGGGTGCTAAGGTTGATGCTGCCAAGCTCAGGAGGGCCTTGGAGCATTTGGAGCAGGAACCAACCGATAGTTCTTGGTAATGGGGAAGGATTCATTCTCGATCATGAGGAAGGATGCGCAGGAAGCAAAAATAGAGCAAAGTCGACAAGCTTTTTACCGGGGCCAGGTAGAGGCCCTTCTCTTTGTGACAGACCGCCCCTTGACGGTGAAGGTCTTAACTGATCTTTGTCGGGAGACAGGGCGGCCAGAAGATAAGCTTGGGGTAACAGAGCCCTTTGTAGAGGGACTTTTGCTAGATCTGAAAGAAAAATATGCACAAGAGCAAGATGGGGGGATCGAACTCAGATACTTTGAGGACCAAGGTTACGCTTTGGCGACGAAGGCAAGTTTTGCTCCTGCCATTCGCAAACTCTTGGGTAAATCTTCCCGCCCCCACTTGGGCAAGGCTGCCTATGAGGTACTGGCTGCGGTTGCCTATTTCAAGCAGTTGACCAAGGCTGGGATTGAGAAAATCAGAGGCGTCAATTCGGACGCTTTAGTGAATCGCCTGGTGGAGATGGATTATTTGCAGGAGGCGGGGACTCTGGATACGGTGGGACGGCCCATGCTTTTTCGCCTTAGTACGACTTTTTATTTGGAGTTTCAAGTTCAGTCTTGGGAGGAAATTCCGGAGCTTGAAATTTTTATGTATGAGTCCATCCGTGATCTGCTGGAGCCCCGGGCGGAGGAGAATCTCGACCTGGGTAAGGCTCTAGGAGGCGATAGAAGTGCTGCTCCACATGACGAACAAGAGCAATTCCAACAAGACCAAGCTCAGCAAGACCAAGACCCTAAAGATCTAGCGCAGGAAGACCAGCCAAAAGAAGATAGAATAGAGGAGGAATCCATGTTTCAACGCGAAAAAGACCAGGAGATTTTACAGGCTTATTTTCGAGACCAGGTAGGGCATATTGCCCTGGATGGACCGGCAGGGGTAGGAAAAAGTACTATGGCTGACGCCCTGGCTGAGTTTTTAGCCATTCCTCACCTGGATACTGGGGCGATGTTTCGCCTGGTGGCCTGGGCGGTCGCTCAAGAGGAAGGCGGGGCGCCGGCCGATGCCAAGGCAAATCTGACAAGGCTTTTAGCCTCAGAGCAATTTGCCAAGGATATTGAGGTGCGTTTTGAGGGGACCCGCCAGGTGAATCAATACCGGGGGGAGGAGCCAGGAGAGGCCTTGCACAGCCAGGAAATTTCTCGTCTAGCATCTGAACTGGCTCAGATGCCTGCGCTGCGCCAATTTATTTTGGGCCTGGAGCGGTCTCTGGCTGCAGAAACTTCCTTGATCATGGATGGGCGGGATATTGGCTGTGTGGTCCTGCCTGATGCGCCTTTTAAGTACTATTTGACTGCGGCCCCGGAAGTCCGAGCGGAACGGCGGCGTAAACAGTTGGCTGAGCAAGAGGTAGAGGTCTCCAGCGAGGAGGTTCTAGAAGCCCAGAATAAGCGGGATGAAAATGACCAAAAGAATATGGCTATTGCTGAAGATGCAGAGGTCGTAAGGACTGATGCGCTTTCATTTGAGGATGTCTTTCATATTATTGTGACGGATATCCTTCTGAAATCGGGCTTTGCTGAGTTGATCCGCAAGGGAGAGGTCCCACCTGCCGATTTGGGCAAAAAAGATGATTCGGATCACGAAGATGATGCGGATCAAGAGGAGGCCCAAGCGTGAGTTCAGCCCTGCAAGATCCAGGCCAAGGAACGCCGGAAGAGTCAGTAAAAGGTACTGCTAAAAGGACATCCAGCGAGGAGCGGCAAGGAACACAGGAAAAGACGCTGAAAGGAGCCCCGGAAGCGTCGGCGCTTACGAAGTTGGTTTCAGTGCCGAACCCGCCTGTGGGTTTTCCTTCTGAGATGACCCTTTCGAACCCTGGAATGCCCTGTGCCAATTTCCCTCAGCGTCGGCGCTATCGGAAATTTTTTGGCAATCTGATTCGATTTCTCTTTCGCCCTCATTTTGGGGGATATGTAGCGTTTTGTCGCTTTTTGAGACCGGATATTTTTACAGATCCTAAGAAACTTCAGCAGGCCTTTCGAGGTCAAGACCTAGCTGGGGACCTGAGGCCTAATGTGGGTTTTATGGCAGAGCTGACTGCCTGGAAGGCAGACCATCCACCAATTATCCTCTATGGGAACCATACCTCTAATTTCGACGTGCTGACCTTGGAAACCTCCTTCCCGGAGCATGTCATTTGGGTGGCGAAGGAAAAATTGGCGACGACCCCGGTGGTTGGGAATATTTGTAGGGATTACCAGGCTATTTTTCTGGATCGGTCCATTAACGACATGCAGGCCCTGAAACAAATGCTCCGAGTCCTCAAGGATGGGTGTATTTTAGGAATTTTTCCGCAAGCTCACCGGATTCCTCCGGAAGAGGCACTGACAACCATGCCTCTGCCGGGTACGGTAAAGCTGGCTATTAAGACGGGGGCAATCCTTATTCCCTTTTACATTGACGGGACTTACAAGCTATTTCGGAAGAATCGGGTTATTTACGGGGCGCCATTTTGCCTCAATGTTCCCCCTGGAGGAAGGGTTACGCCGGAGGAGGCTGATCTCTTGGCGGCGACCCTAATGAAACGAAGTTTTGCCTTAGGAGGTTTGTCGTGGGAAGGCCCGAATCACAAGTACAAGGATCTCCCTTAAGTGCTGATAGGGATGAGCCTGTTGTTACCGTTATAAATAAGCAAATTTATTTAAATCCGTCAGCAGGCTTTTGCTTTGGGGTAGCTAGGGCGGTAGGTCAGGCGGAGGCCTTAGCGAAAGAGGCACAAGAGGGAAAGCAAGGCTCAGATCCTCGCCCCCTCTATATGTTGGGACCCCTGGTTCACAATGCAAGGGTCCTAGAAGATCTGAAGGGCCAGGGCTTTCACCTGGCTGAGAATCCTGGTGATGTCCCTCCGGGGGCCCGGGTGGTCATTCGGGCCCATGGGACTCGTCATGATGTGTTGACTGAACTACGCCACAAGGCCTGCGAAATATGGGATGAAACTTGCCCCTATGTAGCAAAGCTCCAGCGGCAAGTCCGCCAGGAGGAAGACAACGGAGCGGGAATTCTTATTCTGGGGGATCGGTCCCATCCGGAAATTCAAGGGGTCTTGGGACACCTGGCAGCACCGGAAAAGGTACTCGTGGCAGGGGATTTGCAGTATTTGTCACAGGCCTTGGACGATGCACTATTAAGGGAGAAGGGGCCAGAGCCTCCGGAATACTGGGCTCTTTTTGCCCAAACGACCTTCGACCCGGGGAAATTTCTGGCTTTCCAAAAAATAATCCAGGAAAAAATTGCAAAAATTAAAATCTTTGCTACAATATGTAAGGTAACTTCGGTACGCATACGAGAAAACCGGGATTTGGCTGCCCGTATGGATCTCTTTTTTGTTGTAGGGAGCCATGATAGCTCCAATACGACGAAATTATTTCAAGCCGCCCGGGACCGTTGCCGAAATTGCTCTTTCATCGATGGAGTAGGTGAACTTGAGCCTATCTTAGCCCGCCTCCAAGCGGATGGCACCTGGAAGGGTGCGAGGAAGATTGGAGTATCAGCTGGTGCATCTACGCCAAAAAGTACAATCTGGGAGGTTATCCATTTAATGACAGAACATGAGGTTTTGCAGAATCAGCAAGAAAACAATGAGGCTGCTTCGCAGGAGGAAATTGAAAGTGTAGAGGGCACTCCTGAAACAGAGGTATCTTTAGAAAGCTCTTCTGATGTCCGTGAAGAAACCCATGAGGCACAGGCTGAAACAAGTACCGCAACCAAATCAACAGAGACAGAAGTGAAGAAGAATGACGAAGGCGATGTGAGCTTTAGCGACTTTATTGACAGTATTCCGCGTTTGAAACCCGGCACCGTTGTGACGGGCAACATGATTCGCTATGATGACGATTACGTCTATGTAGATGTCAAAGACAAGTCGGAAGGTAAGGTCCCTAGACAGGAATTTGAACCAGACTATGATTTGGACCAGGCTTGTAAGGAGCATGCTGCCATTGAGGTTTTCATTCGGCGCATCAGAAATACCGACATGGGGAAGGAAATTATTCTCTCCAAGACCCGGGTCGACTTCAACAAGCATAAAGAAGCCTTAGAGCAAGCTTATTTGAACCGTGAACCGGTTACCGTCAGAATCAACAGTCTAGCTCGTGATGGGGTCATTGCTAATTATGGGTCCATCAATGTCTACATCAACAAAACTCAACTTGAGTTGAGAGCGGTTAAGACAGAAGACCTGAAGGACTATTTGAACCAGAGCATGGAAATCATCATCACGAACTTTGACAATTCTCGGAAGAGACTTAGAGTCAGTGGTTCGAGAAAAGCCATTCTCCTGAAGGAACGCAAAAAAGCGGCCAAGGAAATTTGGGATGAGATCGAAGTCGGCAAGGAATATGATGGTGTCGTAAGAAATATTTCGACATTTGGTGCCTTCGTTGACCTGGGCGGAGTGGATGGTTTGGTTCATATCTCCGAACTCTCTTGGCGGAGAGTCAAGCATCCCTCGGATATCGTGAATGTCGGCGATATTATGCACGTATTCGTGAAAGATTTCGACCGGGAGAAGAATCGGATTTCTTTAGGCTTCAAGCGTCCAGAAAATGATCCCTACTACCACGTTGAGGAGCGCTATCCTCTTGGATCTATTGTCCGGGGTATCGTGGTCCGAGTGGTGGACTTTGGAACATTCGTTGAGATTGCTCCAGGTCTGGATGCTCTGTGCCATATTTCCCAGATTTCGAACTACCACCTAGATCATCCTAGCCAGGTTCTCAAAGAGGGCATGGAAGTGGATGCTAGAGTTATCGAAACTTCCAATGAGCGTAGAAGAATCAGCATCTCCATTAAGGACGTGGAGCCTATTGATCCACCCGATGCGGAGGAGTCTGCTCTTGAAAACTGGAAGTCCCAGGGAACTAACTCGAATAACCGTCGTAGTGGCCGACGCCCTCGTCGTCGTTCTGATGACCATGATGGTGAGTCACGTGGACCGAGGTCGGGTAGTTTCTCTTATACGGATGATTCCAGCTCTACCAGCACCCTCTTTGGTACGGCAGATATTACCGTAGCAAGTAAGGCTGGAGCAGAGATTGTAGATAAGCTGGAGAAGGAAGCTCAGGAAAAGGAAGAGCAGCGGAAGGCTGCGGAAGAAAAGCAGATCGAAGAGGCTAAACGCAAGGCTGAAGAGGCTAAAAAGGCTGAAGCGGAAGCTGCGGCGGCAGCTGCTGCAGAAGCGGAGGCTGAGGCGGCGTCGGAAGCTACTGAAGAAGGGGCTGCCAGCGAAGAGCCTGAAAGTGCTGAATCTGCTGAGTCTCAAGACTAGGTCTTTCAAGATCCTTGAGTCAATGAAGGCAAAATCTTACGTAAGCAAAGTCCTGAGTAGGCTATGAGCTGAATGAACCATAGACTGTAAGAGAGGGCCAAGATAAGAATTAACATTGACTTCCTAAGGCACCGGCATTTGCCGGTGCTTTTTTCTGCCTAAAAGTGCCTAAAGGTGTTCCCAACGCTTCCTCAAAGCAGCACAATAGCAACTGAATAGTATCCCCAAAGTATCCCCAAAGTATCCCTACAGCGTCCGAATAGCGGCTGGCGATTCTTGAAAAACTCCATGAAACATGCCAAGATAAGAGGGCAAGATGTAAGGGAGGAAGCACAGGCCTATGATTGCCAACAACTTAGTGGATTTTGCAGCCCGGTATCGCTTTGACATTACGGCTAATAGTGATGCCATCTACGGGACGATCAATGATCGACCCTTTACCCTCTATTCGGGCTGGAACTTTACCTGCGTGAAAACCCCGCTTCCCTGGGCTTGCCCCAGTCCTGCGGCCTTATCAGCAATTCACAAAGAGGCTCTTCCTAGTGAAGTGACCTATCCTTTTAG